>JAFOBJ010000029.1 GCA_017381865.1 Bacteroidales bacterium
CAATGCTAAACAAACTTGAAATAAGTTGCGAAATTTGTCATTCCTCTTTGGAATTTGACAAAATCTTAACCAATATTAACAATTATGATTTAATATTGACTGACAGAGAAATGGGTGCGTTCAGCGGTCTTGATGTGTTAAAAAAAGTTAAGGAAATCAATAAAGACAAGAAAGTTGTTTTAATGACAGCGCGCTCTGAATATAACAATGAGGTTGCTTGCCAGAATGGCTTTGACGATTATTTAAGAAAACCTTTTTCTATCAATGATTTAGCTTTATTATTCAATACTAATTTTGACATCAGAACCGATAATATTTCAAAATATCAGAATGATTTTCCAGAATTATGTTCCATGTTCGACAATGACAGCGACATCAACAACATTCTTACGACATTTGCAGAAGTCACTTCTCATAACATCATAACATTCAATGAAATAATTAATGCTAATGATTTTTCAGAAGCGGTTAAACTTTGTCATAAAATGTATCCGATGTTTGTACAATTAAATCAAAAAGACAATGCTGATTTTCTGTTAAGAATGGACAAATCAAGGGGAAAAGACGAAAGTTCATTTCCTGAATGGAAAGAAAAATCAATCGATTTTTTGAATAATGTCGATGACTTTCTTTTATATTTGAACGAAAAATTCGGAATAGAATAATCACAATTCTATTCCATACAAATGCATCTTATTATACAAAGTCTTTCTGTCGATTTGCAAAAGTTTTGCCGCAATAGTCTTGTTACCTCGAGCTTGTTTTAAAGCAGCGATAATTTGTTCTTTTTCATTCGCTTTATTATTCAAGCTAAAATCCTGACTTAGAATTTCTGGAGATTCTGTTTTTACAACTATTTGATTTTTATTATCTTTAGGAAAATCAGGCAAATTTTCTTTTCTCAACACATTATCTTTTGCGAACAATACCGAACGGCGAATAACATTACGCAATTCGCGAAGGTTACCATGCCAGCTTTGTTGTTTCAATATGTAAAGTACATCTTCAGAAATTGTATCGACATTTTTTCCGAGTTCGTCATTTGCTTGATTTATAAAATGATAACAAAACTCTTCTATATCTTCCATTCGTTCGCGAAGTGGCGGAACATTGACTGAAAACTCATTGATGCGATGATACAAGTCTTGGCGGAATCTGCCCTCCTCTATCGCTTTTTCCAAATCTTCATTAGTCGCTGCTATAATTCTAACATCTACTTTTATATCTGCAGCCGAGCCGACAGGACGGACTTTCTGTTCTTGCAATGCTCTTAACAACTGTTTTTGAACCTCATATGAAAGATTTCCGACTTCATCCAAAAAAATCGTTCCGCCATTAGCAGAGACGAACACGCCTTCTTTATCAGATATTGCAGAGGTGAACGAGCCTTTTTTATGGCCGAACAATTCAGACGGAGCCAATTCCATAGAAAGACTACCACAGTCCACAGCGATAAAAGGCTCTGATTTTCTGTTACTATTCTCGTGAATCATACGAGCTATATATTCCTTTCCCGTGCCACTTTCACCAAGAATAAGAACCGACATCTTTGTCGGTGCAACCAATTCTATATGAGAATACAGGCGTTGCATCACAGAGCTGCTACCTCTCACGACCTTATTGGCTGATTTTTGTACTTTTTTAGATGTTTTTTCGGTTTCATTTTTCACTTCAACAATAGGCTGCTCCAGCGCCATTTCTATCTTCTGTTGAAGAATCGTTGGATTTATTGGTTTTTGGAGATAATCAAAAGCACCGAGTTTCATTGCCGAGACTGCGGTTTGCACGTCAGAATAACTGGTCATTATTATAAACGGAGTCGTTATATTATTTTCACGCATCCATGTAAGGAAGATTATTCCATCTCCATCTGGAAGACGCAAATCACTAAGAACCAAGTCATAAGTATTATTTTGAAGTTCTTGTTTCGCCAATTCTATTTTTGACACCCAATTGGCGTCTCTAGAATTTTTAGAAAACCAAGTATTCAGCATTGTTCCAAATGCCACATCATCTTCGACTATTAAAATACGCTTTTTCATATTTCATGAAACCTCTTAATGCATAATGCAAATTTAAGAATATTTCACAAAAAATGGAAGACAAATCAAGTTAATTTTGACAAAAAAGAAAATCCGATATCTGGCGATACCGGATTTTTCCATAATATTGAAAACGAGCAGAAAATTATTTGGTAACAACGACCAAATATTTAGTTACACTCCAGAATAATTCTGGGTTTGTAATTTGTAATACTGATTGATTATTTTCATTTACAACGATTGTGTAAGCTTCTGTTGGATGAGCTGAAAGAACTCTAGCTTTCTTTGTTTCGAAAACGATTTCTTTAACTTCACGTTTGTCAGCTTTTGTGAATGATTCAGCTGGAACTTCTTGTCTCAAGATATATTTAGCTGTTAAAATGCCGTTAGCTTTTAATTCTTTCTTTGTTGCGCCAATGTAGTAAACTGTGTTCATAGCTACGATTTGGTCAGCAATGATACGGCTTTGTTCGTCTTTTTCAGCTGTAACTTTTGTAAGATCTTCGTTCAAGTTTGAAACTTGTGTGTTCAAACCAGCGATTTCTTGATCTTTTTGTGCAAGTTGTTCTTGCATAGCAACGATTGTAGCTTCTTTTTCAGCTAATTGAGCTTGTAATTTCTTGATTGTGCTACGAAGTTGTGATCTATCTTTGTTTGATTTTTCGATAACTGTTGACAATGAATCTAATCTTGCACGATTGATTGCCATAGTTTCTTTAATTTGAATCAATTCTGAGTTGAGTTGGTCTCTTCTTGTGTTGTTTTCACCTTTGATTAACATCAAACCTTCTGCATCGCGAATTGCACTAAGATTATTTTCAACATCGCTGATAATACCAAGAGCTGCGTTGTATTCTTTTTCAATGTTTTGATTTTCAACTACAACAGCTTCTTTTTCTGCTAATAATTGTTGGTACTTCTTTGATTTCTCTACGCATGAGCTTAACATGAAAGCTACTAATGCTACTGACAAAATTGTTAAAGTTTTTTTCATTATTTTAAGTTTTAATTAAGTTAGTGTTCAATTCAATATTATTTAATCTAATTTCATACCAAATGAAAACAATTAGCACAATTATTTCAATTTATTGATAATCACATTAGACTTTGCAAATTTAATATATTTTTTTCAAATATGCAACGTAGAATTGTGTAGAAATTTTCCACACCTCTCCACAATGTGTTGCCGATTCATTTTCCACACAAAACATCTCCCCAAAAACAATTCATTTTTGTATCTTTGTAAAAAAGTATTTCAAGTGAATAGATCTATATTAAAACTCGCTATACCTAACATTATCAGCAACATAACCATTCCATTACTCGGACTGGTCGATATGATTTTAATGGGTCATTTAGACTCTGCAATATACATCGGAGCCATCGCTTTGGGCGGAACAATATTCAGTGTGCTGTACTCTTTTTTCAGCTTTTTAAGAGCTGGAACAACTGGATTTACTGCCCAATCGTATGGAAATAACGACAAAACGGAAATTATTTATTCATTATATCGCGCCATAGCCATCGGAATACCTATTATTATATTGATACTGTCATTGCAAATTCCAATTGCAAAAGTCAGCAGCCTGCTACTCGACGGCAGCAATGATGTCAAGAATTTGGCGATAACATATTTTTATGTTAGAATTTGGGCAGCTCCCGCAAACATACTGCTCTACTGCCTCAACGGCTGGTTCGTTGGAATGCAGAACACAAAAATCCCAATGTTCATAGCCATATTAATTAATGTAATGAACATCATTTTCAGTTTCATCTTAGTGATAATATTTGAACAAAATGTAAAAGGCGTCGCTTTAGGAACCGTAATTGCGCAATACAGCGGATTAGCTTTAGCAATCATAATGTTAATAAAAAATTACAAATCTTATTTCGTTAAGATAAATACTAAAATTTTATTTGACATAGAAAAAATGAAACGATTCTTTAAAGTCAATCGCGACTTGATGATACGCAGTTTCCTATTGATTATAAGCATCGCTTTTTTCACAAACCAATCGGCGAAATTAGGCAATAACATATTGGCAATCAATATGATATTATTACAATCATTTTATATTTTCTCTTATTTTACCGATGGTTTTGCATATGCAGGAGAAGCTCTCGTCGGCAAATTCGTAGGTTCCAAAGACAAAGAAAATCTTCAAAAAGTCATTAGACTTCTTTTAATTTGGGGATTTTCCATAAGCATACCATTTTCAATACTTTACGCGCTGTCGCCAAGCACTTTTGTTAAAATAATTTCAAACAATTCAGAGATACTAACAGGAATCCAGCCATATTATATATATATGATTATCATACCATTGATAACATTCGCAGCATTTATATGGGACGGAATATATATTGGAGCCACGGCTTCTAAAGCAATCAGAAACACCATGATAATATCTACAATTTTTGTTTTTATTCCGTCATGGTATTTTTTAATGCCTCGATTTGGCAATCACGGATTGTGGATTGCATTCCTATTTTTCATGATAGCAAGAGGCGTAAGCATGAGTCTGATGTATAAGAAAAATATTATTAACAATTGTTAAAAATAATTAAGATGCATATACTTTCAAAATCGACATATATAAAAGGAGAACAATGTCCGAAAGCTCTTTACATGTACAAAAAGCATCCATATTTGCGCGATAAACTAAGCATCGAACAAAGAGCTAAGTTCAAAAGAGGAACTGATGTTGGTGTTTTAGCAAGGTCATATTTTTCTGGCGGCGTTAACATGACACCGACGAATCCAAACCTATTCGGGAAGATGTTCGAGCAGACAATGCAGAATCTTAACGACCCGAATATCAATGTGATGTATGAAGCAATATTCATATATAACGACACACTCATCATGCTCGACATCCTTGTCCGTGACGGCGACAAATGGCGCGCAATAGAAGTAAAAAGCTCTCTTTCATTAAGCGAAACTTATTACAAAGACGCCGCACTTCAATATTATGTCTTAAATGGCTGTAATGTTCCTATCAGTGACATGCAGTTAATGTATGTTAATGAAAATTATGTTAAAAACGGTGAAATTGACATTAATAATCTTTTTGTTTTCAAATCCGTCAAAGAGTATGCAGAAGAACAATTAGACGTCATTGACAAAAAAGTTAATGAATTTAAAGATATTGTAAATCTCAGCAATGCTCCTCGTATAAATATTGGAACTCAATGTTTTACTCCATACAAATGCGATTTTGTCGGACATTGCTGGAAAAAAGTCGAAAAGGATTGTTTTCTTCATACTAATGCTTTAAATGACAAAGAATTGTTTTCTTTATACAACAGCGGCGTTCAAGACAACAGAAGTTTCAAAAAGTTATTAGATCCATTTTCATTAGAAACAGATCAAGTAGACGCATTAGAACAGAACATATTTTATATCAATTACAAAAAATTCTACGATCTAATCGGAAAGAAAACAGATTCTATAGCATTTCTTAACTTATTGTTTTACAGGCCTGCTGTTCCAATTTTGGACGGTCACAAACCTTATCAGGAAATAATTCTAGCCTTTTCAATTTTATCAAACGAAACTGGAGAAACAATAGAATGGAATTGTTTCGACGACTATTCTAAGATGGAAGATGGCTTGAAAATCTTGACAGAAGAACTGAAACGTTACGAAAAAATAGTTTACTTCTCCCCTCAAAATATCAATCTGATGATGCAACGATACCATATAATCGAATCAAAAGATGTTTTGTTTAAAATAATTAACTTAAAAGATATTTTGAAAAATTCAGATTTCTTCAACAATAAGACAAAATATGATTTTTCATTAAAAACTATTTACGAAGGATTATTTCCATCAGAAAGCCTGTTCGAGCATAGCAGAATTATACTTAACGCAACTAGCGACAATGAGTTAGAGAGAATTCTAGTCAATCAGGACATGGAAGACGAGAATAAATGCCTACAAAAAGCATACAAATACCTATTAAAATAAGACACTGATTTACAACACATTATATTTTAAATAAAAGTTATCAACATTTAATTAACATGATAATTTTTATTGTAATTTTGAAGCATGAACAACGATAATACAAATTATACTAGAGCCAGTTTTGGCAGGACGAAATCAGCCAACATTCCAAGTGAAATTTTAGCCAATCAAGGCAGAGTTCCACCTCAAGCCATTGATTTAGAAGAGGTAGTTCTTGGCGCAATGATGCTCGAAAAAGGAGCTGTCAACGCCATTATCGACATGTTGACACCAGATGTATTCTATAAAGAATCACATAAGTTAATCTTCACTGCGATAAAGGACTTATTCGGAAAATCAGAACCAATTGATATTCTTACCGTTACAAATCAACTCAAAAGTACAGGAAACCTAGAAGTCGTTGGTGGCCCTTATTATATTTCACAATTAACGAATCGTGTTGTAAGTTCCGCTAATATTGAATATCACGCTCGTATTATTTTACAGAAATATATTCAGCGTCAACTTATTGTGATTTCATCTGAAATTATAAAAGACGCTTATGAAGATACAACTGATATTTTCGATTTGCTTGACAGAGCAGAGAACAAATTATTCCAAATAAGTGAGAATAATTTAAAGAAAAATCACGACCAGATGCCTGACTTGGTCAGCATGGCGATTTCCGACATCGAGAAAGCTCGCAACAACGGTGCTACATTAAGAGGAGTTCCGTCTGGTTACACCGAATTAGACCGCATCACTCAAGGTTGGCAAAAGTCAGACCTTATTATTTTGGCGGCTCGTCCTAGTATGGGTAAAACAGCTTTCGCTCTTAACCTCGCTCGCAACGCAGCTGTCGACTTCCAAAAACCAATCGCATTTTTCTCATTGGAAATGTCATCTGTTCAACTAGTTACACGTCTTATTTCTACAGAGACAATGTTAACTGCCGACAAATTAAGAACTGGTAATTTAGCTGAATACGAGTGGCAACAACTTAATACAATGGTCTCCCCTCTCGTCAACGCTAAAATTTTCATTGATGATACAGCTCAGTTATCAATCTTCGATTTAAGAGCTAAATGTCGTCGTTTGAAACAACAGCATGACATTCAAATGATTTTCATCGACTATCTTCAATTGATGACAGCCAAAGGCGACAAAAACGGAACTCGTGAACAAGAAATCAGTACTATCAGCCGTTCGTTGAAGAGTTTGGCTAAAGAACTGAATGTTCCAGTTTTGGCACTTTCACAGTTAAGCCGTAGCGTTGAAACTCGTCCAGGCTCCAAGAAACCAATCCTTTCCGACTTGCGTGAATCTGGTGCTATCGAGCAAGACGCCGACATGGTATTATTCATCTATCGTCCAGAATACTACGGACTTACAGAAGATGAAGGAGGCGAATCAGCAAAAGGTAAAGCAGTCATCAGCATTGCAAAACACCGTAATGGTAAATTAGGCGATGTCACTTTGAAATTCGTCGGACAATATGCAAAATTCGAAGATGTCGTTGAAACTTACGGTGGAGCTAGCGATGGCAACACCAACATAATGCCGAACAATAACTTTGAACAATTCACAACAAAAGTCGTTTCTTCCCGAATGAATGATGATTTCCTAGGTGCATAAAAAAAGGTGTGACTTCTATGTCACACCTTTTATCTTTATATAAGGAAACAAAAATTATTCTGCGTAAATTCTTGTTCCGCCGTTTTCGTCAGACAATGTTGTTGCGTCTGTGATAACAGCTTCTTTGCCAGTAGCTTCAACGAACTTGATAGCGGCACGCATTTTAGGAGCCATGCTACCTTCTGTGAACTGACCATCAGCGAGATGTTTCTTAGCTTCTGAAAGAGAAATTCTTCCCAAAGCTTGTTGGTTTTCTTTCTTGAAGTTGATATAAGCTTGAGGAACGTCTGTTAAAATGTAGAATTCGTCAGCGCCAGTTTGGATAGCAGCCAATGATGAAGCGAGGTCTTTGTCGATAACAGCTTCAACGCCAACAACGCTACCGTCTTTTTCAACAACAGGAATACCGCCTCCACCAACAGTTACAACGATATGACCAGCGTCTGCTAACGACTTAACGATTTCTATATTGTTAATTTTTATTGGCTGTGGTGATGCGACGACTTTTCTCCAGCCGCGACCTCTTGGATCTTCATGATAGATTGCGCCTGTTTGTGCTGCAAAAGCTTCAGCTTCTTCTTTTGTGTAGTAAGGACCTACAGGTTTAGTAGGATTTTGGAACATAGGGTCGTTCTTGTCAACAACGACTTGTGTAATCAATGTAACGACATTTCTATCTATTTTTTCTTGTGCCAATACCTTTTTGAAACCTAATTCAACAAGATAACCTATTGAACCTTGTGTTTCAGAAACACAGAAATCCATTGGCATTGCTGGCAAATCGAAAGTTTTCAAACCAGCTTCATGTTGTAACATCACGTTACCAACTTGAGGGCCATTACCATGACCAATAATTAAACGATTGCCTCTTTTTAAAATATCAGTCAAAGCTTGACATGTTTCTGTCACATTAGCTATTTGTTCCTGATAAGTACCTTTTTGGTTGCTTCTTAACAATGCGTTTCCGCCAAGAGCTACAACTACTAATTTACTCATTATTATTATTTTATTTTATTTAATATTATTTCTTAATATAATTAACTGTATATCCAGCTTGAGAAAGTGTTAATTCTGTTTCAGAAATAGATTCAATTTTCATTGTATCTGAAAACTCTCTCTTCACCAAACCTGTATAGTCTCCTTTTAATATTAATAAGTCACCAGATTTTTCCCACTTATCAAACACAACATAGCCCATATTCAATGAACTTGCAGAGCCGTCTTTATTAAGTGTAAAGCCTTGTTCTTCAGAGCCTCCAGTCACTTCAACCCATGTTCCTACAGGAGATGGAGTGCATGACATCATTCCTAATGTCAATAATACGATTACGAAACCTAATATCTTTTTCATGATTAAAAAATTCTTTCACAAAAATACAAAATTTAGTCTTCGTTAAGACTAAATATTTTGCAATAAATTCAACATAGTCACTTAAAAATCCAGATAGTAATCTTTTAGAAATTCACGATATTCATCAGTGTACGAATAATCTTTATTTCTTATTGTAAAACATTCTGTTTCAATAAATTCCACTTTATTTAAAACAAATTGCATATTAACACGATTTGCATCTTTTCCTTCAATTGGAATTATTTGCATTTCTTTCTGAAGGTAAAACCCTAATTGTTCTGCTTCTTTGATAAACAATCTTGATTCGTAGAATGGAAGGACCAATGCGAAACGTGAATTCTCTTTCATCATTTTTTTTGCAGAAATCAAAAGGTCCTTGAAACTCAATGTTGAGACATGGCGTGCCATCACTTTTTTCTCTTTAATCGGCTTAACATCGCTGGCGTAAAACGGAGGATTTGAAACAATCAAATCATATTTCTTATTTATCTCATCAGCGTAAAGTCTCACATCTCTGTTAAAAACATTTAACTTTTCATTCCATGCTGAGATTTCAAAATTCAGCTTTGCTTCTTCGTAAGAATCAGAATCAAGTTCCACGGCATCAACTGTTCCAACACCTTTTTGGGATAAAATCATCGGAATTATTCCACTTCCTGTACCGATATCCAGAACGCTATCTGAAGACGACACGTCGACCCATTGCGCAAAAAGAACCGCATCAGTTCCAATACGCATCGTCGAGCGATGGTGAAACATACCGAATTTCTTAAAGAAAAAAGGACGACAATCCATAATCAATTTCCCAAATACATATCAATCAATCCATTAGGAGCTTTGATAAAAATTTTCTTAGCTTCTCTATCGACATTTTGAATAATGTCATCATGAATTGGAATCAAGACTTCTTTCTCGTTTATAACGATTTGTATCAATGATTGTGTTGGATATTCAATTATTTCACGAACATTACCCAGTTCGCCTTTTTCTTCATCAACAACAAGAAAATCAACAACTTCATGAGAATAAAAGTCGTTACCATCTTTTTCTGGAAGCAATTCCAAAGGAAGATAAACAGCTGTTCCAACAAGTTTAGAAGCTTCTTCCAAAGTTTTCATATCTTGGAACAAAATGAAAGATTTATTTGAATGGTAAGTTATATTTTCAATAAAATATGGTATGAGTATGTCATTTAGCTCGAGCAAGAAATAATTCAACTCTTCAATTTCGTCAAATTGCTCATTATCGATACGCAAAGTCACCTCACCTTTAAGACCATGTGTCTTAACTATTTTACCAACATAAAAACATTTATCTTTTGTCATGAATATTTTTTTTGCAAATATAAAAAAAGTAGAGAGATAAAAATCCCTCTACCTTAGTAAAAAATAGCAGTTTGTTATTTTATTTTAAGAAAGTAGGTTTGAATGTAAACATGAGATAAGCCCAGTTGTTGCAAGCATTTTTATCGCCGCCTTTCAAAGCTTGAAGTGTTTCAGAACCAATCATTTGACTATAACCTAAGACAACATTAGATGTTTTTGATAATTTGTAAGCCATTGTCACATCGATTTCTGTTCCAAGGTAAGATTCCATTTTTTCATTAACATTTCCGTCTTTGATAACATCGGCAGCTGTCAAGAAAGCATGGCCTGTAACATTGAACTCAAAATTCCTTCTTGAGAATTGGATTGATGCGAACAAGTCGTTAAGACCCACAGAGTTAGCCCAATTTCCGTTTGCATTGAAATAATCCATAAAACCATTGAACTTATGCGATGTTCCGTAGAAAGGATTGAAAGACTTGTTTTTATAGCCATCAGGATTTTCAATCATATCTTTTTGGTCTGTACCAGAAAGGAGTTCCCAACCTAAGCCGAAAGTCCAATCATCACTGACGTTATAATCTGCGCCCAAGCCAACGTAGTAAGCTTCCAAATCTCTGTCTTTCATATCTTTACCCATTGAATAGTATCCAGAAGCATGGATATTGAAGTTACCAGGAGTAAATACGATGCGACCACCGAGTGTTTGATTGAAGATTGTATGTTTCTTTTCGTCAGTTTGATCGCTATTATACATATCTTTTTCACGTTGATAACCATTATTCAAGAACAAAAGGCTGAGATTCAAGTTGTCAACAATATCTGTATTTAACCATACAAACTGCATCATTTTGTAGTTATTCAATCTGTAATAAGCTCCGCTGAGATAGTGTCTGTCTTGGTTGAAAGCAGCACCGATGTCAATTCTGAGCATTCCGTCATAACGCAACAATGCGACATCATGACTTCTACCCTGTTGATCCCAGTTTGAAGCGCCGAAGATTCTTTCATCATCGTAAGAAAGTTCTTGACGTCCCAATTTCAAAGAAAGTGAAGGTGTTAAGAAATATTGACCCCATGCTTGGTGAACACTCACTGTGTTTGATGTTGAAAATAATTGAGGTTGACTTCCCCAAAGGAATACGTCTTGTACAGAAACTCCCATTTTAACACGGTCGTTTGAATAGTTGAAATTGATTCTGGTACGTTGTGACGCAAATCCCGCAGGATCAGCATCTTTGTCAGTTAATGTTGAATATCCATGAAGATATTCCATACGAGGTCTGACTTCTCCGCTTAATGAAAATTGTGCGTAAGCGTGATTTCCAAGTAATAATCCGAATACTGTCATTACGAGGATTTTTTTAAGTGTTGTAAAGTTTTTCATAATTTGTTGTTTTTACAATTTGCTTGAAAAACATTTAGAAATAATTATTGTTTAAATTTAACGAAAGATTAACATCTGGGCGTTCCGGCTATCGCCGTCGGGCTTTCCGCTCTATCTTTTTCCGCTACGCTACAAAAGGATGCCGCTTCAATCCCTAACGCATTGGCAGCGACTAGTCCCAAGGTGCAAGCATTAAGCAAAAAAACGCTGCGATTTTTTAAACAAAAACAAACTCTATTTGCTAAAAAAATTGCATTTTTGTAAATAGAAAAAAATAATATAAAAAATGAGTTTACACACGTTATATATCATTCTGCAACAGACACTTATTATCACGACTTTTGTTATAGGAATGATGATGGTAATTGAATTTATCAACGTTAGGACTGGAGGTTTATGGTCGAAGAAATTGCAGAAGTCGCCATGGATTCAGATTATATTTGCTATTGTTATGGGCGTAATTCCTGGTTGTTTAGGAACTTACACTGTTGTTTCTCTTTACGTTCATAGAGTCGTGAACTTCCCTGCCTTGATGGCTGCGCTCATCACAACGACAGGCGACGAAGCGTTTTTTATGTTCTCATTATTTCCCGAAAAAGCTCTATTGATAAACTTGATTCTGATAACAATTGCAATTATCGTCGCTACAATATTACAATTCTCGATAAAAAACAAATTTATCGGATTGAAAGACAAAGAGATGTCGTTTCCGATACACGAACACGAGTCGTGCAGTCATTCGCATCATCACCATCATAGCATCAAGAAAAACATAAAGAATATCAGCTTTGTAAGAGCTTTATTGATAACATTAAGTCTGGGCGTTTTAACATTAGTTTTAAGTGGCATCATCGATGGTTCGCATCACCTTAGTTTATTAATGGGAGGAGCCAGCGAGGAAAGTGTAATGCATTCTATTGAAAGTCAACAAGACAACAAGACAACAAGTCTACAAGATTGTGGAGAAGAGCATCATCATTGTCATATTCACGGTCAACAGCCAACAGTCAACAGTCAACAGTCAATGGCCAATGGTCATCATCATCACGATCACGGAGGTGAAGCGGATTGGATTCGTATAATTTTAATAATATTATTTGTAGCTATTTTGATAATTGTCATTGTTGCAGAGGAACATTTTCTGGAAGAACATTTGTGGCAGCATGTGATTAAAGTTCATCTTCCTAAAATATTTTTCTGGACATTTGCTGTCATATTATGTCTCACTGTATTAAACAATTACGTCAACATACACAACATCATAGACAGCAAGCCTTTCATAGTCTTATTGATAGCGATATTAATAGGTCTCATTCCACAATCGGGACCACATTTGATTTTCCTCATCTTATTTGCCAACGGCGACTTGCCATTAGGCATCTTCCTTGCCAACTGCATCGTCCAGGACGGTCACGGAGCCTTGCCATTATTGGCAGAATCGAGGAAAGCGTTTCTTGTTTCGAAGGGAATAAAAATTGCGATTGCTTTGATTTTAGGGAACTTATTATAAGACTACAAGACTACAAGACCACATGACTACAAGTTTATTTAGAACCATTTATTAATTTTAAAAGCCATTATTTATGAAAAGATGTATTGAAAATTTATTTATTTGGAAAGAAGCTCGCATTATTGTAAATGACATTTACGAGTTAATGAAAAATTGTAAAGATTATGCTTTTAAAAATCAATTACAAAGAGCAGCCATAAGTATTATGAACAATATTGCAGAAGGATCAGAATCTGGGTCTGATGCCAAGTATATCAATTTCTTAAATATTTCAAAAGGAAGTTGTTCTGAAGTGAGATCCATGTTATATCTTTGCGAAGACTTTAAAATTTGCACTTCTGAAGATAGAATCAGAATTCAAGAAAAGACACGAATCCTATCTTCTGGTATTAGCCATTTAATACAAAAACTATCTAACAAATAAAAAAGACCCCAAAACATACTTGTGGTCTTTTTGTCTTGTGGTCTTGTAGTCTTTAAAAAATCTGCACCAACAAAATTCCCACTACTATCCCTACTACTGTCGCTACCATTCCTGGCATCATGAAGGAGTGATTGAGGATATATTTTCCGATTTTCGTTGTTCCGGTTCTGTCGAAGTTGATTGCTGCAACAATTGTTGGATAATTAGGTATGAAGAAATATCCGTTTACAGCTGGGAAAAGCGCAATCAAAAGCATTGGATTGAGTCCGAGAGCAATGCCTAGTGGCATAATGGCGCGTACTGTTGCGGCCTGACTGTAAAGAAGAATTGACATCACGAACAAAGCAACGCCAAACAACCAAGGCATTTCTGTCACAATACTTTCTATAGAACCTGTTAACTGAGCCAAATTACCATTGATAAACGTATCACCCATCCAAGCGACGCCGAAGATAGCGATGACAGCCTGCATACCAGCAGAGAAGACACTGCCTTGCGCCGCCTTTGCACCAGAAGTCTTGGTAACCAATAAAATAACAGCTGCGGTAGTAAGCATCAGAATTTCTATCAGCGATGGCATTCCTAATGTTCTTCCGTCGAAGGTAGGACGCATTGAAGGAATAGAACCGAATAAAACGATGAGTACAGTTGCTGCTATGAAAAGTATGACTGACAACTTTGCACTGAAAAGATTTTTTATGTCGTTCAATTCAACGTGTGAGTTGTCGAGTTCGCCGCTTGCGAGTCGTCTTTGATATTCAGGGTCATCGACGAGTTCCTTGCCTACTCTCATTGAAGCGAAAGCGCCTACGAGCACACCGATGAGCGTTGCTGGAACTGTTATTTTAAGTATGTCGAACAATGTGATATCGAAGCCAGCGAGGAGACCTAACAATGCCACTGTAGCCGCTGATATTGGCGAGGCTGTGATAGCCTGTTGCGATGCGATGACCGCGATGCCGAGTGGACGCTCAGGACGAATCTTGGTCTCACGAGCCACTTCAGCGATGACTGGCAGAACAGAATAAGCGACGTGGCCAGTTCCTGCCAAAAATGTGAATGTGTAAGTCACCAATGGAGCGAGAATTGTAACATATTGAGGGTGACGTCTCAATACTTTTTCCGCTATCTTAACCAAGAAGTCAAGGCCACCTGCAGCCTGCATTGCGCCTGCCGCTGAAATAACTGCCGCAATCATAAGCATGACATCAATAGGCGGAGCTGTAGGTTCTAAACCAAAAACAAAAGTCAATATTGCGACGCCGAGACCACCCATCACACCTAAACCAATACCGCCGATACGAGCACCGACAATGATACAGACTAAAACAAATAAGAGTTGTATTAACATAAAATATATTCTTAATTTAACCTAATAATGCTTCTACAAAAATACATATTATTTCGCTTATAATAACAATTTAATTTGCGATTTTACATGTAATTAATGAAAAAAAATCACAAAACTTTTTTCTCAAAGACATTGTTTATTTTTTAAAGAATTTTTATCTTTGTCATGACTAAATTTTAAGAAATGAAAATTATACTATCAACTGACTTCAGCGAAGAAAACAAGGTACTTCTACCCTACGCAATAGATTTCTTGAAAAATGCCAATGGCGGTGAGATTATAATCTTCCATGCTTATATGGATAACATCTGCATCGGAAATAATTGCTATCCAGGAAATATGGACACCGACAATTATTTCACTACTGAGATTCTAATTGAATTGGAGAAAAATTCTCAACAGATGATGCAAGAGAAAACTCAGTATCTCATTGATTTGATTAAAGAAGACGGCTGCGAAAACATCACAGTGCGTCCTGCCCTCGTCAGCGGCGACCCTGAAGAAGAACTGATAGAATTATCCAAGAAAGAAAATCCAGACCTTATATTAATGGGCACACGCGGCAAAGGCGGCAAACGTTTCCTCGAAGGCAGCCTCGTGAAAAACGTCATGACAAAATGCGACGTGCCGATGCTCTTCATCCCTGAAGGCTACAGCTGGAGAAAAAGTAATGAAGTGGTTTACGCTACAGACTTCAACGACCACGACATCAATACTTTAGACAGAATATTCAAGATATTAAAACCTTATAAACCTCATATCCACGTCATTCATTTCGTGGAAGAAGCCGACAGACCAAAAGAAGCTGTCTTGATGGATGAACTCGAACAGTCTTTCCTAGAAAAAGACTTCGACGGAGAAATTCATTTCCAACTCATCTACACCGATAACGCAGCTCTGGCTCTCAAGACATTCTGCGAACGCAACGACATAAGCCTTAGTTCGTTCATCGCTTATCAAAAAGGATTCTTCGACTTCTTATTCAAAGGCAAAATAGACAAAGATGATTTTTTGAACCTCAATATCCCGATGTTGACGTTTAAAGACACCGAGTAATTAAGTTACTAAGTTACTAAGTTGCTAAGATACTGAGTTACTGCAGTAACTCAGCAACTCAATCAATGGAAAAATATCGCACCGATATAGAATCGCGGTCCTATTGGGAGATATAATTCGCTGTTATTAAATCCGTTGAGGAAATCTATTTTCAATGTAAGATGCAAGGCATCTGTGAGACAATAGTCGCAGCCGATATATGGGTCGATGGCGATGAAAGCGGTTTTGTTAACCATCACCTTCGACTCTGGGTTCCAGTCGTGATTGTCACCTTCAAAGATAAAGCAATCTGTCACTGTGCCGCCGCCGACGCTCAAACCAGCATATGGCATAAACTTACCGAACTGCCAATAGAAATCATTCGTCAAACCAGCCCAAAAAGTCTTGAGATAACTACCTTCTGACAAATCCTTATTAAGCGACAATGTCGAGACGTAACCTTCTGTACCAAGACGATAATGTTCCCCAAAATGAAATCTTATCGCACCGCCGATACCTTTGGTGATGCCTTTTGCCTTGAAATCAACAGGTTTGATAGTTTTTGAAACATATCCTGCATGAAGCATCATACCGCCATCATAACCGTTGAAACCTTTTTTACTCTGACTCTGATTCTGACTCTGACCTTGACTCAAACCCTGACTCAGACTTATAAATGTAATCAATACAACAAGTAATAATCTTTTCATTTTATGTAATTTTTATTATAAACCTTATTATTTAGACGCATCAACAATCATTTTTTATTTCATAGGTATTGTTGACACATCTCTACAAAATTAAAAAACCTCAAATCCTCAGTTCCTCAAATCCTCAGTTCCTACTCAATCACATTCCACACCGCCAGCATATGAAAAACATCGCCAAGAACTACGAAAACATGGAACACGAAATGCATATATTTTGTTTTCTTGAAACTGTAAAATACCGCTCCTATTATGTAACTGACGCCTTCTGCAATGATTAACAAAACAACTTTCAGTCCGACGCTGTCGTATAATGGTTTGAATGCCACGAGTATCGTAAGTCCCATAAGTACATAACAAGCAGTCTTGAAATAACTATGAGACTTTATTTTTCTGAATGTCAATGCTGTTCCTAATATAGCGCAAGTCCAGATGAAAATAAAAATGCCAACCGCCCACATTGTCGCACCATGATTATACATAGCGATAAGGGTGATTGGCGTATAACTTCCCGCGATATGCCAATATATCGCAGCATGATCAAATTTTCTTAATAAATATTTAGAATTCTCTTTATTTGCAGGACAAGCATGATAAACAGAAGACGCCACATAAGAACTGACGACGCCAAAGAAATAAAGACACATACTGACGACCGCCAACGCACTTCCAGAAGGAATGACTTTTACAATAAAAAAGGTGCAAACAGCCAAAGCCATTAATGCACCGAAAATATGAGATATGCTGTTAGCAATCTCTTCAGAATGTGTGTATCTGCTTTTATTATCTTCCATACTAAAAATCAAGAATGCAAATATACGATTTTTAGTTGAAAGTTGTGAGTGTTGAGAAGAAGCAATAGTTATGAGTTCAGACTACAGATATTATTGCGAATATTGTAATTACAACGACAGCTACCAACAAGATAGTACCAGCTTTTGTCACTGCTTCCGAATTTTGCGCTTTGTCAACTATATGCAAGTTTTCAACGCCCAACATTTCACACAAAACATCTGCTGTGATTGATGACAAACATTCTGGCATCGGCATTCCTATTTTTTCATAAAATGGAAGATATTTTTCCCTCCTCATTTCCAACAAAGTTTCCAGTGAATACACATAATCCTTTTGATTCTGCGCCGCATCAATGATTTCCATATTGAAACGAGAGTTAAGATATTCGTATGCGCCTTCTGCATTGTCATCAGACATAAAACTCTCCACCACGACAGACAACTCTTCCTCTGTAGTTATATTCGCCAGTTGCTCAGCCATTTCCATACGCTGTTCATGGAGACTGTTCGCCATAGAACCTGCGATAGAATTTGCTGCCCAAAATCTTAAAAGGTCATTATTATTCATAATTCACAACTATTTTTGCAGTGACAAATATAAGATTTTTGCTAATCTACCTACTTCTCTGACCTAACCCAAATTCGTGAAAATTCGTGGACACTTTTTCGTCCACTAATCTCCACTAATCTTCACGAATGATTAGTGCCGATTCGTGTCAATTCGTGGACAGGGGAAAAAATAATTCGTGGATAAAAAAAAGAAGCGACTTGTTAGTCACTTCAGTCCGCGGAGAAAGAGGGATTCGAACCCCCGGTACATTGCTGTACAACGGTTTTCAAGACCGCCGCATTCGACCGCTCTGCCATTTCTCCGTTGCAAAGATACAATTTTTTCTTTCCACGCAAGAAGTTTTACAAAAATTTTATTTTTATTTACAAACAAAGGATTATCAACAATTTACAAAACCACAAGCTATTATTTAAAGGAAATAAAATTAAGATTTAAGATAAAAACAAGATAAAAAATATCACAAAGAGGTTAAAAAAATGAATAATTTATAATGTAAAATGTACAATTATTTTCAATTCAATTTCTCTTTTTTTGCCGCAAAAAAGAGAAACAGAAAAAGCTCGCCGCTGCGTCTAAATCCGCCTTTTTCCATATCTTTGCAACCTAAAAATCAACACCAATCATGAAAGAAATAAACCCCAAAGAAACATCTCGCGCATCAGCATTTGAATTGTGGATGACATCACCAATGCCGATGGTGACTCTTACCAAGACCTTCAACATCTCTCGTCTTTGCAAGATAAGCAAGAAAAAATCCTTGAAATTAAATATGCTTCTTTGCTGGTGCATCGGAAAAGCAGCAAGTCAGATAAAAGAATTCTCCATGCTTCCCGTCAACGGAAAAATGTTTGAATACGACAGACTCGCGATAAATGTCATCGTCAACAACAAACAAGGTGGCATCAATTCTTGCGACATCAACTTCAGCAACGATTTGAATAAGTTCAACGAAGATTATATCTCTTTAACACAAAAAGTCGCCGACTCATGCGAAAGCATTTTCGAAGAAGACGCGATGATTGTTGGAACATCAGCTGTCGTGGCAACAGAACTCGATTGTATTGTAAACCAATACACCGACAAATTCCTCAACCCAATGGTGATGTGGGGAAAATATCGTAAGAAATGGTTTAAAACGACATTGCCTATTTCATTCCAGTTCCATCACGTCCAAATGGACGGCGGTCAAGCTGCAATGTTTTTGGACTTGTTGCAAAAAGAGATTCTTGGTTTAAAGTTTAAGGCTTAGTTCAACAGCCAAAAGCCAAAAGCCTTAGTTAAAAACTCTACTTCTTCAACGAAAACTCAAATCTCAATCCGCCTTTGGCTCGGTTCGTCACACTGACATTTCCGCCATGAAACTGAACAGCGTGTTTCACGATTGCAAGTCCCAATCCTGTTCCGCCCATTCGTCGTGAGCGTCCTTTGTCGACTCTATAAAACCTCTCGAAAAGTCGAGGTAATTGGTCTTCCTCAACTCCCCTGCCGTCGTCTTCAAAGCTTATGAGACAACTGTCTTCATTATTTTCCATCAAGGTGATAAAGATATTTTTTCCTCCAGAATAAGCGATGGCGTTTTCCGTAAGATTTCTAAAAATAGAACCTATCAAAGAGAGATTGCCATTCATCACGACTTGTTCGTTGAAGTCGGCATGCAGATACAGACGCTCATCTTCCGGCATGATATTCAGTTCGTCAGAAATCTCATCAATTATACTATTTATATTGACGGTTTCCTTTCCAATCAGTTGACTTCCGCTTTCCATTCTGGTGATGAGCGAGACATCTTCTAACAAACGACGCAGACGTTCATTATTTGTATAACATCTCTCTATCAACTCTTGACGTTTTTCTTCAGTAAGATTTATTCCAGAAAGCAAAGTCTCCAGACATACTTGTATTGAAGCGACAGGTGTCTTCAATTCGTGGTTGATGTTATTTGTAAGTTGCTGCTTGATACGGATTTTCTCTTGTTCCTCACGCAGTCTCGCCTCATGAGCGATGTCTCTGTCTTTTATCGTCTGCTGCCATTGTGCGTAAAGCTGCACGATGTGATTTGAGATGGAACCGAGTTCGTCGTTAGGGAACGACTCTTCTTCATCGAAGCTCTCTCCTGTCTCCGCCTTAGCAGCGAAACGGTTGAGACGCTCGATGTTTTCACCTAGACGTCGTGTTGCGAAAAACACCAACACACTCATAGCAAGGCTGATGCAAATCATCACAAAGATGAAAGTGGAGTCTGGTCTCAGCAATTCTTTAAGCAAATCAGAATAAGGTATCGCGGTTCTGACTATCACCCTGTCGCCTCTTGTTGCCGAATAAAAATAGTCTCGGCCATCGCTTGCCGACTGACGTCCTGCATGATATGCGTCACCGTTTTTCATCGTGGCGACAATTTCTGGACGATGACTGTGATTGTCGAGAGAATCGACAGAAAGTGTATTGTCGAAAATGACAGTACCCGTCGTGGCGATGATTGAGATTCGTAAGTCATCGAAAGGCTTCTCTTCTAATGCGATAAAGTCTTCGTATGGCGAGCCATCTTCAACGAGGGTTAGCAGTTTATGATTATATAACTGCAGCTGCGCATTGACTAGTTCAGATTTAAAATGTTTCTCACGAAAATATTGGAAGAATGTAAAACACAAAATCATCGACCATAAGAATGTGAGCAACATCAGAAAGAGTCGCTTATGATATGAAATTTTAATCACGGAAGCCATAGCCAAAACCTGAACGTGTTACAATATAAGAACCGTAATTTCCAATTTTAGTGCGCAGACGAGTGATGTTAACATCTATTGTCCTGTCAAGCACAACGACTTCATCGCTCCACACTCTGTTAAGTATCTGTTCGCGAGAACAAATCTTGCCGCGATGCGAGATGAGATATGCCAGCAATTCAAACTCTTTTCTTGCGAGTTTCACCTCGACTCCATCGACGATGCAACGCTTGAATTCCAAATCGAGATGCAAGCCTTCCACCTTTAATATATTAGGCTTATCATTCTGAACGACATTATTACTTTTATGTCCAGAAGTACGACGCAACACGCTTTTCACTCTTGCGATGACATTACGGACAGTATAAGGTTTCATGATATAATCGTCGGCTCCGATATTCAAACCCATAATCATATCGTCTTCCGTATCGCGAGCGGTGCAGAATATAATAGGAATATCGGCTGTCGTGACGTCCGCTTTCAACATCTTCGCCATCTTGATTCCGCTTATCTCGCCCATCATAATATCGAGAAGGATAAGAGAATATTTTTTGATATCAAGCGTCAAAGCCTGTTCCGCACTGAAAGCGATGTCGACGTCATAGCCTTCATTTTCAAGATTCAGTTTCAAGACCTCGCATAAAGTCTCTTCATCATCGACTATCAAAATACGTTCTGTTGTCATATATATTTTTTATAAAGCTCCACGTATCTCAAGGATTTTCACATATTTTTTCACCATTTATTAATATGTAAAAACACATACGATACGCAGATATATTTCTTGCAAAAGTAAATAAAAATATGAGTGTTAATGTCGCAATGACAATATTTAATAAAAATGTAACAATTAATTTTTCTTAAATATTTCTTTAACCAAACTCTAATTTTTTCGTAACAACTTTGAAACATCTTACAGATACTTTTGCGGCAGAATTAAGACGAAAATTAAACATTAAACTAACAACTAAAAATTAAAAAGATGAAAAGAAAAAATTTAATCGCAGCAACTCTTTTAGCCTGCATCGGTATCAGTGCAAAAGCACAAGATGTTAAAATCGAAGAACCTAAAGGTAAAGCCATCGTACAAACATTCGGCAACTTCAACGTCAATTTCGGCGCTGACAACAGCAGAGGTTTCGAACTTGAACGCACATATTTAGGATACGAATACAAATTAGGCAACGGACTTACCGTTAAAAGCGTAATGGACATCGGCAAGTCTGGCGACGTCTCCGACATGCAACGTATCGCCTACATCAAAAATGCGATGTTATCATGGAAGAAAGGCAATATGACATTAAACGGAGGTCTCATCTCAACAACACAATTCAACTTTCAAGAAAAATTCTGGGGTTATCGTTACATCATGAAATCATTCCAAGACCAATATAAGTTTGGAAGCAGTGCTGACTTAGGTTTGTCTGTCGCTTACAAATTCGCTGATTGGATTTCAGCTGACGCTATCGTTGTCAATGGCGAAGGATATAAGAAAATACAGAAAGACAACGGACTGAATTATGGTTTAGGCTTAACACTCACTCCAGTCAAAGGATTTCAGATTCGTTTGTACGGAGGTCTGAACGCCAGCGCAGAAGAAAACAAAGAAGACATTATTAATATAGCAACTTTCGCTGGCTACAAAAACGACAGATTCACTATTGGCGCAGAATACAATCACATGATGAACGCCTCATACAAAAAAGGCAACGACCAATACGGATATTCTGTATTTGCCTCGATGAAAGTCGCGAAGAACACTGAAGTTTATGCACGTTTCGACGACTTATATTCTAACGACGAATGGAACATCTCTAAAGACGAACAAACTACAATTGTCGGTGCACAATTCAAACTAGGAAAATACGTAAAACTCGCTCCAAACTTCAGAATGGCGATGCCTAAAGCTGAAGGTTCTGACAACACATACGCAGCATTCATCAACTGTTACTTCGGATTATAAAAACATATTAACATAAAAATTATTAACCAAAAATTATTTTAAAATTAAAATTATGAAAAAGATCTTATTATCAATCATCACATTAACATTTGCCATCGTATTGGCATCATGTGGCAGCAACACAAACGACAATAGTCGCAAGGCGCAAGAACTTTCAGGTGCAGGAGCAACATTCCCACTACCATTTTATAATGCAGTATTTGAACAATTTGCAGAGACAAAAGGCGATGCTGTAGCATACGGCGGCATCGGTTCCGGCGGCGGTGTCCGTAACTTACGCGACAAAATCGTCGACTTCGCAGGCAGCGACGCTTTCTTGACAGAAAAAGAAATGGCAGATATGAATCCTGTAATTCACATCCCAACATGTATGGGTGCAGTAGTATTAGCTTACAACCTCGAAGGCGTTGAAGAGCTAAGACTCACAGGTGAAATAACCGCTGATATTTTCGCAGGAAATATTAAAATGTGGAACGACGAACGCATCAAGTCCTTGAACCCACAAGCTTTACTCCCTAACGAAGCTATCATACCTGTCTTCCGTTCAGACGGTTCTGGCACTACATTCGTGTTCACAGATTATCTCACTAAAGTCAGCCAGATGTGGGCTTCAAAATTCGGAGCTGGAAAGTCAGTCAACTTCCCTACAGGTCAGGCTGCCAAAGGCAATCCTGGAGTGGCGAGCGTGATAAAACAAACCAGAAACTCAATCGGCTATGTAGGTTCTGAATACGCTTTCGCACAAAAGATAGCTTATGCTAAAATCCAAAACCAAGACGGAGAATTCGTAGCACCATCAGCAGCAAGCATCTCTGCCGCAGCATCGGGCAACATTCCAGCCGACACTCGCACTTCAATAACCAACTCTGCTGCCAAAGGTGCATATCCAATCTCAACATTCACATGGATGATTATCTACAAAGAACAAAACTACTCAGACCGCAGCAAGGAACAAGCCATGGCAACCCTCGACCTGATACAATACATCCTCTCCGACGAAGCTCAGAAAATCACAGCCTTCGTTCACTACGCTCCACTTCCAACAAAGGCAAAAGAGATAAGCCTTGACAACTTAAAGACTGTAACTTACAATGGTGAAGCAATATTACAATAATCATCATGAACGATAAAATATATAAAGCGATATTGTTTGTGACAGCATTGATTATGCCGATAGTGTGCGGGGGCATCGTTTACGCCCTCGTCACCGACGCATACGAAGCTTTCGAGCATTTCGGTTTCTTCAAATTTCTCACTTCATCAGAATGGAGTTATACCGAAGGTGCTGAGCAATACGGAGCGCTACCATTCATCACTGGAACATTGATGACGACATTGTTAGCACTCATCTTCTGTATCCCATTCTCATTGCCTGTCGCATTATTCGTAGGAGAATATTTCAAAGGCACAAAAATCGCCGCTGTATTAAGCACCGTAACAGACTTGTTAGCAGGCATACCCTCAATCATATACGGACTTTGGGGATTCTACACCTTACGTCCTATAATCATGGCACTCAACATATCGCCACAAGGTTCAGGAATTTTGACAGCATCATTAGTCTTGGCAATTATGATTGTTCCTTATGCAGCATCGCTCAGCACAGAATTCATCAAGATGGTCCCAAACGATTTAAAAGAAGGAGCATACAGCCTAGGAGCAACACGCGCCGAAGTCATAAGAAAAATCATATTTCCCGTAGCAGGCTCAGGAATATTCTCTTCGTATATTTTAGCCATAGGACGAGCATTAGGAGAAACTATGACAGTAACGATGCTCATCGGCAACACCAACAATATTCCTGATTCAATAACATCTACAGGCAACTCCATGGCGTCTATCATCGCGAACCAATTCGGTGAAGCCGACGGACTCCGACTATCATCACTCATTGCAATAGGACTCATACTTTTCTTGATAACAGCAGTGATAAATATGATTGGAAAAATGATTATCAAACGTGCAAGAATATCGTAATTATGACACATTTAAAAATAAAGAAAAGATTAGCGCAAGACAAACTCATGCTATGGACGGTATGTCTACTCGCAACACTTACCGCCGTGCCTTTGATTGCCATCTTAGGAGAAGTGTTCTTCAGAGGCTACGACCAATTAACATGGTCGTTCTTCACAGAACCGACGCCGACGGCATACAAGGCAATGAAAGCCATTGAAGCAGGAGAGCCCATACCAGGAGGCATCGCCAACGGCATCATCGGAACTATGATAATGCTAGGAATGGCAGTAGTATTCGCCGTGCCTATCGGAATATTATGCGGAGCATTCCTCGCAGAAAACGACAAGAACCGTTTTGCAAAAACAGTAAGTTTCCTCACCGACTTATTACAAGGCACGCCATCTGTCATCATCGGCATCATAACATACATTTGGGTTGTCGTCCCGATGAAAGGCTACTCAGCAATAGCTGGCAGCATAGCACTTTTCATCATGATGTTACCGCTTATAATTCGTTCCACTGAAGAGACATTAAAGATACTCCCTGCATCATTAAAAGAAGCAGGTCTGGCATTAGGCGGCAACAAGGCAAGAGTGATGCTGAAAGTACAACTTCCTGCCGCATTCGGAGGTATCTTCACCGGAGTTCTACTCGCCATCTCTCGCGTCATAGGCGAGACAGCACCGCTGATGTTCACAGCATTAGGATGCTCACTCATACGCATCTCCATCGACAAGCCAATATCTGCAGTACCACTATTGATATGGGAGTTTTTCAATGACCCTAACCTTCAAGACCTCATCTGGGGAGCCTCATTATTCCTTTTATTATTCGTATTATCATTAAATATATTAGCTAAATATTTTGCAAAGAAATGGAATCAGTAAAAACACCGATATTAGAATTCAAGAACACATGTGTCTCTTACACCAAACAGACTATGGCAGTGAAATATGTATCTGCCGCCATTGAAAGAAACACCATCACTGCCATCATGGGACCTTCAGGCTGCGGAAAATCAACATTATTGCGTGCAGCAAATCTTATGCACAACCTCTATCAGAACATACAAGTCAATGGAGAAATATTGCTGAATGGAGAAAACATACTTGCAATGGAACCTATCGACGTACGTCGTAGAGTTGGGATGGTATTCCAACGCCCTGCCCCATTTCCAACGATGAGCATATATGACAATGTTTTATCTGGATTTACCTTAAACGGCATCAATTTATCCAAATCAGAAAAAGACGCGACAGTGGAACGTTGTCTGAAAAATGTAGCTCTTTGGGACGAAGTAAAAGACGTTTTAAATAAGAAAGGTACTTTCCTCTCTGGCGGACAACAGCAGCGTTTATGTATTGCACGCGCCTTGGCAATGAAGCCTGACGTACTTCTGATGGACGAACCGACTTCCGCCCTCGACCCTATCGCCACAAAACATATTGAAGAATTATTGTTAGAATTACAAAAAGAAGTAACAATATTAATTGTGACACACAATATGGGACAGGCACGAAGAATATCATCAAAATCAATGTTTATGTATTTGGGAGAACTCGTTGAATATGACTATACTGAGAATATGTTCACAAATCCAAAAGACGAACGCACCAAAGCTTATCTTACTGGCAAGATGGGATAACACTCCCATCATTTAACCAAACTCTAATTTTTTTGAAACATTTTTGTAACATAATTTGTATTGTTTTGCAATCGTAAAATAATATAATTTTTATGAGCATATTACAAGTATTTACATTATTCGGAGCATTGGGAATGTTCCTTTATGGCATGAATTTAATGAGTTCCGGTTTGCAAAAAGCTGCCGGTGATAAACTAAGAGGTTTCTTATCCGCAATGACATCAAATCCTTTCAAAGGCGTGATGACAGGCTTGGGAATCACCGCATTGATACAGTCATCATCAGCGACGACGGTCATGGTCGTCAGTTTCGTCAACGCAGGACTTCTGACATTAGTACAAGCCATCGGCGTCATCATGGGTGCGAACATAGGCACGACGGTAACAGCTTGGTTGGTCGCATGGCTTGGTTTCAAAGCCGACATCTCAATACTCGCAATACCATTGATGATATTCGGTTTCCTTTTCTCCAACTCGAAACAAGACAAACGTAAAAACATCGGCGAACTCATCGTCGGCTTCTCACTCCTCTTCCTTGGACTTTCCTTCATGAAAGAATCGGTGCCAGACCTCAGAGAGACACCAGCAGTATTAGAATTCGTAACGACATGGTCATCACACGGCTTCGGTTCAGTGCTGTTATTCCTCGCTTTCGGAACGATATTGACACTCATCCTTCAATCTTCATCAGCCACTATGGCCATCACACTCATTATGTTAAGTATGGGATGGATTCCGTTCAGCATGGCATGCGCTATGGTTCTTGGTGAAAACATCGGTACGACAATCACTGCCAACATAGCAGCATCTGTCGGAAACACACAGGCGAAACGCGCCGCGATGTCACACACTATCTTCAACCTATTCGGAGTCATCTGGGCGTTGATATTATTCAAGCCATTCTTGAGATTAGTAGGATTCATCACCGAATCTATATTCGGCTTGCCAAATCCAGCATCCGACGGATTTGTCGTGAGCGAGGCGACATCAGCAGAAGGAACCGCAGCCTTATACGGATTGTCGATGCTTCACACTTTATTCAACACAATCAACACCTTGATTTTAGTGTGGTTCACAAAACTCATAAGCAAGATTGTTTGCAGCATCATACGCACGCCAGAAAATCAAGAGAAAGAAGTATTCAAACTCAAATACATCTCGGCAGGTCCTTTGGCAACGCCAGAATTGTCAGTAGAACAAGCTTTTAACGAAGTGATACATTTCGCTCAGATTTCAAAGAACGGAGCAAAATACGCACAAGAAGCTATCAACGAGACTGACAACAACAAGTTAAACACATTAAAAGAAAAGCTTGTCAAATACGAAGAGATTTCCGACAGAATTGAATTTGAAATCGTGACATTCCTTAATGCCGTATCTGCTGAAGAAATAAGCGAAAGCACATCTATGAAGATAAAGGCGATGTATAAGATCATCGGTGAATTAGAGTCATTAGGCGACTCAGGAGAAAGCATCAGCAGGATTTTATCAAGAAAGAACATACATAAAAAAGAGTTCGATGCTGAAAGCATCAAAAACCTCAACACTATGGCTGAAGCTGTCAACGACGCATACGATGCGATGATTACAAACCTCAACGCAGCGCATAAAGGCGAATTGGTCGAAATATCAAATGCTTACAACGCAGAAGAGCGACTCAACAACCTTAGAAACGACTTCCGAGACGCCATGATTGAAGACCTTGAAAACAACAGAAACAATTATCAGTCAAACATATATTACATCGACATCATCAACGCCTACGAGCAAATGGGAGACTTCATGATTAACATCTCTCAAGATTTAGAAAAGGCTTTTATCGAGAAATGATTTAAATTTAGTTAATAACAATTGAGGCTGACTAGAAATTTAGTCAGCCTCTTATTTTTATGTCTCATCAAATTCTTCTCTTAACTCAATCCTTCGATGTTACCATTGACGATGTCAATATCTTTAGCCTGTGGATTTTTAGGCAATCCTGGCATACGCATAATATCACCCATGATGACAACTATCATCTCAGCTCCGTTGTTGATGATAATATCGCGCACGTTAAGGTCGAAATCCTTCGCGACGCCGTAAGCCTTTGGATCTGCCGAGAATGAATTCTGTGTCTTTGCAATACATATAGGATAATGCGAGATTCCTAACGACTCAATCTGCTTGATTTTCTTGAGAGCAACAATTGAATATGCTATATCTTTTGCGCCATAAATCTGCTTAGCCACTTTATCAATCTTAGTGCGTACAGAATCCTCGTTTTCATAAATAAACTTAAGAGGTTCTGACGGTGTCTTTTCTATTGTCTCAACTACGAGTTTCGCAAGTTCTTCAGCACCTTTACCTCCATCGGCAAATACGTTGTTCATGCAGAATCCCACTCCTAATTCTTTGCAGTGTTCTGCTACCAATGCTATTTCTTCATCGGTGTCGCTTGCAAATCTATTGAATGTAACGATAACCTTCTGACCGAAAAGTTTTAAATTCTCGATATGTTTGTCGAGATTTGGAAGACCATTCTTCAATCCTTCAATATTTGGTTCCTTGATTTTGTCTTCAGGGACACCACCATGCAGTTTCAGACTCTGCGCTGTAGCCACCACGACTGTAAGTTTTGGAGAGAGCCCCCCCTTACGGCATTTGATGTCAAAGAATTTTTCTGCGCCGAGGTCTGCGCCGAAACCAGCTTCAGTGATTACATAATCGCCATAGCTGAGAGCCATTTTCGTAGCGATAAGAGAGTTACATCCGTGAGCGATATTAGCGAAAGGACCGCCATGAACGAAAGCAGCTGTGTTTTCTGTTGTCTGTACGAGGTTTGGTTGAATAGCATCTTTCAGAAGCACTGTTATCGCACCAGCTATACCAAGGTCGTTGACTGTCAGAGGTTGGTCGTCGAATGTGTAACCTAAAAGAATATTACCCACACGGCGGCGCAAGTCATCAAGGTCTTTAGCGAGACAGAGAATTGCCATAATCTCCGATGCTGGAGTGATGTCGAATCCGCTTTCTGTAGGGAGTCCGTTAGCTGAACCACCGAGACCAGTGACAATATTACGCAAGCTTCTGTCATTGACGTCGAGCACACGTTTCCATTTTATCTCTTTGAGAGCTAGACCAGTTTTTCTATTATGATAGATGTAATTGTCGAGCAGCGCAGTAATCATGTTATGCGCAGATGTTATCGCATGGAAGTCGCCAGTGAAGTGGAGGTTGATATTTTCCATTGGCAGCACCTGAGAGTATCCGCCGCCTGCCGCACCACCTTTCATGCCGAAGCAAGGACCGAGTGAAGGCTCGCGCAATGCGACAATAGCTTTCTTACCTATTCTATTAAGGCCCAAGGAGAGACCGATAGAGACAGTCGTTTTACCGATGCCAGCCTTTGTAGGAGTGATAGCAGTGACGAGGATAAGGTTGCTTTTCTTTATCTTATCTTCGTCAATAAGAGATAGTGGAAGTTTAGCAATATATTTGCCATAGTTGTTTATCTCATCTGTTGGAACGCCAATATTACTTGCAATATCTTCGATTCTTTTAAGAGAAGTTTCTCTTGCGATTTCAATATCAGATTTCATATTAAAAATGTTAAGTTATATAATAAGTATGATTAGTTTGTTAACATAACAAAGATACGAAAAAAAACGCATATAAGATGGAAAAATTACAACAAAAAGCATATTAAAATTAGGCTTTGAGCAATGAGCCAAAAGCGGTGAACTGTCAATAGTTTCAAATCAAAACAAGATTTCGTATAGACATAAAAAAATAAAACTGCCGACATATTGATTATCAGCAGTTTTATTTTACAATTGTTTTATTTTGCGGAGAGAGAGACTCCAGAACTTACAAAGTCACAGAAAATCATAAAGTCTCAAATCATTGTAAATTAAGCGTTTATAAAATTGCTAAATTCATTGAAAATCATAAGGTGCATTTTGATATATGGAAAATTGGATGTAATTTTGGGTGTAACTTTTAAAACATTAATAGAAATGAAAATATCAAACGCATCAAAAGAGGCTATAGTTCCTCTTATAATAGGAGACAATAATGAGTTATGGACTGCAAGATCCAGTAAAAACCTCGTTAGCTTATTTCAAACCTATGGTTTTAGAGATGATGTTTATAATGGTGCATTGCCCAAATTAAATAATTCAAATCTTAATACATCTAAAACAAACTACACAAAAGATCGTTTGTATAAAATTTCGGATATAGTTCTGAAACAATTAATTGAACAACTTATCAGCGAATCTACCGATGCGCACAATGCTATTTCACAACTTAATAATATTCTTGCACACGATAACATTAAGTTGTCATTTAACGATGGCTCCATTGTTTGGGAAGGAATCAAAATAGATCCTAAAATCGAAAACGAAGCGATATTTAAGAATAATGAAAAGAATGTCATTGATAATATAAATAATGCTAAAGTATCAATTTTAGTTGCAATGGCTTGGTTTACTAATGAAAAAATAAAAGAAGCTTTAGTAAGGAAACGTCAAGAAGGTTTAAGAATAGAATTAGTCATTTACAAAGATGGTATAAATGCTGCTCATGGAGTCGATTTAACTGATTTTGATTATAAAGAGATTAGAGGAACCAGAGGTGGATTTATGCATAACAAGTTTTGTGTTATTGATAACCAAAAGGTTTTAACTGGCAGTTATAACTGGACAACAAATGCTGAGGCTAGAAATGATGAAAATGTGTTAGTGACTGCTGATAACACGACAGCTACAAATTACTCTGTAGAATTTAGAAGACTAAAGCCATTGATTTAAAATAAACATTAAAAGAAACATCATTTTTGCTTTGGAGAGCCGTGAGAAAAACGATGTTCCCATCATTGGAACGTTCCATCCGAATGAGAGTTATTTTTGCGAGCCAGCGTATTGAATTTACCTCAGGCCACCGCATTGATGCTGCTAAATGTGATGCTGACAAACAATGAGCGAAGAACGGCTACACAAACAAACTCAAGTAGAGTGTATCGGATATTAATGCCGCCCTCTTCGCTATTATACAATAATGCAGGAGGTATTCAAAGAGTACGAGGTTAAGGATATTATGCCTACTCGAGAAGAAATGCACAGAACTTGAACGCATCGAGGCTGAACGGCAGCATAAAGAACACCAAATAGATCTTGCCGAGCAAGAACTCAAACAGGTGAAATCGGAGATACGCACCGACAAACTCAAAAGCGTAACCACCGATGCAGCCACAGCCCTTGCAAGCGGTGTGAGTTCTCTTTTTGGCAGTGGTAAGATGAAATCGTTGGAACGCAAGAACGAGGATTTACGGGATGAGATAGCAATCCGAAACGAGACCATCGAGCAACTGCAATCCAATATCAAGCAAATGCAGGTGGAACACCAAAAGCAGATACAGGAGGTGAAGCAATCATACGAAGCGGAACATCGTAAACAATCGGAGTATATCGACAAGATTTTGCGTTACTTCCCGTATGTGGAGAAATTGATGCCAATGATTAAATACCTCAGCGAGAAAATAGGGTTCAACGACAGCCTTATCAAATTATTATGTACCTTTAAGGAAATACCCGTCAAAGGTAAGCTCTACTCAACGATGTTTAACCAATCATTTTCAGCCGATGGTGCGGTCTGCTCCCTCAAAGAGGACAAAGAGGGAAGATTTGACCTTAGAATCGATGGTGTTTCGCATCACTCTTGGTTCAGACGCAAAAAAGATGAGTTTATGGAAGCATTAGGGTTGCCGACAAGTAGAAGACAAAATCGAGGGCTGAAACTCTAAAATGCACCTCCAAGTCGTAATAATTTGCCTAAAATGAGCCTATTATTACGACTTTTTTGTAATTTTGCAGTTGGATAGGGGTAACTCTATCCAAGACATATGAGTTAAAAAGAAGCGTTATGCTATCTTGATACTTGGGAACGTAGGAAATTCACAAAGTATAAGTCAAGAAAAGCGTAATGGTTTCTCACGCATATAGCGTGGGCTGCTATTACCATCCCTCGACTTATACGGGTTTTCCTACGACCTCCAAGAACGAACGTGGCATTGCAGTTCCACGCTTCTTCGTTGAATAAGATTGGTCTTTGGGGGCTGGAAGACTTGGTACGGTTATGGCAGACATTAAATTCCCAGTCGTAGAACTTGAAGACAATAAATTTCAAGTTTCGGTAGATTTGAATTTGTATGCAAAAGAGGTTATTACAGCAGCCTTATACAAATTTACCCATCTCTATTTCATACATCAGGTAACTGATAGTAGCAATTCCAACTTAGTTCAAATTGTTTTTGAGTCCAAAGAGGATAATCAAGTAAATGCAGATGTTCCAAAACACTTCTGCAATGAGTTGATAGACCAGCAACTTAGACATTATACGAATAATCAATTTGGACATATTCGAGATTTGATAGTTGAAGAAGCATTCAAACCTGTCAATGTAAAACGATGAATTATGGCTTATCAACTATTGCCGTTCCGCTTTGAACGATTTAATGATAATGAATATCTCCTAACTAACGAAGTGGGAGAATATATATTTTTACAGAATGAAGACTTTTATCATCTTGTAAAAGGTGATATGGATGAACATTGTGATTTGTTTTATGATATAGCCTCAAAACAAATTGCAACCACTGATAACGTTACGGATGTAATCCCGATGCTTGCTACTAAATTCCGTACCAAGAAAAGCATATTGAGGGATTTTACATCTTTGCATATGGTTGTGCCTACTTTACGCTGTAATTCAAGTTGTATTTATTGCCAAGTTGCACGTAAGAATATGGACGACCATTCTGCAAATATGACAAAGAAAACAGCTAAAAATGTAGTTAAAACCATATTTCAATCGCCCTCGCCATTTATAAAGATAGAGTTTCAAGGTGGAGACCCATCTACTGATTTTGAAATGGTTAAGTATATTATTGAAGAGGCTGAATGGCAGAATCTATTCAAGAAACGTGTACTTGAATTTGTTATATGTACTAATCTGACATTGCTTAACGAGGATATGGTAAAATACCTCAAAAAGCATAAATGTATGATTTCAACATCCTTAGATGGTCCAAAGGATTTGCACGACACAAATCGTCCTTTACAGAATAAAGACTTAGACCATCACGCTATATTTGAAAAGAACCTAACTATGATACGCGACATTTGGGGGGATAAAGAGTGTGTTTCCGCCTTGATGACAACATCAAAACATAGTTTAGGGCGTTTCAAAGAAATCATTGATGAGTATGTTCGATTAGGATTTAACAATATCTTCTTACGTTCTCTTAATCCATACGGATTTGCAAAGCAGTATAAAGAAAAAATTGCTTATCCCGTAGAAGAATTTATTGAGAACTATAAAGAAGGTCTTAATTATATAATTGAGTTAAATAAGAAGGGTACATTTTTCATTGAGGGTTTTGCCGCATTATTGCTTAAACGAATGTTGACCCCATTTGCAACAGGTTTTGTTGACTTACAATCACCTGCTGGCGTTGGAATCGCAGGAGCAATTTATGATTATGACGGGAATGTGTATGTCTCTGATGAAGCCCGAATGATGGCTCGTTTCAAGAATTTCTATTTCAGACTTGGAAATGTGAATGAGAATACTTACCAAGAAATGTTCAATGGTGAATTACTTCATAATATTATTTCATCCGCTTGTACGGAATGTTTACCTATGTGCTCGGAATGTGTATTCCAACCATATTGTGGTGCTGACCCCGTCCGTAATATGTCAGAGCAGGGAGATATGATAGGATTCCGTCCAACCAATGAAATGTGCAAGAAAACAAAGGCGATTATACGCTATCTGTTTGAGTTATTAAAGAAGCACGACCCTGAGATAAATAGAATATTTTGGTCTTGGATAAATTGATTTGAAATGAAACAGATTCAAGGAACATCATATAATATCAATGACGATATAATAGGAAGGATCACATTTGGGAAGAATATATTCTCTCGTTCAAATGAAATTCTTGTAAGTAATAATGTAGATAAGCCAGCATTTGGTTATTCTGCGACGATAACATCCAATAAGTCAGTTATTGACAATAGTAAACCATATTGTATTGTTGACAATACAGATAGTTTCCACGAAGGGGATGTCGTTGTTGTCAATAATCAAGGAGAAGTTATATTTGTATATGAGATTTCCTCAAATCATAATGCGATAATGGCGACAGAACGCTGTAATCATCGTTGTATTATGTGCCCACAACCTCCAATTGTTCAAGAAAAAGATAAAACTCCATTCAATCTGAAACTTATTTCATTATTTGACAAAGGGACTGAGGAAATTGGTATAACTGGAGGTGAGCCAACTCTCATAGGAGATAATCTTTTTGTGTTGATTAAGCACATACAGAAAGAACTTCCTAAAACTGCAATTAGTATCTTGTCAAATGGAGTAAGATTTGCAGATAAGGAGTTTGCTATGAAATTGGCAAAATGCCATCATCACGATTTACAGATAGATATCCCATTATTTTCGGATATAGCGGATGAACATAATCGAATTGTTGGAGCAAAAACATTTTACAAGACTATACAGGGATTATATAATTTAGCGTTATTCCGTCAAAGAATCGGTTTAAGGATTGTAGTCCATAAGCAAACTTATAAACGCTTGCCTCAGTTTGCGGATTTTATATATCATAATTTCCCTTTCGTCTCGCAAGTAGCATTTATGCAGATGGAAACAACAGGGTTGGCAAAAGAAAACTTCGATGAGCTATGGATTGACCCCTACGATTATAATAATGAACTGCGTGAAGCTGTTCTTCTTTTGGCTGACAGAGGTATGAAACCATATATTTATAATGCACAATTATGTGTATTACCCGAAGATATACGATGCTATGCCCAACAATCAATCTCAGATTGGAAAGATATATATATATCAGAATGTGACGGTTGTTTGCTAAAAGGTCAATGTGCTGGTTTCTTTGCTTCAAATAAAGAGCATCATAGTAAGCATATTAAAAAAGTCGAGCACATATCAGAAGATATATCGTGTTAGTTCATTTATTGTTTAATTTTAAAAAGGAGGTCTCAATGAAGAAGCTTTTGTTCTTTGCTGTCTCTGCACTTCTTGCAGGTGCAAGCTATTGTTCCTCTGTTGGCGAAAAGATTGTTGCTAAAGTTACAAACAGCGACACTCAAATCGAGCAACAACAGGAACAAACATTGGTACTTGAACAATCGTCTGCCGAGTTTAAGTTACTCGCCAGTCATAGTTCACACAGTAGCCATAGCTCGCATAGTTCACACAGCAGCCACAGTTCGCACAGTTCTCATAGTTCACACTATTCGAGTAGATAAAGAACTTGGTAAAATTAGGATGGGAGTAGATTTTTCTGCTCCCATTTCTTTGCTATACTGTATCTATTGCTAAATTATGCCGTAATGTTTCTTTGTTGCATTATCAAACACATCGGTTTCTTTTAGAAACTCCATTATTCTTTCTCTATCTTCATCAATAAGGCAGCCTTTCATTTTGCCATCTTTGTCTTTGATTTTGAGTTTAGAAATTTCAAAAATATCTGAACAATCTAACCAACTATCATAATCTAAAATCGCACGATAATTACGAACCTGTAACTGATATTGACAGTCAAGAAACTCTTTAGAATGATTTGATGGATCTATTTCTGAATTTATTAGCAATGCACCAACTGCTACACCTTCGGGCGTAAAGCCTATAATAACGATATATTTTAACCTATCCTTATATCCTTTTTTTAAGGTCAAACCATCTTCTTCGTCTAACGGGACATAAATAATGTCTCCAACTTTAATTGAAGACATATCTACTTTCTCTTTATCAGCAATGATTGCCTTAAGTTTGCTTAAAGTGCCAGCTTTATCATCCATAATTAACAAGACAAGGCATTTTTAACGAGTTGTTTCTCACGTATATAGTCTACCATTGTCTCAGAAGCCTTACCAGCACGTGCTATATCAATAATAGTAATAAAGTTTTTCTGAGGATCATCCAACATACGTCTATTCGCTTCTTTCCAAGCTGAATCATGTGACATATCAGACAAATCATATGGATCTGCATCTTTGTATTTTTCAATAGCATCCTCTAAACATTTCTTATTCGCTCCTGATATATAATCCATATCAGGAGACATTGAAGCATATACTTTCTTATCTCTAACTTCAATTCCCAATAGAAAATCTTTAAAATCACCTTCCAAAGGCTTTCCTTCAGCTATTTGTAATGCTTTATAGGTATAGGTTGGAACTGGTCCATGTTTAACCGCACGAAATGATTCATCAACTATAACCTTTCCATATTTTACTAAATGGTCTTGTTGAGCGAAATACAGAATCTTGAACAATTTGATATAATCCACTCCATCTGGGAAACTCTGCATAATGTAGAGTATCACAGCTTTAATTTTTGTTATTTGAATGAGACTTTTCATATCACATATAATTATCCTGACTACAAAGATACAACAATTATTCCAAATAATAGTTCTTATCAAGGGTAAAAAATAGTTTTAAGTATAATATAATAATATTTATGTAGTAAATTTGGCAATATTTAGTTTATACCATTTGTTATGTACCCAAAACGGACTAAACCTATTTTTGCTTAGGTAGCACTCAAAAAAGATGTTGACGAAAAGAGAAAGACGCTCATTCTTCTTTTTTCGCCAGCATTTATCTTAAAAATTCAAAAAAATACACCCAATCTTGATTTTTGGGTGTAAAAAAAGGTGTAAATCTCGTAACTACTTGATTTACACCCTTTGCTGCGGAGGGAGAGGGATTCGAACCCTCGGACCGGGAGACCGGTCAACGGTTTTCGAGACCGCCCCATTCGACCACTCTGGCATCTCTCCTGTTTTTTTAAGTCTATAAGACAACAAGACTATAAGTTATTTGTTCGCAAACATTCTTTAGACTTTAGTCTTTTGCCTTTAGTCATTAAAGAACAAAAGCGACTTTCTAGTCGCTTCATCTCCGCGGAGAAAGAGGGATTCGAACCCCCGGTACATTGCTGTACAACGGTTTTCAAGACCGCCGCATTCGACCGCTCTGCCATTTCTCCGCTGCAAAGATACAAATTTTTCATTCCACGCAAGAGTTTTTCAAAAAAAATTATTTTTTTTATTTCATACACCAAATAAAAGCAGTATTTTTGTAATCAAATATGAGGCGTTTTTACAGAAATATTATATTTTTATCATTGATAATCACCATCTTGAACTTGATTTCTTGTAGTGATGTGTCTAGGTCTTATTGTGAAGAAATACTTGATTATTCTTACACAGAAAATGACTCATTGATAGAATATAATATTGAATCCGCAAAGAAATGCGCAGAAAAATATCACAAACGCCCAGAATTTCTTCAAAAAATATCACAAATTTACTACTACGACGCTATTGAAGATTACTCTTCCAATAATCCTTTACAAGCAACAAGGAAATTATATAACGCACTTTATTATATCAACAATTACATAACTAAAAACGAAAACACAAAATCTTACGACTATCAGTTTAGAGGTGAGATTTTCGAAAGACTCGGTGATATTTATAAAGACATCAACTCGCTTAAACCTGCAGCAGTTCTTTACGACAAAGCCCTCTCCGACTACGAATCGTCAAACAATAATGAAAAAGCAATAAACATTTTATTGAAAACTGGCAAATTGTACCAATACAATCACATGCCTAATATTGCCATGATTCACTTCGAAATGGCTGAAGAAAAAGACAATATTCCTAATAACATATATAGAAAAATTATCGACAATAAGATTACAACTCTATATGAATTAAATGATTATGCCAAAGCAGATTCCATATTCAAAAATCATTTTAACATAAAGATACAAGACTACGATTTCCATTCTGCAATAGGAACAAAATATTTTTACGAAAGGGATTATATCAAAGCTCTCCCCCATCTTAAATATTGTTTTGAAAATGGCAACCAACAGGAGAAACTGATGTTTTCAGAAAAACTAGCTGAATCTTATTTCAACATCAACGACCATGAAAATGAAATGTCTTACATACAACATCAGGCTAAAAACAATTCTGTAGAAATCAGAAGAACACCTCTTAAATTAGATCTCGAGAAACTATATGACATTAACAGCAATATCATAAATGACAAAAACGAAATAGCAAAAAACAATGACAGTTATATAATAATCATATCATTAATTTTCGCAACAATAATATTATCAATTCTTGTCAACTTTAATATAGACAATAAACACAACAGGGTGAAATTCATTTCTGTACAAGAAACCATTAACAGAAATAAGGGAATTATTGAATCCAAAGACAAAATCATAGACAATATTTCCAAGAAACTCAACGATTTAACACCTAATGAAAGCTTTGAAGAAGCATATAATCATTTCTGCGAAAGTATTATTTACACAAAAATAAAATCTTCATTAGAAGGAATTACAATCTTAACAAAAAACGTTCAAGATTATAGCAAACTTCAGCTATCTAACAAAGACATCATTTCTCTTACTAAGACATTTAACAGTCATTTCCCAAAAGCAATCCATTCGCTTAAAGAAGAATATGCAAGCATCACAACAAGCGATATTAAATTCATAATTCTTTATTTCATGAATTTAAACAATACCGAAATCGCCGTTCTTTTAGGTTTAACTTACGGAGCCGCAAATAAAAGAAGTAATAAAATCAAAAACACATTCAATATCAAAAGTGATTTAAGCCAATTTTTATTAACATTTGTTAAATCGAATTTCTAAGGAAATCATTTTCATATACATTTGGTTTATAATTTATTACAAAGATTTTGTCGATACTTTTCCATAAAATAAAAGTTAAAATTTATTGACATTTCTCAAAGTATAAGTATCTTTGCAGAACAAATTTTAACTTAAAAATGAAAAGAATATTAACATTAGTTTTATTGTGCGTTCTATCTGCACAAATCATAGCACAAGAGAAAAATATCAACTCTTTTATTTCTTACGGAACATTTAACGTAACTGACAACAACTCTCCTTATTTAGAAACCTACATCACTTTTGATTGCAGCAGTTTGACCTACATTAAACAATCTAATGGACAATATGAAGCTGCCATCAACTTAACAGTGTTATTTAAACAAGGTGAATCCATCAAAAATTACGACAAATACACCGTCACCAGTCCTCAAGTAGCAGACACTGCAAATATTGATGGTTTCTTTATGGACATCCAACGTTACTCATTGCCAAATGGCGAATATCAAATGGAAGTGACGATTGAAGACGCCAACAACATAAAAGAAAGACCTTTGAATGTCAATGAAACCATAATCATCGATTTTCCTGAAAACATCTGTTTCTCAAGCATTATCGCACTTGAAAATTACAAACCAAGCAACTCAGAATCAGCGAAAAACGGCTACGAACTCATTCCTATGATTATGCCTTACTATCCTGAATCTGTAAATAAATTAACATTTTACACTGAAGTTTATAACACCAAGAAACAACTCGGAGAAAACGAAAAATACCTCCTCAACACATACATCAAAACATTCGAAAGCAATACTGTCGTAAGTAATTATTTCTTTACAAAAAGAATGAATGTAAAAGATACAGAAGTGATTATCAACACTATCGACATCAGCAATCTTCCTTCTGGAAATTATTACCTCGCACTAGAAGCTCGTAATAGAAACAACGAAATAATAGGTTACAATCAATTCTTTTTCCAAAGAAGCAATTCAAACTACCAAATTGACAACTCTATTTTAGCATCTATTGCTCCTGAAAAAGTTTTCTCTGGCAATATCAACAACCTTGACACAATCAGAGAATATATAAGATCTTTAGAAGCTATTTCTTCACAAATCGAAAAAGAATACGCATTTAATTTGGTGAAAACCAATGATATTGAAACAATGCAACAATATTTCTATAGCTTCTGGGCAAGTCGTAACGCTTTATCACCTAAAGAAGAATGGGAAAAATATTATGTCCAAGTCAAACGTGTAAACGCTTCATTCTCAGCTCATAGATTAAAAGGTTACCAAACCGACAGAGGCATCGTATTCCTCAAATACGGCGCACCTGACAGAATTGTTCAAAACCACAATGAACCTGGCGCTTATCCTTACGAAATTTGGCATTACTACACATTAGACAATCAAAGAAACAAGAAGTTCGTGTTCATGACTCAAGATATTGCAACCAACGACTTCCAACTCATTCACTCTGACGCTGTTGGCGAAATCAACAACAACAGATGGACAACCGAAATCTATTCAAGGACATATAGTCCTTACCAAGAATACTACAATGCCGACGGCAGCGTAAATCCAGGAGTCAACTACGGCGATGAAGCCAAAGATTATTTCGACAACCCAAGATAATGAAAGTAATTTCTTACCACACCACATATTTTATTTATACTCAAAAGGCTCTCAGAAATGGGAGTCTTTTTTTTAAGGCTACAAGACCACAAGACTAAAAGTGTATTAACTATTAATTTTAATTATTACTTATTGACTTGTTGACATATTGTCTTGTTGTCTTTTTTCTTATCTTTGCGCTCATGAAAAAAGTAGCGGTTGTCATATTGAATTATAACGGTAAAAAGTTTCTGGAAAAGTTCCTTCCTATTGTCATTGAAAACAATGCCGAATTTGCTGAGATTATCGTTGCTGACAATAAATCTACCGATGACTCTGTAGATTTCATGAGACAAAACTTCCCTAATATCAGATTGATTGTTAACGACTTCAACGGAGGCTTCGCTACTGGTTATAATGTCGCCTTACGACAAGTTGAAGCAGAATATTACATCTTGCTCAATTCTGATATTGAAGTCACACCAAATTGGATTGAACCAGTCATCGAACTGATGGACAAGGATGAAAACATTGCTGCCTGTCAACCTAAGATTTTATCATATTACGAAAAGACAAAATTCGAATATGCTGGAGCTGCAGGCGGTTTTATTGACAAATACGGCTACCCTTTCTGTCGCGGAAGATTGTTCCAAGATTTAGAAACCGATAACGGACAATATAACGACATAAAAGAAATATTCTGGGCAACAGGAGCTTGCATGTTCGTCAGAGCATCTCTTTATCATAAACTCGGCGGATTAGACGACGATTTCTTCGCCCACATGGAAGAAATAGATTTGTGCTGGAGAATGAAAAACGCAGGATATAAAATAATGTACTGCCCAGACTCAAAAATATACCACATCGGTGGCGGCACATTACCAAAGTCATCTGCAAGAAAGACTTACCTCAACTTCAGAAACAACCTTTCTTTATTGATGAAAAACCTTCCGAAAGGAAAAGTCTTCGGAACAATATTATACAGATTTTTCTTAGATTGGATTGCAGCATTTAAATTCTTGTGCGGCGGCAGTTTCGCCGACTTCTTCGCTGTGACACGCGCACACTGCAGTTTCTTGCGACATATTCCTTATTTAAGAAAGAAAAGAAGAAAACTCACTCAAAACAAAGTTTCTCAAATTTATAAGAAAAATATAGTTTTCAAATATTTCTTAGGTAAAAAGAAATTATACAGCGAATTGGATAACAAAGACTTTTCGTAAAAAAAAGCGCCACTTCCATCACTTTGCGTTAGGGATTGGAGCGGCATCCTTTTGAAGCGTAGCGGAAAAAGATATAGCGGAAAGCCCGACGGCGATAGCCGGAACGCCCAAAATAAAGTTGCTAAGTTGCTAAGTTGCTGAGTCAACAGTCAGAGTTCAGAGTTCAAAAGCCTTAGTTCTTAGTTCTTAGTTCTTAGTTCAGAGTTTCAATCAAATAAAGGACCGCTTCCTCGTAGCCTTTCAAGCCCTTGCCAACTATAGATTTGACAGAAGCTTCCGCAGTGTATGAATGATGGCGATATTCTTCTCGAGAATAAATATCGCTGATATGAACTTCAACGACTGGAGTTTCAATGGAACGAATCGCATCAGCCAAAGCAATAGAAGTGTGACAATAAGCACCAGGATTAAAGACGACGCCGTCGTAATTATCCCAAGCCTCATGCAATTTATCAATCAAAACGCCTTCGTGATTAGATTGAAAATAATCCAACTGATGCTCTGGAAAATTGTTTTTCATCTTTTCAACAAAATCAACAAGCGACTCAGTTCCATATATTTGTGGTTCTCTCCTACCTATAAGATTCAAGTTAGGACCATTTAAAATTAAAATCTTCATCTTATTATTTTTTCTTGCAAACTTAAAAAAAAATATAATATCTTTGCTTCGACTTTCAATAGGGGTGCCTTTTTTACGAGAGTAAAATGAAATACAGGCTGAGATCACACCCTCTGAACCGGATACGGATAATGCCGAGACCGGGAAATGAGCAAAATCAAAAAAATTCCCTCCTATTGATTTAAAATTATTAACAACTTTAAATCAATTAGTTATGTTCAAAACATTTAAAACTTTAGTCTTGATTGCAGTCATAATGCCATTGCAATTATTTGCACAATTCAGTTTAAGCGGAAATGTGATAGACAAAGAAAACCACGAAGCTTTAATCGGTGCGCACATATCTTTAAAAGAATTGAATCTCATGACCGTCAGCGACGAGTTCGGCAACTTTAATTTTAAGAACATCGAGAAAGGAAATTACACATTAGAAGCATCTTACATAGGTTTCAAAACTTATGAAACTACCATTAACATCACCAAAGACAGCAAGATAAAAATTGCGATGACAGCTGATTCCATGATGGAAGACGAAGTCATTGTGACAGCATCGCGCATTGGAGAGAAGACGCCACTCACCTATTCTGAAGTCACTTCTAACGAATTGAAAAAGAGCAACCAAGGAACAGATTTACCTTTTCTTTTACAAAACACACCATCTGTCGTCGTCACTTCCGATGCTGGCGCTGGCGTGGGATATACGAGCATGAGAGTTCGGGGCAGCGACCTCACAAGAATCAACGTCACTTTGAATGGAGTTCCAATCAACGACGCAGAATCGAGTCTGGTTTATTTCGTCGACCTTCCTGATTTAGCATCGTCTGTAGATAACATACAGATTCAGAGAGGCGTAGGAAATTCAAGTAATGGCGCAGCAGCATTCGGCGCTTCTATAAACATCAAAACTGACGAACAAACGACAGAGCCTTTCGCACGATTGAGTAGTTCCGTCGGCTCGTTCAACACATTGAAAAACACATTGAATTTTTCTACTGGAAGAAATAAAAACGGTTTCAACGTCAACGGAAGAATCAGCAAGATAAATTCTAACGGATACATCGACAGAGCTTATTCAGATTTGTTCTCATATCAACTTTCAGCTTCATGGTCAGATGAAAATGACTTCCTTAAATTCATGATTATGAACGGAAAAGAACAGACTTACCAAGCATGGAACGGTACACCGAAAGACAGTCTCGCCACAAATCCAACCTTCAATCCTGCGGGAATGATGTACGACAAAGACGGTAATTTCATCGGTTATTACGAAAACGAAATAGACAAATACAACCAGACTTATTATCAATTACATTATGCTCATAGCTTTAGTCAAAATCTAATTCTGACAGCATCAGCATTTTTGACAACAGGAAAAGGTTATTACGAAAACTATAAAAACGACAAGAAATTATCCAGTTACGGATTAGAACCTTTGATTATTGGCGACACTACAATTCAACGACTTAACTTAGTACAACAGAAATGGTTAGACAACATATTCTATGGTGTCAACATAAACTTAAATCAAAAAGTTGGAAGATTTGACATCAATTATGGTGGCAGCTGGAACAAATACGACGGCAATCATTACGGAATCATCAACTGGGCAGAATACGCAGTTCCTTTGAATTACAGATGGTACGAAAACAAAAGCAACAAACAATATTACAACGTTTATGTATCAAGCAATTACGAGTTAAATTCATATCTTAACTTCTTTGCAGAAATACAATATCGACACATCAATTATGACTTAAACGGCATTCATGATGATTTAAACGACATCACTCAAAACCATATCTTCAATTTCTGGAATCCTAAAGGCGGCGTTTTTTACACCATAAATGAAAATAACTCAGCATATTTTTCAGTTGCATATTCAAACAGAGAACCAAACCGTGACATCTACACCGACGCCGACGAGATTCAAAGAGAGAACATCACACACGAAAAACTCATTGATTATGAATTAGGTTATTCTTATAGAAACAGAAAAATTGCTTTGAACACCAACCTTTTCTATATGGATTACAGAGACCAATTAGTTTTGACAGGCGAGATTAACAATGTTGGAGCGACTATTATGACGAATGTCGATAAAAGCTACAGATTCGGTCTGGAAGGAAGCCTTGCTTATCAACCAAACAAATATTTTGCTTTAGATTTCAACTTCGCTTTAAGCCAGAATAAGATTTTGAATTTCGTTGATTTTGTTGACAATTACGATGCTGACTGGAATTATTTAGGACAAATCGAGAATAATCTTGGCACAACCGACATTTCGTTTTCACCAAATGTGATTTCTGGTTTGAATTTGAAAGTAACGCCAATAAGATATTTAGACATCGTATTTCAAGAGAAATATGTTGGAAGACAATACATTGACAACACCTCTACCCTTTCAAGAAGTCTGGACCCATATTTCGTAAGCAATGTAAATATCAATTACGAATGGAAGCAGTCATTGTTTAAGACATTGAATTTCAATCTTTCGATAAATAACATCTTCAACAACAAATATTGCAGCAACGCTTGGGTTTACAAGGCTCTTGTCGGTGGAACAGAATATATTGAAGACGGATATTTCCCACAAGCTGGAATCAACTTTATGTTTGGAATTATTGTGGAGATTTGATAGGATTTGAGGATTTGAGGATTTGTAGAGACGTATCATACGACACATTTTAAAATAAATAATATGTCGTTGATGCGTCTTTAAGTTAGGAATTAGGAGTTAGGAGTTTCGGTGTCTTGGTTCTTAGTTCAAAAAAAAGAGAGACGTATCTAATTCTATGAATTATGACACGTCTCTACTTCTATTTAAATTTCTGAGACGCAGCATAATTCTCGAATTTTGATACGTCTCTACGTTTTAGCTTAATAATTTCTTAACTATTCTCATCGCCTCGCCTATGACGAATATTGGCAATGTTCCCAAGATTATGTACATCCAGTCTTTTGCGCTCATTGCTGCTACGCTGAACATTTCGCCGCCGAAGCTTACGATGAGCAACTGACCAGCAACGATGACGAATAATGCGAGACCGAAACCAGCGATGACGTCTTTTCTGAACAATCCTTTGAATGCAGAGCCTTCGCTGTGGAATGCTTTAGCGTTAAATAAATTCCAGAATTGCAAGAACACGAATATCGTGAAGATGTATGTTTGTTCCAAAGTTGAGATTCCTTGTGATGCTTGGAAGTTGAAATAATTCTTGAAATATTCTGCGAATGAGAAGTCAGCCAATGAAGTAACATCAGCATGTTTAAAGTATTGAACGAGGCCGAACATCAAAAGAACGAAGAAGATACCGACGCCGAATATCTGCCACATCATTGGTTTTGTGATGATGTTTGCTTCTCTGCTGCGTGGTTTCTCTTTCATCACCATTTCTGATGGTGGCAATGAAGCGAGAGCTAGAGCTGCGAATGTATCCATGATGAGGTTAACCCAAAGCATCTGAGTCACTGTGAGAACCATTTCTGTTCCGAGCAATGCGCCGAGCATAACGATGAGACAAGCTGCGACATTGATAGTCATTTGGAACACCACGAAACGTTGGATATTGATATACAAAGAACGTCCCCACATCACAGCGCGGGCGATACTATTGAATGAGTTGTCGAGGATAGTGATGTCGGAGGCCTCTTTAGCCACTGTGGTACCATCGCCCATTGAGAGGCCGACTTGAGCAGCCTTCAACGCAGGAGCGTCGTTTGTACCGTCGCCAGTAACAGCAACGACTTCGCCATCAGATTGAAGCAATCTTACAAGACGTTCTTTATCCATAGGACGTGCGCGTGACATAATCTTAATCTTATGCATTACTGAAAGAGCTTCTTCATCAGAAAGAGCTTCCCAGTCTTTACCAGTGATATGGTTAACTTCCTTAGAATCAGTGCCGAGCCACAAACCAAGCTGACGACCGATTTCTATTGCTGTACCTGGAGTGTCACCAGTAACAATCTTAACATCAATACCAGCTGACATACAATTTCTTACAGCTTCAGCGACATCACCACGGATTGGGTCAGCGATAGCAACGATACCTAATAATATAAAGTTTTCTGCTACTAAATCGTCTGTATTTGGATCGAATGACTGTTCGTTAGGGTCGCCCACTTTATAAGCGAATGCGAGAGTACGCATTGCCTTACCTTGATATTCAAGAAGCTGACGCTCAACATCTAAGCGATATGGAGTGATATCGACTTCACCTTCTGGAGTTGAGATTTTATAGCAATGTTTCAACAAGATTTCAGGAGCTCCTTTAACATAGAAGATTGGTTTTCCCATCGATGGTGACTCAACGATAGAAGCCATGAATTTATACTTTGTTGAGAAAGGAACTTGTTGATACATCTTAACGCCTTCTCTAACTTGCATATAGTCAACGCCTTGTTTATTCAACCAAAGTAACAAAGCACCTTCAGTTGGATTACCGATAGCCTTGATTTTCTTTTCATCGCTAAAGTCGAGGAATGCTGTTGTGTTAAGAGCGAGACTTTCTTTTATAAGGTTGCTGATTTCGTTATCACCTAATTGCTTTTCTGGAAGAGCTAGGAAACTCATATCATTGACACTCATTTGGTTTTGTGTCAAAGTACCAGTTTTATCTGTACAGATAACAGTTGCTGCGCCCATTGTTTCACAAGCATGCATCTTTCTGACGAGGTTGTTAGCTGTAAGCATACGTTTCATGCTTAAAGCGAGACTGAGAGTAACGCTCATTGGAAGTCCTTCAGGAACAGAAACGACGATGATTGTAACAGCCATCATCAATGTATTAAGGAGATATTGAGCGAAACTGAGCCATTCAAAAGTTGAGAAATCAAACATCACGAGACGCATCACGAGGATGACCGCAGCGATGCAGTAACTTGCAATTGTGATGATTTTTCCAAGATGATCGAGTTGATTATCAAGAGGAGTTTTAATATTATTATCAATTTGAGAACCTTGGTAAACCTTACCCCATTCTGTTGCATCACCTACTTTGTCAACTATCATCACGCCGTGGCCGTCAATCACTTTACTACCGCGGAGAACGTAGTTTGAAGGATAAGTAGCGTCTTTTTTAAAGTCTTTAGGGTCGATGGTTTTTGTTGCCATTGGTTCGCCAGTGAGGTCAGACTCATTGACTTGGAGTGAGAACGCATCGATGAGTTCGCCATCGGCAGGAACTTCGTCGCCGGTTTCGATGATAACGACATCACCTACAACGATTTCTTTACGACCGATAACTGTAATGTTACCATTACGAACGACTTTAACTTCTTCATCATCACTGACTTTATTAAGAACCTCAAACTTCTTGTTTGCACTAACTTCAAAAGCAAAGCCGATGCAAGTAGCGAGCATAATAGCCACGAAGATTCCTATTGGTTCAAATAAAACTGACAGGCCTTCATCATGTGCGAAGAATTCATACAAAGAAACTCCGACCGATAAAGCCAAAGCTATCAATAAAATTCTGATGATTGGGTCTTTAAATTTTTCAATAAACTGATGCCAGAGCGATTCTTTTTCTGGCGGCGTCAAGATATTAGAGCCGTGTTTTTTACGACTTTCTTCTACCTGTTCTGTTGTTAAACCTTTGTGTATCATATAATAACAATTAGTATATTTTTTTATAATAATTTTATATTTCTCTTAATAGTCAACAAAATTCCACTACATTAAGCATATGCAAATATAAATATTTTTATCTTCACAATTAGCTAACAATCAAGCTATATTATCATTTTTTCAACAAAAAAAAGATGCAGAAATATTTCTACATCTTTTCTATAATTACAATAATGGAAAATAACTATTATCTTTCCATTTTGCTCATTTCTTCTTCAAGAACTTTTTTGAATTTTTCGTATTCGAAATCAGTTCTAAGTTTTTGATCGTCACTGATTTTATTTGCAATACCATCTAAAACAGTTTTACCTGTCAATTCTACACATGCAAAGCAAATTGTGTTACCTGCAGTACTACCTGGCATTGTTCCTTCGCATATAATTGGCGTTCCAACTAACAATTGTTCAACGACTGTACGAGCGAGGTCTTGTACGCGTTGGTTGAAATCGCTATCTGCACCGCTGATGTATTCACTTGTGTAATTATCAACGACACGTTTTATTGTAGCGGTAACTTGTGTTGCCAACTCTGCACGAGCTGTTGTCGCTGCTATCGAACGAGCCTGTTGCACCTGTCTGTCGCTTGATGCAACATGTTGACCCAAATAGCGGAATGTATCTTTTGTTGAAATACAATCAGGACATGGAAGGTTCTTCATCGTTGTAACACCTTTTTTTGAGCCGCAAGAAGCCATAACCAAGGCCATCAAAGCTACACCTAATAATAAAGTTATCTTTTTCATTTTGTTATTTTTTTAGATTACGCCTACTCTTTTGCTTTTCGGCATCCGCTTATATTCAACTTATTTTCAATCAATTAAAATTATCAAAAAGTATTTGTATTATAAATTTATCAATACTTTTTCAGTAATTCTTTTTTTGCCAAAGGTAAACTTTATTTCGATATAATTATCATCTTGTTCAAAACAATCGAAGGTATTGAAATTAATTTCTATTTGATTTCCGTTATGTTTTTTAACAAAATCCCTTGCGCATTCCCCCTTTAATTGAGGTAACAATTTAGTTTTCAAGACTTTATCATAACATTTCAATTGAATAACAAGTTTACCGCTTGTATTTTCCAAAACTTCAATATAAATATTACCTATTGTTTTTTCATAAAGGTAAATATTATTTTTCAACTTATTATATTTGGCAATATCTTCTTCGCCGTATTCTTGCATCATTGTTTTCATCATATTGATATTTTCAAGCATAACATCAACATTTTCAATATCTTCAAGAATATTTTTATAATTATCTATTTCATCGTTGACAAGTTTATCTTGTGCATTATAAGCAGATATAAGCTCGTCCAATTCAAAACTTGAAAAAGGATAGCGGATATAATAATCGTAGCAGTATTCCTTAGTTTTTTTATTACGATAACGTTCCCAATAAACATCGGCCTTTGTAATGCTAAAACCTTGAAGTGCAGGCATTTTAGCAATTCTAACAGTCGTATTATTCCTTATTTCTTCTATATATTGTTCTTTTGATTTTCCATTAAGATTAACGACAGTCCAGTCTATATTCTTCTCCATTTCACCTATAACTTGAACTGCTATTGAAGACGCCACTTGATTCAGCAAAGACATCATGACATCATTCTGAGCCTCTTCCAATGTAGCAACTTTACTTGCTTGTATTATAAAAGCTCCGAATGTATTGCCATTTGTCAACCAAGCCGGTTTGTTTTTTGGAGTTTTTTCGATAAGCTTATAATGTTTTTGAGCAAATCCAAACAAAGGTAAAAACGACATCAATAATATTAATATATTCTTTTTCATATATTTATCTTTTAGGATTTACTTACATTTTCAGTTAACACATATTTCAACTGTTACTCTTGCAAATGTAAATCTATATTTTAACAAAAGCAAATTTTATAAAAAAAAGAGGAAATTCTTTGTGAATTTCCTCCAATTAGATACGATATAATTCTTTCATCTATGGCAACGGATACAAAGTCGAGGCGTTTTCTGGAGACACAATATCGCCTGTAAACGTAGCTTGTCCGCCGTCATTTGAGTAGAACACTATCCTACCAGTTCCATTAGCTTGGACATACACTTTAAAGTTGACTGGAATCACGCCAGTCCAAGTTCTAAACGAGCCTGTTATCACGAAAGCTCCTTCAGGATCAGACATATCGACATTGTAAGATGTCAATGTCGCAGGTGTGTTTGGCGTATCCCACGACTGCCAATTCCAGCCAGGCCATCCAGGAGACGTATAACCTGGGTCAATTCCTGGAATGCCAGGCCCATACCACGACAATGGCGATGCTGCAAATCCAGACATGTAACTTGGAGGATTGTTAAACGCAATACTGATTGCTATTTTATCTTTTATAATAGCAAAATAATTTTGGAATGAAGTAACCGGAGACTCTTGTCCAAAAGGACCGATGAAGGTATTTGCTTCCAAGACAAATGCCGTGTCTTTCACCAGTTTTGTCATTTCGGCACGCGACTGTGCCAACTCCATCGCCTGACGTTCTTTACGAGCAGCGCGACGTTGCATTCTGTCTGCATTAGCGGAACTCTGAGCAAAAAGGCCACCGCTCAAAAACAGAAGCAATGTTAAAGATAATAATCTAGATTTCATAATACTTGATGTTTTATTTACACATAAACACCAAATATTATTTTTTTGTTTTAATGACAACAGACAAAGGACTATGAATTGCATATTAAAAATTCTATAGCCCGTTGTCTGTTGACTTTTGTCCGTTATCTTTAAATAACGTATTTAGTAACGTCTGAATTTGGTTCTAATTCAATAGGTTCTGTACCGTATTTAAAAACAATCAATTTCTTGCCGCCTTTCAAAACGACTTTGTCATCTGTAACCCAAAGTGCTGATGCTTCGCGAAGACCAACGACTTTCATATTTTGATTTACAGTGAGATATTCATTGATACGATCTTGACGAGTTTCACCGCCGTGTTTAATCATCTTGTCAATTTCTGGATGAGGGTCAAGATAATGAGGATTGATTTGGAATGGAACCAAATTCAATGTTTTGAAAGAAGCTGGCTGAACGATAGGCATATCATTTGTTGTACATAATGTTGGGCAAGCGATATTTGAGCCTGCGCTCCAACCGATGTAAGCTGTACCTTTCTTAGCAGCTTCAGAAATAGCATCCATCAAGCCATATTTATGAAGTTCAGCAACAAGATGGAAAGTATTACCACCTCCGACCACGATACAATCAGCGTCTTTAACAAGCTGAATTTTATCTTCTACTTCGTGAACTGAAACAAAATTATTCAATCCCAATTTTTCTGCAAATACATTCTTAACTCTTGATGTATAAGCATCGTAACTTTGTGGATAAGGATTTCCGTTAATAAAAACGCCAGCGAAAGGAACAAAGACGATTTTGCTATCTGATTTAAGATTATTTTTTTCACAAAAAGACTCGAGCTGACTCATTGGCCAAGCAAGATATGTCTCTCCAAAATTTGTTGAGTTACTTATTAATAAAAGATTCATAATATTTTATTTTTACTTTGCCAAAATTAAGCATTTTTTCTTAATCAAATAAGTTTTTTTTCATATCTTTGAAACAAAGATTAAAAACTCAAAAACACTGGTCACATGAAAGTTAAATCACTGATAATTTGCACTTTACTAATTTTAATTTCAAATATAGCCAATTCTCAAAAGACATATAATTTAGAATCTCCGCAAAAAAAAATTAACATTAAGATTACAGCATATAACGATTTCCTGAAATACTCTGTCACTCACGAGAACACAGTTATTATAAACGACTCTCCAATTTCAATGGAATTGAGCGACGGCAAAATTCTGGGCGCTGCTCCTATCGTAAAAAGTTTCAAAAACGAAAGCGTAAATGAAAAAATAAAAGCTGAGTTCTACAAAAAAGAATATATCGACAATAGTTATAACGAATTGACTCTCAACTTTAAAGGAAATTACAGCATTCAATTCAGAGCTTATGACGATGGCGTCGCCTATCGTTTCTGCACTAAATTTCAAAAACCGATAACCGTTGTAAAAGAAGACATTACATACAATTTTGACGATGATTATACCTCATATATCCCTTATGTAAATCCAGGAAACTTTTACGGCGACAATATCAGCAAGCAATTTTTCAATTCATTTGAGAACACTTACACCATAACTCCTATTTCTAAAATAGAAGACGACAAACTTGCATTTCTACCTATATTAATATCTCTGAACGACAACAAAAAAGCCGTCATCACAGAAGCAAACCTCGAAGATTATCCTGGAACTTATTTAAGGAAAAACAAGAATACGAAAAATAGCCTTAGCGGCATTCACGCCAATTATCCAAAAATCGAAGAACAAGGCGGCTACAATATGCTACAATATCTTGTAAAAGAACGCGAGAACTATATCGCAAAAGTGCAAGGAACAAGGGATTTTCCATGGAGATGTATGATTATTTCTGAAGAAGACGAAGAACTGACAAACAACGACATGGTTTATAAATTAGCTGCTCCGTCTCGTATTGACGACATCAGTTGGATTGTTCCTGGCAAAGTCGCTTGGGAATGGTGGAATGCCTGGAATATCAAAAACGTTGATTTTGAATCAGGTATAAATAATGAAACGTACAAACATTACATTGATTTCGCTTCAGAATACGGCATCGAATATGTTATTTTAGATGAAGGATGGGCTGTCAACAAAAAAGCCGATTTATTTAATGTCATACCAGAAATAGATATTATTGATTTAGTAGAATATGCTGATTCTAAAGGCGTTGGCATTGTCTTATGGGCTGGCCATGTCGCAATTGACCGTGATATGGAAGAAGTCTGCAAATATTATTCAGAAATTGGCATCAAAGGATTTAAAGTTGATTTCATTGACAGAGACGACCAAAAAACTGTTAATTTTTATTATAAAATGGCAGAAACAGCTGCCAAATATCATCTCATCATCGACTTTCACGGAGCATACAAGCCAACAGGTCTCAATCGCACCTACCCTAACGTATTGAATTTCGAGGGCGTCTACGGACTTGAAAACGTCAAGTGGAATCAAAATCTCGATTTGGTAACTTACGAAACCACAATACCTTTCATAAGAATGCTCGCTGGTCCGATGGACTTCACACAAGGTGCGATGCGTAACGCAAACAGAGACAACTACAGAGCTGTGTGGAGCGAGCCGATGAGCCAAGGAACACGATGCAGACAACTCGCTGAATATGTTATATTTGAATCTCCTTTCAATATGCTCTGCGATAGTCCAAGCAATTACAAAGACGAAGATGAATGTTCCAAATACATTGCTGAAATTCCAACAATCTGGGATGAAACCATCGCCTTGGACGGAAAAGTCGGCGAATATGTCATAATTGCCCGTCGTTCTGGCGACAGATGGTACATCGGTGGCATCACCAACTGGGAAGAACGCGAAATTGAAGTCGATTTGTCAAAATTAAACTTAAAACATAATCAAGCGACAGAATTCCGCGACGGCGTAAATGCCAATAAAATAGCAGAAGATTATTCAAAAAATAACATAAAAGTCGACAACAACATCTATAATGCTAAAATGGGCAAAGGCGGAGGTTTTGTACTTATTTTCTAAATAATTGATTTTCAACACTTTGATTTAAAAAATTATTTAACAAAATTAAGTCCTAAATTGGAGTTTTTTTCGCAATTTTGCACCTTAAAAAACAAGTACTATGAGCGAACCGAAAGGAGCATTACTACTAGGAACAGAAAGCGTTGGTAAATTATTGAAAAGATATGCGACACCTGCCATCATTGCAATGACAGCATCGTCTTTGTACAATATGATTGACAGTATTTTTATTGGACAAGGCGTAGGTCCATTGGCGATTTCTGGATTAGCTATCACCTTCCCTTTCATGAACTTAGGAGCAGCCATCGGCGCAATGGTAGGCGTGGGCGCATCAACAGTCACGGCTATGGAACTCGGCAAGAAAAACTACGCAAAGAGCTGTCGAGCTCTAGCTAACACCATCATGCTCAATGTTTTCTTCGGAATCATATTCACTGTAGTCTGTCTCTTATTCTTAAAGCCAATACTTTTCTTCTTTGGCGCAAGTGAACAGACTTTACCTTACGCCTACGAATACATGCAAGTCATCCTTATCGGAAACATTATCACGCACTTATATCACGGATTAAATTCTTTGCTAAGAGCTTCTGGACATCCTAACGAAGCCATGTATGCGACAATAATAACAGTACTTGCCAATGTATTTTTAGACTGGCTTTTCATATATCCTCTCGGAATGGGAATCCGCGGCGCAGCAATAGCGACAGTCGTAGCGCAAACAATACCATTGATTTATCTCTTCAAAATATTCTCCGATAAAAACGAATTGGTACATTTCGACAGAAAAGATTTCGTCTTCGACATAAAAATCATCAAAGATATTCTTGCCATCGGTTTGTCACCATTTCTTTTAAACTCAATGCTTTGCGTTATAATCATAATAATTAACAAAGGATTGAAAGAATTTGGCGGCGATTTATCCGTCGGAGCTTACGGCATCGTAAATCGCGTGACTTTCTTCTTCACCATGATTGTTTTAGGCATCACGCAAGGCATGCAACCTATCGTCAGTTACAATTACGGCGCAAGACAATTTTCAAGAGTTACAGAAGCCTTAAAAAAAGCTATATTATTAGCATTCATAACATTAACCATAGGATTTATAATTGGAGAAACCATACCAAGATTAGTCTGCCGTCTTTTCACTTCTGACGAAGAATTATTGAAATATTCCATCGACGGCATGAGAATCGTGATGCTAACATTCCCAATCATCTCCTTCCCTATCGTCATCGGAAACTTCTTCCAAAGCATCGGAAAAGCAAAGAAATCGATATTATTGTCACTCTCAAGACAAGTTTTATTTTTGACACCTTTATTATTAATACTTCCAAAATTCATCGGCATCAACGGCGTATGGTGGAGCATCCCAATTTCAGATGCAATCGCGACGATACTTTCGATTTTTATGATTTATCGGTATTATAGGAATTGAGGATTTGAGGAATTGAGGAACTGAGGAATTGAGGAACTGAGGAGTTGAGGAGTTGATAAATTTGTTGAACCTTAAAAACTAAAAAATATGAATACCATAAATTTGCTAGTCTTTTCTACTGAGGAAGAGAAGAAAAGAATGAGAGTTAATGAATTGTCTTTTGATTTTGCTAAAAGAATAGTTTTTCTTCGTAAATATCTCACTACATCTGTTGATGATAAAGAGTATATTATGTCGAAACAAGTTCTTAGGTCTGGAACAAGATTGTTATAGAATTATAAAAATATTGGCTACAATAGTCGGTAAAGTAAAACTGAAAATAAAAAACACAAAGTAATAAATTAATTACCCTCAATTCCTTAATTCCTTAATTCCTTGGTAATGTTGCCAAAAATGGTTGGCAGTTGAGCGAAAAAAAGACAGGTAATGGGCATACAAAACAGCCCAAATTACCTGTCTTTTTTTCTATCCTAAATTTAAAATATTTACCAATATATTCTAATATTGAAGTTCCGG
>JAFOBJ010000003.1 GCA_017381865.1 Bacteroidales bacterium
ATTAACTATTAACTATTAACTATTAACTGTTGACTGTTGACAACAAAATAAAAAAGGCCGAAGAAATTTCTTCGACCTTTTTTTCAAACTCCTGAATTCCAAAAATCCAGAATTCCAGAAATCCTATTACTTAACAATGATTCTTCTTACAACGAATTCACCATTTGAAATCATTCTTACGATGTAAGAACCTTTAGCGAATGATGTCACATCAATCATTGTTTCTTCTTGATTTACGTCTTGTGAATGAACCATCTTGCCATCAACTGAGAAGATAACCAAGCTTTCAATTTCGCTGTTTGATGTTATTCTTACATATTCAGTTGCTGGGTTTGGATAGACTTCAAATTCAACTTTGTCAAGTTCTGAAACAGAAACAGTGTCTGTCACAACAACTACGAATTCAACTTTTGTAAGTTCACCCCAAACTTCGTCAGCGTTCTTACCTTGTGCCAAAACATAGTATTCAACATTTGATTCTACTGTCACTTCTTTTGTATTAGCACCTTCGAGGTAATCTTCGTTTTCGTTGAGTTTTTGCATCAATGCTGATTCTTCCATAGCGTCAGCTTCTGCTTTTTCTATAACGATGTAATGATAAGCAACTGTGTTTTCATTTGGTGTTGCCGTAATTGAAACTGATGTTTCTGTAACTTCTTTAACTTCAATTGCAACATATGCTGGACCTGCAACTTCAACCATGAATTCAACTTTTGTAACTTCGCCCCATTTGTCGTCGGCATTCTTAGCTTGTGCAATTACATAATATTCAACATTTGACTTGACTGTCCAGTCACATACGTCAACGCCTTCGAGATAGTTTTCATTTTCGTTAAGTTTTTGCATCAATGCTGATTCTTCCATAGCGTCAGCTTCTGCTTTTTCTATAACGATGTAATGATAAACAACTGCGTTTTCATTTGGTGTTGCTGTAATTGAAACTGTTGTATTTGATGTTTCTTCAACTGCGATTGCTACTGTTGCTGGACCTGCAACTTCAACCATGAATTCGACTTTTGTGACCGCGCCGAACATATCGTCTGCGTTCTTAGCTTGTGCGATAACATAATATGCAACGTTTGACTCAATTGTGAATTCTTTTGTGCTTGCTGATTCAAATTTGTTTTCGCTAGCGTTAAGTCTTTCTGCAATTTCTTCTGCGCTCATTGTGTCAGCTTCTGCTTTTGCAATGACGATATAGCTGTAAGAAACTGCGTTTTCATTTGGTGTTGATGTAACTGAAACTGATGTTTCTGATGTTTCTTCAACTGCGATTGCTACTGTTGCTGGACCTGCTACAACGAACTCAACTTTTGTAATTTCGCCAATCATGCCGTCTGCATTCTTGCCTCTTGCTATGACATAATACTCAACATTTGATTCAACTGTATATGTCCACTCATCAACGCTTGTTTGGCTGTTTGCTGCTTCAAGTTTTTGAATCAATGATGATTCGTCCATTGCATCAGCTTCTGACTTTTTAATAACGATGTATTGATATGAAACTGTGTTTTCGTTTGGTGTTGCTGTAACTTCAACTGATGTTTCATTCAATTTTTCAACTGCGATTGCAACTGCTGATGGACCTGCTACAACGAATTCAACTTTTGTCATTAAACCTGACATGTCGTCTGCGTTCTTAGCCTGTGCGATAACATAATATGCAACGTTTGATTCAATTGCGAATTCTTTTGTGTTTGCTGATTCAAATTTGTTTTCGCTAGCGTTAAGTCTTTCTGCAATTTCTTCTGCTGTCATTGCGTCAGCTTCTGATTTTGCGATGATGATATAGCTGTAAGAAACTGCATTTTCATTTGGTGTTGATGCAACTGAAACTGTTGTCTCATTCAATTTTTCAACTGCGATTGCTACTGTTGCTGGACCTGCTACTGTAAACTCAACTTTTGTCATTTCGCCTGTTTTGCCATCTGCATTCTTGCCTTGAGCAATTACATAATATTCAACATTTGATTTGACTGTGTATGTCCAAACGTCAACGCTGTTGTGGCTGTTTGCTGTTTCAAGTTTTTGAATCAATGATGCTTCGTCCATTGCATCAGCTTCTGCTTTTTCTATAACAATGTATTGATATGAAACTGTGTTTTCATTTGGTGTTGCTGTAACTTCAACTGATGTTTCATTCAATTTTTCAACTGCGATTGCAACTGTTGATGGACCTGCTACTGTAAATTCTTCTTTTGTAACAACGCCCCATTTATCGTCTCTGTTCTTACCTTGAGCAACGACATAATATGCAACATTTGATTCCACTGTCATTGAATATACATCAACGATGCTATCGATGTAATTTTCATTTTCACTGAGAAGTTGCATCAAAGCATCTTCACCCATTGCGTCAGCTTCAGCTTTTTCAATTACGATGTAATGATACAAAATTGTATTTTCATTTGGTGTTGCTGTAATTGTAGCTGATGTGTATGACAATTTTTCAATTTCAATATCAATTTCTGAAACACCAGCTTCTGCTCTTGTCTTAACAGTAAGTGTATTCAAATTGCCTTCTTTACCTTCTACATCTATTGGAAGTGCGTAGATTGTGTAATTTGTGCTTGGCAATAAATTTTCCCATGTTGCTGTGTAAGCTTCTGTCTTCGCTTCGCCGTTTTCTTTAACGTATGTTGCGTCAACTGTTTCTGTTGATTCTGCAATTAAGAAATAGTATTCAACGCAGTCAGAATTTGGAGCGAATGATGTTGTCATTGAATATGCCAAAGCTTCATCTTTTGTAATCACTACTTGTGGAACGAGAGCGTTTGTTGTGATTGCAACAGACTTGATTGCTCCGTTGAATCCGTCGATGTCAACTGGAAGTGCGTAGATTGTGTAAGCTGTATTTGATGTCAAGTTTTCAAATGTTGTTGTGAAAACTTCTGTTTGTTTTTCACCATTTGCCTTGATGTATGCTGCGTCTACAACTTCATCTGTAGCGATTACGAAATAATATTCAACGCAGTCTGTATTTGGAGTAAATGTCATTGTGATTGATTTTGCTGCGACATTTCCTCTTTCAACATCAACTTGTGGAACGAATGCTTGTGTCTTAACTGCGAGTGTCTTCAATTCGCCTGCTGTTCCTTCAACGTCGATTGGAAGTGCGTAGATTGTATAAGATGTATTTGATGTCAAGTTTTCAAATGTTGTTGTGAAAACTTCTGTTTGTTTTTCACCATTTGCCTTGATGTATGCTGCATCGACTGTTTCTGTAGAAATTAAGAAGTAATATTCAGCGCAGTCGGCATTTGGAGTGAATGTAGCTGTGATTGATTTAGCTGCGTACTCGTTTCTTACAACATCAATTTGAGGAACGAAAGCTTGAGTTTTAAATGCGAGTGTTTTTAATTCACCTGCTGTTCCTTCAACATCAAATGGAAGAGCGTAGACTTTATAATTTGTGTTAGAAATCAAGTTTTCGAATGTTGCTGTAAATTCTCCAGATTTTGCTTGACCGTTAGCCTTAACATAAGCTGCGTCAACTGTTTCTGTTGCCAAAGCGACTAAGAAATAATATTCAACACAGTCGGCTTTTGGAGTGAAAGTTGCAGTTGCTGATTTTGTAGCGACTTCGCCTTGTGCGATTTCAACTTGTGGAACGAGAGCGTCAGTTTTAAGTGTTGCTGAAGCCATTTCACCTTCAACGCCATCTGAAGTAAGAGGAAGTGCGTAGACTTTATATTCTGTGTTAGAAATCAAGTTTTCGAATGTTGCTGTGAATTCACCAGATTTTGCTTGACCGTTAGCCTTGACGTATGCTGCGTTGACACTTTGTGTTGCAGGAACGATTACGAAATAATAATTTGCACAGTCGGTATTTGGAGCGAATGTAGCGACTGCAGATTTAGCCAAGACATCACCCAAAGCGATTTCAACTTCTGGAACTGGAATATATGTGAAATTGATAGTAACGTTTGTTTCATTTGAAACCATTGGATAGTTTGTAGAAACAACTCTTACTTTATAACCTGTACCAGCTGGAGTTCCTGCTGGAATAGCACCATTGATTGTACCGCTTACGTTTGTTGTAACACGACCCAATTCGATAGGATTTGCGAAGCTACCGTTAGCATCTGAAAGTTGAGCTATGACTTCATTGTCTGATTTGTTAATATTGTAAACAGACATTGAACCGTTCAAAGTGAATGGCACTGAGATATTTGCTGAATTTATATTAGAAACATTATACTCTGTCTGTGCCAATAATTCCATATTCAATGATGGGTTGTAGATAAGGCAGATGTCATCAACATAAAGTTCATCATTAGCAGAGCCACCGCCTGGAGTTGCATTCGTATTAAATGTTGTAAGGATGTATCTTGGGTCATTATGAGAACCTTTTGCAAAAGGAATTGACATTCTTTTCCAAACGACAGCCGACGTACTAGTAGCTGCGATTTCTACGTTTGCAGTTGCACAAACCATATTTGCTGGTGAATCACCACTCTTTGCAAGCTGTTTCAAATCTGTATCACCATGGATTGTTGTAGTAATCCTAGCATTACCTTTGCTAGCATCTTTAGGTTTAAAAGCGACCCATACTGTCAATGAATCTGGTATTGTTGTCAATGGATTATTAAAATTAGCATCTGATCTTTTTGTAAAGTTGTAGTTGCTGTCACTATTAGCAGTCGTACTTCCTGCATAAATTTTTCCAGTTGTCATATTGCCATTGGCAATAACACCCAACGTACTTGTTGAAAAAACACGAGCACTATAAGAACCTGTAGTACCAGTATGTTTTTCTGTAGATTTTGAAATTTGGTCTTTAAGACCCATTGACAATATAAAGTTTTTGGTATCCGCTGTTTTAAAAGAATTCCAGTTTTTAGGTTCAACGCTAGAGCCACTAACTGTTTCCCATTCTTCAAAGGTATAGTTTTCAAATTGTTGTCCGTAAGGAGGTGTTTGAGCTGTTGCCTTGACAACAAGGTCTTGAGGATTGTAATAACGTTCTAAGATTTCATCAAAGGTTGGAATCTGAGCGTTGGCGGTAAAACCAAATGCCAACATTGTCAAAAATAGCAAGACAAATCTCTTTGCCACTGCTTTACTTGATTGTTTTGTAAAAAAATTCATACTTTATAATTTTAAGTTTATAATTTGCGTTTTATACTTTAATTAATAATAATTAAAATTTAAAGGTGCAAAAATAAACATTTCATCAAAACGAAATTTATTTTTTCAACGAAACTCGCCTTATTATCACGATTTAAAAGAAGTATTTTTTCAAAACATTTATAGCATCAGATAAGATTTATTTTTAACTTCGCACAGGAATGAGACCATGAGTCTATAAGTCTATGAGATTAGTTTAAATATGAGTAGTATGGGAATACAAGATTATAAGTTGTTTCATTGTCGTGCAGGCTTTAAGGTTTTGGCATTATTGCCGATACTCACTGCATGTAACGAAAAGCCGCAGCAGCCGATGAATATTTTGTTCATCATGTCTGACGACCATTCATATCAGACTATCAGCGCATACGACACTTCGTTTATTCGCACTCCTAATTTAGACCGCATCGCCGATGAGGGCGCGCGTTTCAACAACAGTTTCGTCGCGAATTCCATCAGCGCGCCCTCCCGGGCTTGTCTTCTTACCGGAAAACACAGCCACGCCAACGGTTTCACAGATAACAGCTGCACCTTCGATGGAAGTCAGCAGACTTTTCCTAAACTGATTCAAGACAAATACGAAACCGCCATCATCGGGAAATGGCATCTCAACTCCGACCCTACCGGCTTCAACCATTGGGATATTTTAATCGGTCAAGGAGATTACTATAATCCTACTTTCATCCGTAACGGAGAAAAAATACAACGTGAAGGATACGCCACCAACATCACCACCGACATCGCTCTTGAATGGCTTGAAAACGAACGTAATAAAGAAAAACCATTCTGTCTTTTACTACATCACAAGGCTCCGCATCGCACTTGGATGCCCGACACCTGCGACTTGAAACTTTTCAAAGACAGCGACTTTCCATTACCTGAGACATTCTACGACAACTATGAAGGCCGTCTCGCCGCAAAAGAAAACAAGATGTCGATAAGCAAAGACATGGACTTGGTTTACGACCTTAAACTCGCAGATAAAGACAGCATCATTCATGGTCGCCCCGACTTGGAAGGCTGGGGTCGTTGGATGTATAACAACATGAACCCAGACCAGAAAAAGGCATGGGATGCTCATTATGATATTGTAATTGAGAAGTTTAAAGAAGCTAATCTTTCCGGAGAAGAACTCGACAAATGGAAATATCAGCAATATATGCGTGATTATCTTCGTGTCATAACATCAATCGACCGCAACGTTGGTCGCATATTGGATTACCTTGAAAAGGAAAGTCTTTTAGAAAATACCGTCATCGTCTACACTTCCGATCAAGGTTTCTACATGGGCGAACATGGCTGGTTCGACAAACGTTGGATGTATGAAGAATCGTTCCGGACTCCATTGCTAATCCGTTATCCCGGAGGCAAAAAAGGCGAAATAAATGAAATGGTCCAAAACATCGACTACGCTCCTACTTTCCTAGAAATAGCAGGCGTTGAAGTTCCAGAAGACATTCACGGATGTTCATTTTTACCTTTGTTAAAAGGAGAAAAACACAACGCAAATCGTGATGGAATATACTACCATTACTACGAATTTCCTGACGAACATCATGTAAAGCCACATCTTGGAATACGCACAGAGACACACAAACTCATTCATTTCTACGAAGATGACATCTGGGAACTCTACGACTTACTTCATGACAGAAATGAAATCAATAATATCTACGGTCAAGAAGGAACGGAAGAGATAACATCAGAACTGAAGGAGAAACTTGAGAGACTGAAGGAGAAGTACGGGGAGAGATGAACTTATCGAAGCGCCGAATTGTACCTTTTGTATTCTTTTCAACTAAAAAAACATCGAAAAATGTATATTCTTATACATAAATTTTATTGAAAAGTGTATATTTGCAATCTAAATTAATATTGAAAAGTGTATCGACATGTTATATAGAAAGATTGGTAATTATATTAAAGAACATTTGGAATCTGACTCTGACAAGATTTTATTATTAGAAGGCGCACGTCAAATCGGAAAGTCCTTTATAATAAGAGAGATTTCTAAACAGTTGTACGCCAACTTTATAGAATTAAATTTCGTTGAGGATGATGAAAATAAAAAGTTGTTTAAGAACATTCATTCTACCGAAGAATTCTATATAACACTAAGTATGATTGCAGGTGACAAGCTCGACAAATACGAAAACACATTGATATTTTTAGACGAGATTCAGCAATATCCTCAATACCTTACGATGCTGAAATTCTTCCGTCAAGAAAAAAAATATAGATTTATAGCAAGCGGAAGTCTGTTAGGAATAACATTACGTTCCACAACATCTATCCCTGTCGGAAGTATCATACGAAAAGAAATGTTCCAACTTGATTTTGAAGAGTTTATAATAGCTAATGGATTTGGTAAAGAAGCCATCAACTTTATCAAGGAAAAATTCAACAACAAGGAACATCTTTCCGAAGCTCAACATAATCAGTTGATGGATTTATTCAAACGATACTTGATAGTTGGGGGAATGCCTGATGCTGTCAACACTTATCTAGAGACTCGAAATATCGTAAAAGTCCGTGAAATACAAAACAATATAAAGCAGATGTATGCGGCTGACGCTTCTAAATACGAAAACAATAACGGCAAGAATCTTTTGATAAAACGTATTTATGACATGATTCCATCTCAAATGGAAAACAAGAAAAAACGTATTGTAGCTAAAGATATTCAAGACAAAAAAGGTGATCGTTTTGAAAAATATCTTGAAGAGTTTGAATATCTTATCTCTTCCGGTGTCGCACTTGACGTTCATGCCATCTCAAATCCGCATTTTCCTTTAACAGAATCCGTCCATAAAAATCTGATAAAACTATATCTAAATGATGTCGGAATGTTAACAGCTCAACTTTATGACAGAAATATCAAACCTATCATAGATGATATAAAAAGCGTCAATCTTGGAGCCGTTTACGAAAGCGTTGTCGCTCAAGAATTAAGGTCACACGGATATAAGTTATTTTACTACGACAACAGGAACAAGGGAGAAGTTGATTTTATCATTGATGACTATAACAACACCTGTGTATTGCCTATTGAAGTAAAATCAGGCAGAGACTACAGCATACATAGCGCATTGAACAACCTGATTTCCACTGACGAATATAATGTAAAATCTGCTTTTGTGTTATCCAACGAAAGAGAAGTGAAACGGAAAGACAAGATTTTATACCTTCCGGTTTACTACATTATGTTCATCAACAATATGGAAGGCGAAACAAGCGATATTTTTTAAAACCTCAGAAATTCAGAAATTCAGAATCTCAAGACCTCAGAAGAACTTTAGTTTTTGAACTTTGAACTTTGAACTTTGACTGTTGGATTTTGAACTCAGACTCAGAACTTATTGACGGATGCAAAATGTTGATGTATGACCGACACTTCAGTCCAGAAGTCGTTCATGCGAAGAATGTCTGGTATGGAATACGGTTGATTCATACTCAAATCATAGACGGCATGGCAGATACATATATTCCAAAACTTCTCACCAATAGGTTTGCATGGACTTAACCAAGTTTGACCATCATTCAATATATCGACAGTTCCAAGTTCCTCGCTGCTCATATCTGGACGATAGTCAGATGGATGACGGCTACAATGAACAAATTCTATATTCTCATTACAAAATATTACTTTATAATGACAAAGTGAACTGATTACATCCAAAGTGTTAGCGAATTTAGAGCCATAATAGTCGTCGTTGCTCATCGGAAGCAGCGAATTTTTACCATCCATCACAAATCTGAGAGTTCCCACCACCTCCACATCATCATCGAAATCCGGATTATAAGTAGTTGTTGTCATCTTACGATAAAGCTCTTCGGTACGGGCATACAACTTCTTAGTCTGGTCAAGGAGAAGATTGTTGAGTTGTTCCATACGAGCGACCTCTTCGGGAGTAGCTAGAAACATTCTGTTGAGCAAACGCTTACGCTGCGACAAAAGTCCTTCTATCTGTTCACGCTTTTTACGAGAGGCATAACGCAGATTATGGAGCTCTGTGCCATAACCTATAATGTCGTGCAGTTTCTTTTCAATTTTCTGTACACGCTCGCGCATAAGGTCATATTTCGTTTTCTTAACAGGACATTGATTACTTTGATTTTCCATTTTTATTATAATTTTAGGTAATTATATACCACTTTACAGTAATAATAAACTTTGAACGACAAAAATAAAAATAAGTGAGTTTATATATTTTTTACAATTTCCTGAAAACAAAAAAGACATATATTTTATAGATTGTGTTTTCATAGTGTTGGCAATGTTAAACATTATTTTTGATTATTGCAACATTTTTTTAGTTTAAAAAGTTATGAAGATACACACAGCTAAAACAAAACCTTTATTTCATTTTTTTGTTTGATGAGAAAAAAACAATATGAAGAATTATTACTTTTATAAGGCAAAGAGCTATGTGCTACGAGCTATGTGCAAAATTCGTAACTCAAAGCTCACGACTCATGGCTCATGGCTCACAGCTTTATTAATTCTGTCGCCATTTCTTAGTTTCTCGCAGAAAAACATTGAATTAGACATCGTCATTCCTAAAAGTTGGCAAATTGACTCCATCTATCTGACTAACAATCTAACACATTACGATTGGTGGAAGAGATTCGAAGACCAAACACTCGATTCTTTGATTACGGTTGCTTTGAATAACAATCATAATTTACATTCTATCGAGGCGACTCTGGAAAAATCAAGGCTTCTGTACCAACAGTCGAAATCGGCTTTTTATCCAAGTTTAAGCCTTGATGCTCAATATGATTTAAGTGAAACTAGTTTAAATTATTACGAAGAGACGAGCAGCGACCAATATCGCACCAACGGTTATCTCAACGCCGGTTTCAATGCTACTTGGGAAATCGATGTCTTTGGAAAAAACAGAGATAATGTGAGGGCCAACAAGAAATCTTATCTTGCGACAGAGGCCGCCTATCAAGATGCGATCTTAAATCTTTGCGCCCAAGTCGCTATCGTTTATTTCAATCTTCGTTCCTATCAGCAACAGCTTATCGTTGCTAATCAAAACATTACATCTGAAAAAAACATCCTCGACATCACCATAGCTCGTTATGAATCTGGACTTGGATCGCAGTTAGATGTCTCTCAAGCGAAATCGGTTTATTACAACACTTTGGCCACAGTTCCAAAATTGGATGCTTATATCACACAATGTATCAACAACTTAGCTGTATTATTAGGAACTTACCCTTCAGATTTAACAAATGCTTTCAACAATGTTAACGAATTGCCAAACATCAGACATCTCGTCAATGTAGGAATTCCTGCCGATGTGATAAGAAATCGTCCTGATGTACGACAAGCCGAGTTAAACATTGAAGCTCAAGCTGCTAGCATAGGCGCGACAAAAGCCGACTTCTATCCAAAATTCAAGATAACTGGCAGTTTCGGCTATCTTTCTCACGACTTAGATAAATTCTTTCACAACGAAAGCCAGATGTTTCAACTGACGCCTTCCATCTCTTGGAATTTATTTTCTGGAATGGAAATAAGAAAAGCAACTAAGATAGCTGAAATCGCTCTTGAAGAAAACATCGACAATTATAACAATGTGATTTTGAATGCCATTCAGGAAGTGGAAACAGAAATGAGCAATTATGCTAACGCATTAAAAACCATAGAGATGGGACAAATGGTCGTTGAACAAGGTAACAAGACTTTGGAACTATCCATCGACTTATATAAAAGAGGTCTCGGCACTTTCACCAACGTCCTTGATGCTCAACGAACTGTTCTTTCTGACCAAAACTATCTGGTAAACGCATGGAATTCAGCACTTCTAGCCTTAGTAAGATTATATACAGCATTAGGAGGTGGCAATTGACCATTGACCATTGACCATTGAC
>JAFOBJ010000030.1 GCA_017381865.1 Bacteroidales bacterium
CCACAAGAACAACAACAAGAACAACAGCAACCACAGCAACAACAGCAAATGTCAAAAGCAGACGCAGAACGTATGCTAAAATCTCTTGAAAATCAAGAGAAAGAAACACTGGAGGATATAAATGACAAAAAAGCTGCACAAATGCAAAAAAGAAAATCTCTAAAAGATTGGTAGTATTAAATAAGATTTTATTTTTGCAAACTAAATTTTAAACGATGAAGACTAAATTATTATACATAATATTATTCTGTTTTGCTTCGATATATTCACTTGAAGCTCAATCAGATATATCATTCAAAACTATTTGCAAGAAACAAGTTTCCGTAGGAGAACAATTTCAGGTTTCATACGAATTAAACAGCGATGGAAAAGATTTCAGAGCACCTAATTTCACAAACTTTGAAATAATCGGCGGACCATTCACTTCAACAAGCTCTAGTGTTCAAATCATAAATGGTTCTGTCACAAGAGCTAACACACAGACTTTTTCCTATCATCTTAGAGCGATAAAAGAAGGAACTTACACAATACCTTCGGCATCAATCACTGTCGACAAAAAGAAAATCACAAGTGAACCATGCGAAATTGTTGTCGTTGCATCAGCAACTGGCTCAAGCACTTATAGCGGAAACTCCGACAACACAAAAACCAATATCACTGCAAAAGAAGTTTTCCTTAAAGCGACGCCTAATAAAAAGAAAGTGTATCAAGGAGAACAAATCCTGTTAACATACAACATTTATTACACCATACCAATTTCTCAATTATCTGTATCAAAATCACCTTCATATTCTGGATTTTGGACCAAAGATATCACTGAAAACGATGGCTCTTTACAACAATCTTCAACCATCATTGACGGACAACAATACAATGTTGCAACTATAAAAGAAATAGTTTTATTCCCACAAAAATCAGGAGACCTTATCATTGACCCATTAGATCTCACATGCGTGGCACAAATCAGGCAACAACGCAATCGTTCTCATGGCTATGATCCTTTCGATGATTTCTTTGGCGATGTAATGGGCAGTTCTTATACAAACGTCAGAAAAGACATCAAATCTCAACCTATTACAATTGAAGTCGAACCTTTGCCAAGCGCAAATAAACCAAGCAGTTTCAAAGGCGCAGTCGGACAATTTACATTTACATCAAAGATTGACAAAAACGAGTTAAAAGCCAATGAAGCATTCACTTTAACTCTGACAGTATCAGGCAAAGGCAACATTGAATTATTAGAATTGCCAAAGCCAGTATTTCCTCCAGACTTTGAAGTATACGATCCAAAAATAAGTACAACGATAAAAAACAATGCTTTAGGAATATACGGAAGCAAAAAAGCAGAATACATTATAATCCCAAGAGTATCAGGTGATTTTGCATTAGAAAATATTGAATTTTCTTACTTCAATCCATCATTAAAACGATACGAGACATTAAAATCTGACATTCACAACATTCAGGTTCATAAAGACACAAACACTTCTAGTTCTGTCATTTACACTCCAGGACAGGCCGACATCAAATACTTAGGAAACGACATTCACCACATCAATGTAAACAATAACATCCTAAGTATCACTGGCTCAACATTTTTCATGTCGCCAATTTACATTGTCATTATTGTAGTAATGATATTAACATTTGCAATAACTTTGATAATTTACAAAAAAGTTAACAAATTAAATAAAAACAAAGCATTAGTCAAGAACAAGCAAGCTACCAAAATAGCCAAGAAGCGTCTCAAAAATGCACATAATTATTTAATTACCAACAATCAAACCAGTTTCTACGAAGAATTTTCACAAGCTTTATGGGGATATATTTCAGACAAGTTAAACATATCTCGCTCACAACTTTCAATGGATAGTGTAAAAGAATTCATGCTAAGCAAAGATGTATCTGAAGATATTGTAAATGAATTTGTTGACTTATTAAACAATTGTGAATTTGCACGATTTGCACCTGGAGATCCAAGCAAGAAAATGGATGAATTATATCAAAAAGGCATTGAATTGATAACCAAGGCAGAAAAACTTTTAAAATAAAAGAAATGAAAGCAATTACACACATAATAACAAGATTCGTTTTATTATTCATCATTGGATTTTCCTTGTTTTTTGATGCAAAAGCTCAAAAACCAGAAGAATTATTAACAAAGGCGAATTCTTTATATAACGAAAACTCATTTGACTCAGCCTTAGTCGTTTACAAAAACATCATCGACCAAGGTTATTCATCAGCCACATTGTACTATAACATTGGCAACACTTATTACAAGTTAAGGAATTATCCTTTAGCGATATATTATTATGAAAAATCATTAAAGTTAGAACCTAATAATGCTGACACTCAACACAATATCGAAATAGCCCAATTATTTTTAACAGACAAAATAGAAGCTGTACCAGAACTATTCATCAAAACCTGGTGGAATAATTTAAGCAATTTATTTACAATAAACACATGGGCTGTCATTACCTTAATATTAATAGGGATTTCACTTATGTGCATATTTTTCTACATAACAGCGAAAACCAAAGTCTTCAAGAAAAGTATGTTTTTCTTGGGAATATTGACGGTGATGCTTACTATCTGCAGTTTTAGCATCTCTGCAAAAAAACACAACTACATAAGCTCTCATAATGAGGGCATTATAATAACGCCTACCATCACAATAAAAAGTTCGCCATCAACATCAGGTGTTGATTTATTTGTCCTTCATGAAGGATCAAAAGTCAAGATTTTAGATAACACAGATGGATGGGAAAAAATAAAAATTGCTAATGGCAGTACAGGATGGTTACCAGCATCAGCTGTTATAAAATATTAAGCAAAAAAACATTTGCAAAACCATTGTTAATTATACAATCACTTGTGATTATCAAGTGATTATTTTTTTATTATTATCAAAAAGGGAAAATATTATTTTTTTCTAAAAATAACTTGCGGGAAATCAAAAATTATAGTAATTTAGCACCCTTAAATAGTGAAATTAAATTAGTAATAAATATCTAAATTAGGTGATATGAAAAAAAGATTTTTACCAATTAGTTTGCTTTTGACAATCATTCTCTTAGCGCAAACAAGTTTTGTAGTTAATGCAAACAGCGACTCTGGAAAATACACTCCAAGAGCTGCTGAGCAAGCTACTGCACAATCATTTATGAGAAGCATCCGTGCAAACCAAGAGACAGGTTTAATTGATCCAGCATGGTTAGTTACATCAGTTAATTCACAATCAAGAACTGCTAGTGAATTAAATTGGTCATCATTAGGTCCTGACAATTACGGTTCATTAACAAGAGGCATTATTTATGACAAGAATGATGCTACAGGCAACACACTTTACATTGGAACAATGGGTGGCGGTCTCTTCCAATCAACAAATGGTGGTATCACATGGAAAACAGTGAGCAAAAATATGATGGTCAGCTGTTTAGCTCAAACAGAAGATGGTTCTATCTACGTTGGTACTGGTGACGGTCGTAGTGCACACAAAAACAATGGTTTATCAGACCTCAATTATGAAACAAGCTTCGTTGGTTGCGGTTTGTATGAATTAAAATCAGACAAAATCATCGAAGGAACTGAAAACTGGGATTTCGTTAATGACATTGCTGTAAGCGGAAATAAAGTTTATGCAGCTACAAGCGAAGGTCTTTATCAATATGAAAACAACACATTAACATCTCTCATCGACACAGTTGCTTACAATGTTGAAGTTACACCTAACGGAACAGTATTAGCTGTTGTTGGAACAGATGTTTTCCTTATCAAAGATGGCAACAAAGAACTTTTAACAACAAACGAAGCTGGCAAATTGCCTATCACAGATACTTATAAAGTTATTGCTGTATCTCCATCAGATAACAACTACATGTATGTAAGTTACTTATCAAAGAACAATGCTGGTACAGGCAACATTTATATGACAAGCGACCAAGGCGCAACATGGCAAGTTGCATACACATCAACAGAAATGTACAACATTTATGGAACTCGCGGTTTATATGACAATGCAATGGTTGTTTATCCAAATAACCCTAGAAAACTTTTAATCGGTGGTCTTAACTTATGGGTTATGAGAGACGAATTCGGTGAAGGTATCTTCAGAATGGAATGTATCTCTGATGGCAGTGGTTTCCAAATCTCACAATCAGCTGGTACTTTCTTCTACAACTACAAATACATCCACACAGGTATCCAATCTATTACATTCAATCCTAACAATCCAAATGAATTCTTTGTAGGTTCAGAAGGTGGTGTTTTCAAAGGTTCTTACACAAGCAATGGTTACTTATATGAAGGTGCAAACCGTTACTTCGAAACACCAGAAAACCACACATCAGTAGCAAGAATGTTCAGCGTTGCTTTCTCTGGCGAAAATAACTATACATTAGGTGGTAGCCTCGATCACGGAACAATTAAGGTTTTAGGCGATGCTAACATAAACAATGAAACAACAGGTACAGCAATCTTCCCTAACGACAACGCTACAACAGATGCTGCTGCTACATACGGTGCTTTCGACTTCACTAAAGCTGGCGGTCCTTGCGCTATGTCAACAATCGATACTAATATCATGTTTGTCACAGCAACTGGTGCATACTATATCAATGGTGCAAATACTCCTATCTTCAGAACAGATAAAGCTGGTATAGACTACGATAAAGAAAATTTCTCATACTCAGCAACATACAAAAAGTCTTTCTTCAACAACTCAAATGCTTTCAGAACACCTATAGCATTTTTCGAAAATTATAACGATACAAAATCAGTTGACTCAGCTAAAGTATTCCACGCTGTAAGAGATTATAGCAAAGGTGATGTCATTACACTCAATAGTAAGAATGCTAACTATCCTTTCAATTATACATTAACAGAAGACTTGAAACAAGGTGACTCTATTGATGATGCTAGCGACATTATCTCTTCTACTTTATTAGTAGCTGTTGAAGGCAAATTATTAATGACAAGAGATGCTTTAAAAACTAGCAAAAAACTTGCAGAATTCGATAAAGATGAAAAACTCAAAATGGAAGGCTGGTGGACAATAGCAACAATATCAGGCATTCCAAATGCTCTCACAATCTCAGCTGATGGTGATGTAGCTTACGTTGGTACAGTTAAAGGCAACCTCTACAGAATCGAAGGTATTTCAAATGCTGTAACACAAGACTTAGCAACAGTTGATTCAGTATTAGTTATCACAAAAGAAGAAATTGATGCAACAGTATTCAACGGCAGAGCTATCACAAGCATTGCTATAGATCCAAAAGATTCTAAAAACGTTATCGTAACATTAGGTAACTATGGTAATGACGATTATGTATTCCATGCAACAGACGGAAAAACATTCGAATCAGTACAAAATGACTTACCTAAAGTTCCTGCTTACTCAAGCTTAATCGAAAGCACAACAGGTCTCGTAATGATTGGTACAGAAAATGGTATATACACATCTGAAGACATGAAAACATGGACAGCAGACAAAGCTGTTGCTAACGTTCCAGTTATGGACATTAAACAACAATTGTTAGAAAACCATGATAGAATTATAACTTATGTAGTTGACGAAATGGGTGAAGTATCAGTATCAGGCAATTACCCTGGAATTTCAAACAACGCTGTTGTTTACATCGCTACATACGGTAGAGGTATTTACAAATGCGAAGACTTCGTACAAAATGATGGCGAAAGCATCATTGAAAATCCTACATCAGCAAGTTCATTAGAAATGAGCATCTATCCTAACCCTGTTGTAAGCGAAGCTACAATCAACTTCAACGTTGAAGAAACAGCTGCTGTTTCATACCAAATCTATGACTTATCAGGTCGCATGGTACAAAACGCAACATTAGGAAATTACGGTCAAGGTTCACACTCTGTTAACTTCAACGTAAACGGTTTAACAACTGGTTCATACATCGTTAAAGTTCAAGCAGGTTCTGCAACTAAAACAACTAAGATCTTAGTTTACTAATCAAGTACAACATAAAACGAAAAGAGCATCGAAAATTCGGTGCTCTTTTTTTGTTCATTAATGTGAATGTTGTTAGAATGGTTTTTCTATCTTATGATATTGAGATTCACCATAAGCTGGACATGGTACACATGTTCTACACGAAGACAAAACTACAGTCAAGAAAACTGCGACTAACAATAGATAAAACAACTTTTTCATTATAATAAGATTTAATTAATATTTCATGATTTCATGATACAAATTAACGTTTTTTTATCGATATTTGTACATGATTTTTAAAATTAATTTTGATGACATCTGTAAGAAAACCCGATATTGAAGAACAATGGTATGCGGCTCTACGAAATGAATTCGAAGCACCATATTTTGCTGATATAAAGTCATTTCTTATTGAAGAGAAAAAACAACATATCGTATTTCCTCCATCACCTTTAATTTTCAATGCTTTCAACCTCACTCCTTTCGATGATGTTAAAGTAGTGATATTAGGACAAGACCCATATCATAATGTCGGACAAGCTCACGGCTTGGCATTTTCTGTTCCAGACAATATACAAAAACCACCAAGCCTTATAAACATCTTCAAAGAATTGAATCAAGACTTGGGACTGCCAATTCCTGCGCACGGCAACTTGGAGAAATGGGCTAAAGAAGGCGTCTTATTGCTCAACGCCTCTTTGACAGTAAGAGCTCATATGGCGGCATCGCACGCCAAAATAGGCTGGCAGCGATTCACCGATGCCGCCATCAAAGCACTCTCTGATAATAGAGAAAACCTAGTCTTCATACTCTGGGGCAACTACGCCATCGCTAAAGAAAACCTCATCGACCATAACAAACACCTCATACTGAAAACTGTCCACCCTTCCCCACTCTCCGCTTCACGAGGATTCTTCGGTTGTAAGCATTTTTCAAAAACGAATGAATACCTTATAAAAAATAATATAAAACCTATAGATTGGAGTCTTTGAAAGACTAAAGACTAAAGACTAAAGACTAAAGACTAAAGACCAAAGATTAAAGATTAAAGATTAAAGGCTAAAAGCTAAGGATAAAAAATAGAATTAATAAAAATATTAACATAAAAATTGGGCAATGACTGTCGGCTGTAGTCTGTTGTCCGTCGACTTAAATAAAATGAAAAAATTAGTATTTGCAACACATAATGTTCATAAATTGGAAGAGCTTCGTGCTATCATAAAGAATTTTGATATCGTTGGTTTAACCGATATTAATTGCCATGAAGAAATCGTTGAAGACGCCGACACTTTAGACGGCAATGCTAAAATCAAGGCTGACTTCGTGACAAACAATTTCCATATCGACTGTTTCGCTGATGACACTGGTTTGGAAGTAGACGCTCTTGACGGCGCTCCTGGCGTTTATTCAGCTCGCTACGCTGGCGAAGGTTGTTCATACCAAGATAATGTTAATAAACTTTTAGAAGCCTTAGAAGGCGTCGAAAACCGCAGGGCTCGCTTCAGAACTGTCATCGCTCTTAACCTTAACGGCGAACAGCATTTCTTTGAAGGTAAAGTGGAAGGCGTCATCACCAAAGAACAACACGGCGAAAAAGGCTTCGGCTACGACCCTATCTTCCTCCCAGACGGATTTGACCAGACTTTCGCAGAGATGTCGATGGAAGTGAAAAACGAGATTTCTCACAGAGGAAGAGCGACTAAGAAACTTATAGAATTCTTAATTCATAATGCATAATGCATAATTATGTAGAGAGGTGTCAATTACACAATAAAAATTAACAATATGTAATTGCTGCGTCTCTGTAATGAGGAATATTTTCATAACATTTCATAATCTCTCGCAGAAACGCAAAGTATCGCAAAGTAATTCTCTGTGGCTCTTTGCGTCTCTGCGAGAAGGAAAATCACTTCGAAAAGCTCAGCATCTTTGTTCAAAGCCCGCAGCTCGTTGCTCATCGCCGCCAATGCGTTAGGGATTGGAGCGGCATCCTTTTGGAGCGCAGCGGAAAAAGATATAGCGGAAAGCCCGACGGCAATAGCCGGAACGCCCAGATAAAGTTGATAGTTAATAGTTAATAGTTGCTGGAAATTAATTTTGCGATACTCTGCGTCTCTGCGAGATAATTTATGATTAGTGTTTATTCGTGCTAATTCGTGGACAAAAAAAAAGACGCCACAGTGTGACGTCTCTAGATTATCAATTGTTAATTTTAGATTTCAAGATTTCCATTGCCTTGTCGATGCCGTCGACGTTTTTGCCACCTGCTGTAGCAAGTGTCTTCTGACCGCCGCCACCGCCTTGGATTTCCTTAGCAGCTTCTCTAATCATCGCGCCAGCATCCCACTTGCGTTCGTCAACGAGTGACTGTGGAATCATAACGCATAACGCTGGTTTCGCTTCGAAGATACCGCCCATGAGAAGGATTGCTTCTGCGTCGATGTCTTTAACGGCTGTAGCAATAGTTCTCATCTGATTTACGTCAGCTTCAACGCGAGCAACGACCAACTTACGACCTTCGAAATCAACAGCTGCGTTGTAGATATTGCGTGCTTCAGCGACAGCTTTTTCTTGCATCATCTGTTCAACTTTCTTTTGTAACATCTGATTTTGTGCGCTGAGGTTTTCAATTGCCTTAATCAAGTCGCCTGATGTCTTGACGATTTCTTTAATCTTAGCGATTTGTTCCAATTGATTGTCGAGATAACACATCACGTCGTCGCCTGTGACAGCTTCGATACGACGTACGCCAGCAGCGATTGCGCCTTCAGATAAAATCTTGAATGAACCGATGCGACCTGTTGAAGCGATATGTGTACCGCCGCAAAGCTCGACTGAATATTCCTTATCGAAAGCAACGACTCTCACATGGTCGCCGTATTTTTCGCCGAACAATGCCATAGCACCCATGTTCTTAGCTTCTTCAATAGGAACGTTTTCAAATGTATTATTTAAAATATCTTCTCTAATCTTTTCGTTGACGATTTTTTCAACTTGCTTGATTTCTTCGTCTGTCATCTTTGAGAAATGGCTGAAGTCGAAACGAAGTCTTTCGTCATTTACCAAAGAACCTTTTTGCTCAACGTGATTACCCAAGACTTGACGTAATGCAGCGTGCATCAAGTGAGTTGTTGTGTGGTTAGCTTCGATTTTTCTTCTTCTCTTAACATCGATTGTTGCAACGAAGTCAGCCTCTGGTTCTTGAGGAATCATATCAGTGATATGGATGATAAGGTCGTTTTCTTTAACTGTATTCAAAACCTTAACGACTTCATTTTCTGATGTGAGAGTACCGACGTCACCAACTTGACCACCCATTTCAGCGTAGAAAGGAGTTTGGTCTAAAACGATTTCATAATGTTTCTTATTCTTAGCAACGACTTCTCTGTAACGCATGATTTTAGAAGTTGTTGTCAATTCGTTATAGCCTTTGAATTCAGTTGCTTTGTCGTCTTCAACTACCACGATCCAGTCGCCTGATGATTTCTCAGCAGCTTTACGAGAGCGGTTCTTTTGTTCTTCGAGGTTTGCCTTGAAGCCTTCCATATCGACAGTAAGACCTTTTTCTTCTGCCATGAGGTTTGTCAAGTCAACAGGGAAACCGTAAGTGTCGAACAATTCGAAAGCGAAAGCGCCGTCGATGACTTTTGACTCTGGATTTTGTTCAACGTAAGACTCGAAACGACGGATACCTTGTGACAATGTTCTCAAGAATGAAGCTTCTTCTTCTTTGATAACCTTAGCGACGAGTTCTTGTTGTGACTTCAACTCTGGATATTGTTCGCCCATTTCTTGAACGAGAACAGGGAGAATTCTGTAAACAAATGGTTCTGTGAAACCTAAGAATGTGTATCCATAACGTACGGCACGACGTAAGACGCGGCGGATTACATAACCAGCGCCGTTGTTTGAAGGGAGCTGACCGTCGGCGACAGCGAAGCTGACAGCACGGAGGTGGTCGGCGATAACACGCATTGCGATATCGACCATTTCTTCTTTACCGTAAGCCTTGCCTGAGAGTTCAGCGACTTTGTCGATTAAAGGAGTGAAGACGTCGGTGTCGTAGTTTGACTTTTTATTTTGGATGACGCGGACGAGACGTTCGAATCCCATACCTGTGTCGATGTGTTTCGCTGCGAGGTTCACAAGGCTACCGTTAGCCATACGGTTGAACTGCATGAAAACGAGGTTCCATATTTCAATGACTTCTGGATTGTCTTTGTTGACGAGTTCTTTACCGTCGACGAGTTTGCGTTGTTCTTCATCGCGGATGTCGATGTGGATTTCAGAACATGGACCGCAAGGACCTTGGTCGCCCATTTCCCAGAAGTTGTCTTTCTTGCTTCCGTAAATGATTCTTGACTCGTCGATATGTTCTTTCCAGTATTCGAAAGCTTCGTTATCAGCTTGAAGGTTATCTTTTTCGTCGCCGCCGAAAACTGTGACATATAATTTATTCTTGTCTATTTTCAATACTTCTGTGAGGAATTCCCATGCCCAAGCGATAGCTTCTTTCTTGAAATAATCGCCGAATGACCAGTTGCCCATCATCTCGAACATAGTGTGGTGATAAGTGTCGCGACCTACTTCTTCAAGGTCGTTGTGCTTACCAGATACGCGGAGACATTTTTGGATGTCGGCAACTCTGTTTGACTTATATTGAGCATTGCCCAAGAAAACGTCTTTAAACTGGTTCATACCTGCATTGGTAAACATCAATGTAGGGTCATTTTTAACAACGATAGGAGCTGAAGCCACTACAAGGTGTTGTTTTGATTCAAAAAAATTCAAGAAACTGCTACGAATTTCACTTGCTTTCATATATAATAATGTGTTTAAATTTATTCAAAAAACTTTTTTGCAAATTTAGTTCAAAAAAATATTATTTTTGCAGAATTGATGGAATATTTTTCATTTAATTTCAATTTTTAAACAATGGCAAGAAAGAAATATATCTTCAACCCACAAACACTTGAATATGAAGAATATAAGACTTCGAGAAAGAAGAAATTCTGGAGCGTTGTCTTATATCTTTTATCAACAAGTGTGACAGCATTTGTCATTGTGATTTTAATTCAAAATTTCTTTGGTTCTCCAACAGAAAGAATGCAAAGTCGTGAGATTGAATATCTTAAATTACAATATGATATTATGAACGACAAAATAGACAATCTCGACTTGTTGTTAGCAGAATTAGAGGACCGAGACGACAACATTTACCGAATGATTTTTGAAGCCGAACCTATTCCATCATCAGTACGAAAAGCCGGTTATGGCGGTTCCAACCGTTATATGGTCTTAGATGGCTACGTCAATTCTGATATGGTTATCAACACTGCAAAACGCATCGACGTTCTTTCAAGCCAGTTATACGTTCAGTCAAAATCATTTGACGAGATTTACGATATGGCTAAAAACAAGTCAGAAATGCTCAGCTGTATTCCTGCCATTATGCCAGTGAAGGGAACCGATATCTACAGAATATCATCACATTACGGACATCGCACCGACCCATTTTATAAGGTGACAAAATTCCATGGTGGCATCGACTTCAGTGGACCTGTAGGAACTTGCATCTATGCTACCGGCGACGGCGTTGTGTCGAAGGTGGAGAAAAATAAAAGCGGCTACGGCAACAATATCATCATCGACCATGGTTATGGTTACAAGACACGTTATGCTCACCTTCACTCATTCTCTGTAAAGAAAGGCGACAAAGTCAAGAGAGGTCAGGAAATTGGCAAGATGGGTAACACTGGAAAGTCGACAGCTCCTCACCTTCATTACGAAGTCATAAAAAACAACAAGGCTATCAACCCGATTAATTTCTTTTATAACGATATAACACCTGAAGAATACGACAAGATTCTTGAATTGTCGCAACATCCTTCACAAACAATGGACTGATTATGAGCGAAGAGAAATACGAGAAATTATATTACCGCATTGGTGAAGTAGCCGAGATGTTCAACGTGAACGCATCTCTCATTCGTTATTGGGAAAGCGAATTTTCTGTCCTTAGACCTCGTAAAAGCACCAAAGGCAACCGCATGTTCACCCAACGCGACCTTCGTTATCTCCGTATGATTTACCAACTCGTGAAGGTTCAGGGATACACCTTACAAGGTGCTAAAGATGCTCTCAAAAAAGACTTCGACCAACTCGAAAGAAAGACCACAGTCCTAATGACATTGGAAAAGACAAAGAAATTCTTGTTGGAATTAGATAAGGAGTTGGAGAAGAAAGAAACTAAATAAACTCCGCTATCTTTCAATCCACTAATCTTCACGAAACCTCACGAATATTTTTTTTTCGTGTCTGTGTTGTGTTTTTTCGTGAATTGTCTATTTTCAATTTTACGTTTTCAATTTTAAATTGCAGTTCACCTATTGTCTGTCGTTCCTACGGAGCTATCAAAGTTCTTAGTTCTTCATCACATTTTTATAAAAAAGTTCTCTTTATATCTAAAACTTTTATATCTTTGCATAAAGTTTTAAATATGAAGAGAATTAATAGAGAATCTTATACCAAAAGAATTTTAGATTTATTAGGTAAAAATGAAGTCATTGTTCTGACTGGTCACAGAAGAGCTGGCAAAAGTTGTATTTTAGAATGTCTTAAAGATTTGCTTCATGATAGCGGAAACATGATGTATCTGGACATGGAAGATCCTGATAACGCATCAATTACTACTTTTGAACATTTAAACGCATGGATTAAAGAACATATCTCTAACGACAAACGCAATTACATATTGATTGACGAAATTCAGGAAATCAAGGAATTTGAAAAGACATTAAGGTATTGGATAAAACAAGATAAAATTGATATTATAGTGACAGGTTCAAATGCCATGATGCTTTCAAGTGATATTGCATCAGTATTTGCTGGTCGATATATTAGAGTTCATATACATAGTTTAAGTTATTCTGAATACTTACAATTCAATTCTTTACAATCATCTGATGACTCTTTATTATCATATTTATATTGGGGAGGACTGCCATTTTTAAGCAACATATCAGCAGATGACATCCGTAGCAAGACAGACTATTTAGGCAGTATTTACGATACCATTTTTGTAAAAGACATAGTGACAAGGAAACAAATTCGAAATGTTAATTTAGTTGACAATCTGGCTCATTTTATTGCTGATAACAATGGCAAACTATTCTCTGCCAATAGCATTGCAAAATATTTAAAAGGTAAAGATAATGCTGTATCTTCTAATACGATAGCTGAATATATGGACACACTTTGTGCTACATATATGATAGATAAAGTAAAACGTTACGACATCAAAGGCAAGAAACTATTTGAACAACAAGACAAATTTTATTTTGAAGACCTTGGTTTGAGAAATTATCTTTGTAGAGACAAGCGTCTCGTTGATATTGAAAAAGTTCTGGAAAACGCAGTGTATCTTAAATTAAAACAAGAAGGATATGAAGTATATGTCGGACAACTCGATGGAAAAGAGATAGATTTCGTTGCACGCCGAGGAGACGAAACAATATATTATCAAGTTACATTACGCATTTCAAATGAAGAGACATACGAAAGAGAATTTGGCAACTTAAAATTAATCAAGGACAACTATCCTAAATATGTAATAACAATGGACCCATTATCATCAATGATTAATGATGAAGGCATAAAAGCAATACAAGCCAAGGATTTTTTAGCATAAAAAATTCCTCATACCCTTAATTCCTAACTGAAAAGACGTGTCAATGTGTGTTTATTTTTTTTGCAGGATACATTGACGCGTCTCTACAATATTTTCAGTTTTCAATTAAAAAAAAGGTGTCACCCTTATCAGAGCAACACCCCAATTATGCATTATGAATTATGAATTGATGTAATCGCTTTTATTCTAAGACTGGGCGCACCGATCGACCGAAGTCACGGAAGTTGTGGTACATGTCGAGAATGAAGCTATTGAAGCTGAGGCCGTACGCGTTGCTGCTATAGCTTTCGCTAGGCGTAGAACTCTGATAGCTACCGCTGCTTCCAGCGTAGTCGAGCCACGACCCGCTGCGAAAACCAGCAGCAGGAAGGAAGATGCTGTTACCGTTAGGACCTTCTACATTACAGCCCTTAACTCCGTTCTGCGTTGTCAATGTCCAAGTACAGTTGTCTAACAATTCTTCTTGTTCTGCTTTTGTAGGCATTCTCCAGTCGCCACCCCAGTTGGCACGTGCCGCATCGTATTGTGATGTAAGATTGCCTTCGCCATCTATATATCCCTGTGATTGTAACTGCAAAATGCTAAGTCCGTATGTTGAGTTGTTGTCTGAATAGTATGTTTCTTTTGTTCTTGTCTCTCCCCATGCAAAATAGTCTCCGTATTCTTCTGGCGCATTTGCTCCAACATTGCATGTTGCCCATTTCAAACCAGATGGCAAACCGAGGTCAACGTATCCATGGCCATCTATCTCGTTAATTTCTTCTTCCAATGTTGTAAAACTTAACTCGTCGCCATAACTCGTTCCAGCTTCATTTGTTGCGTATGCTCTTACATAATATTGCGTATTTGGCACGAGGTCTGTGAAAACGACATCATAACTTCCAAGTCCGCCATCTACGTCTTTTACGCGATAGTCTAAAATTGTAGGTGTTCCATCTGTGCTCCAGCAAACACCACGTTCGGTAACATCAGCTCCGCCGTCGGCTGTAACCTGGCCTACTACCTTGGCTGTGGTTTCTGTGACTTCTCCAACAGATTTTGTTGTTACCGTTGGCTTCTCCGCTTCTGGCTTACATGAGAATAATATCATCGTAAGCGCAACTAAAAATAATGATAGCTTTTTCATAATGTGTTTATTTAATGGATTAGATTTCTTTTGCTGTGGGCTGTGAGCCATGAGCTTTGTTTGTTACAATACACCATCGCAAAGCATGACGACACACTTTGTAAAATTTTGTTAAATAAGAATTATGTGAATTGAATTTTGGCGTTTTACTCAGCAGCCAATGGGGGGGGTAATTGTAATGTATGTCAACACGTTACAAAAACAGCATTTGTTTAAGCACTCTTCTTTCATATTTAAAATCACGCTTGACATTACATTTCGTTTGAGATTGCTAATATAGATTTTTTTTTAAAACTAAGAACCTTGAACTAAGAGCTAAGAAATTTTTTAATGTCAACAGACAACGGACAATAGGCTCTGCGTTTCTTTGCGTCTTTGCGAGAAAAGACCTTAATTTCTGTCGCACCTACGGCGCTATGATTTATCGTAAACATCATTTTGCAGGGGTTTCGTGCTTCGCACTCCACCGCCTGCCTAGGAACTGTCGTCCCTAACGGGACTTTTTTCAGTTGAAACTGAAAACTGAAAGTTTCAACTAATTGCTAACTGCTGACAGCTGATTGCTGACAGCCTCAATTCCTCATCAAATAATTTCTCACATAATCCATCACTCCATCTTCCAAAGATGTGAATTCTTTATCGTATCCTGCTTCTCTCAGTTTCGTCATATTCGCTTCTGTGAAGTATTGGTATTTGTCTCTGATATCTTCTGGAATGTCGATAAACTCGATATTGACATCCTTTCCCATCGCCTTGAAAGTATTAGCAGCCAAATCATAAAAACTACGAGCCTTGCTTGTACCGAGATTGTATAAACCACTTTTTAGGCTGTGGGCTGCGGGCTGTGAGCTGTGAGCTTCCATGGACAACGTCTTGTTGTCTTGTTGTCTTGTTGTCTTGTTATCTATCATGAAAATAATAACGCTCGCAATATCTTTCACATAAATGAAATCGCGCAACTGTTGTCCGTCTTTAAAGTCTGGGCGATGTGAACGAAAGAGCTTCACCTTTCCTGTAGCATTTATCTGATTGAATGAATGGAAAATGACAGACGCCATTCTTCCTTTGTGATATTCATTTGGTCCGTAGACGTTGAAAAACTTAAGTCCTGCCCAGAATGGAGGCTGCTTCTCTTGTTTCAAAATCCACTTATCGACTTCGTTCTTAGAGCGGCCGTAAGGATTAAGCGGCTGCAATTTTTCCACGACTTCATAACTGTCGTCATAGCCTAATTCGCCGTTTCCATAAGTGGCAGCAGATGATGCATAAACCAAAGGTATCTGATATTCGGCGCATAAAGCAAACATCGTCTCGGTATAATCGACATTCAACTTTTGAAATATATTCCAGTCGAATTCTGTTGTGTCGGTGCGAGCTCCGAGGTGAACGACGAAATCTACTTCTTCATGATTTTCCTTAAACCAGTCAAAGAAAGTATTTCTGTCAACTAAAGACTTATATTTCAAGTCGATATAATTTCTCTCTTTTTCTTTCTTTGAAAAATCATCGACAAGAATCAAATCGTTATATCCTTTTTGATTAAGTTCCGCAGCTACTACACTGCCGATAAAACCCGCTGCACCTGTTACAACTATCATATTATATTTTTTTGTAGAGACGTGTCAACAAACATCTTTTATATTTTACAGTATTGTTGACGCGTCTTTACTATTATTCATTTCGTGTCTTAATATAGTTACGCCATTTTTCCAAAACTGCCACCATATCGTTTGGGAGTTCTGAATCGAAATACATTTCTTTTCCTGTCGTTGGATGCACGAAACCTAAGATTTTGGCGTGCAGGCAATGACGTGGAATTTCTCTGAAGCAGTTTTCTATAAACTGACGGTATTTCGAGAAGGTTGTACCTTTTATAATAGTGTCGCCGCCGTAGAGATAGTCGTTAAACAACGGATGTCCAATATGTTGGAAATGCACGCGTATCTGGTGTGTTCTTCCTGTCTCGAGACGACATTCGACCAAAGTGACGTAATTAAAATGTTCAAGGACTTTATAATGTGTCACAGCCGACTTACCTTGCGAGCCGTCAGGATAAACAGCCATCGCGACTCTGTCTTTAGTGCTACGACCGATATGGCCTTCTATAGTTCCTTCTTCGTCTGCAAAGTCACCCCAGACGAGAGCTTGATAACGGCGTGTTATGCTGTGTTCAAAGAATTGTTTCGCCAAAACTGTCTGCGCTGTCTCGTTTTTAGCAATAATCATCAGACCTGTGGTGTCTTTATCGATACGATGCACGAGATAACCGAAACCGTTTTCAACTTTTTGATTTGTATTTTTAAAATGATATGCGAGAGCATTCAACAAAGTTCCGTCAAAACTACCATGACCTGGATGAACGACGAGACCTGCTTGTTTGTTGATAATGATGACATCATCATCTTCGTAAACAACTTCCAATGGAATATTTTCCGGCGTGATGACGATTTCGCGTGGTGGAAATGAAAGAACGATTGTAACAACATCATTAGGTTTCACCTTATAATTTTGCTTTACGGAAACGCCGTTCACGAGAATACTTCCAGCTTTAGCGGCATTTTGTATTCTGTTACGCGATACGTTTTCCATGCGATTTTGCAAAAACTTATCAATTCGCACCAACGATTGTCCAGGATCTGCAACTATACGAAAATGTTCAAAAAGTTCCGTATTTTCTTCATTATCATCGTCTTGATATTTCCCGATGAAATCTTGTTTCTTTTCTTCTTCTTTTATATCCTCAAATCTGTCCGTCATAATTATCTGGAAATCATAAATTTTTCTGTAAATATCTTACCTTCTTCCGTCACGACTCTTATCATATAAAGTCCATTTGGCAAGTCGCTAATATCCAATTTCACATCATTTGCAAAACATTTTTTCAAACGTCCTGTCATGTCAAATATCATTATTTCTTCACAAGATTGTGATTCTAACTCACTGATATTTATCTCATTTTTCGATGGATTAGGATAAAGTCCGAGTCTTGTTTTTTGTGTATGATTTTCTTCTTTGATATAAGTCATATCGTTACCCAAAACTGGTCGTATCATCAAAGAACCTTTCATACTGCTGTTTTCCCAGCCATAACCAACGTCATAAAAATTATATTGGCTATTATCTTTAGATGCGTCAAAACCAATATTGATGCTTTCTTTTTCGTGCTGCATTATTCCGACGTAGATTATTCCATTGACTTTCAATATCTTATCAAAAGGATAATATGCAAATTTATAAATCTCATCATCATCCCATATAGGTCTCTGATTTTCAAGACGATAAATTTCATTACCTGGTTTACCGTTATTATTATTCCAAACAACTATATCGAAGAAATCATAATTAGCATCTTTGTGAGTTCTGTTGAAAAGAAGATAAACGCCCGACAATGTATCTGGCATTGAAATACTGAATTGCGATGCGAAACAAGACTCTCCAGGAACCACACCGTAGCCTCTTTCTGGAATTCCGTCATCGTAAGCATAATAATTTTTAAACGACTGCAAACCGTACAATGTATCGCCTTTTGCATTAGATGTCGCCTCATCTACGCTGATAATATTTGTGATACGATAAGTAGCGGTATCAATTTTATCATTCATATCGAAGAGGAAATTCTTGAGATGAGGGCAAGCCTGTGTTGCGTTGTCGCCATTGCAATTTTGGAAACCATTCGTTGCAAAAGGAGAAACATTACACCACTTGCTGCTATAATCAAAGCTCCATTCTGTTGCTACATTTTCAACATGCAAAGTGTATTCAACACTCGCTCCTACCGAATCGAGATTAGCGATATACATATTATAATCTGTCACCATCGCAACTGTAGGATTGCTGACATATTGTCTATAAGGCATTGATTGATAACGTTTTAAAAGTGACGGCATTTTCTCAGAGAATGTCACCAAAGGAAATGTCGTGTCATCAAATGTTCTGTTTTTATTTAAATAAACAAAATCGATATTCCAATTATCAACATTACTTCTGTCGTTAGGATACATTGTTGACGGAACACTTCCATAGTTATAAAAAAGTATAACTATCTCATTTTCAAAATATTTATCATCAACAATAGGAATCATCACTTGTTTAAAATAATTACCTTCATTAGCTATCAAAAACGAATCCAAGGATATGCCAGCTGCGCTCCATATATGATTCCACACAAAAACAGTATCAGTATGACAGCCTATCATAAGCACAAGAGAATCTGATGTTTCAGGAGCGTCGCCATTACCTTGTGGCTGATAATAAAAACTAAAATAAACAGAATCTGCAGGCGTAATGCCTTTAAGACTTATCGGATTGGAAATCAACGAATCTGCAATAAAAGGAGAGCTACTCGCATTGGAATAGACTTTTCCTGTCACATCTAAAATATCAAGTGTTGCAGCATTGTAGTTAGTTGGAAAAACAGGGAAACCAGAATTAACAAGAACATCATTGCTTTGCCATTTGGAAACATCTGGATAGACGTCGCTTTCAGTAAAATCATCAAAGAAAGGAAGTTGAATAGCACTACTCCTACCCCTCAAATCTTGACGTCTATCAACGGTTTTTGTTTCGTAAGAGAATCCGCTGAGATATTCCTGCGCCGAGCAATTTAATCCAATTAAAAGTATTATTATCAATAATTTATTTCTCATACTATTTCTTTTTCTTCTTAGCCTTTTCAGTTTCTCGTAATTCTTTTTTACTGATAGCATCTCTGTAAACAGAGTCTATATCAATCGTATCTTCTTGATATACATATTTAAAGAATGCTTTACTATAAGCAATATTCTTATCATATTCACGATTTATCGAATCATACAAGAAGCGACGATTATTTATTATATAATCAAAACTATCTGTAACGTATTTAATTGTGTGTTCTGGAAGTTTTTTCTTTTTCATGACTGTGAGTGCAGAATCTTTTCTAAGCAACTCTCTTTCAAACGAATTGAAATCAAAATTAGTTTCGGAACGATACCACACATCGACTTTAGAACCAAGTTTCACAAGAGTTTCAATATCGTAAACTGGTTTCATTTTGAACACTCTATATGTCTTATCATCATCTTCGTCCATATGATATTCTCTGCCAATGTTCAGAGAGGCTTCATGCAAAATATTTTTAACATCTGACTTTTTAACAGCCAACAAATTTGGCAAATGCGTTCTTACATCATCTCTTCCGTAACCAACTTTCAGTTTTATTGCGCTGCCTTTCACCAATTCTGTTCCTGGCTCAATCGTCTCATCTTTAAACATTTGCGCCACGACAGCATTCTTAGCAAAATGGTCAACAAATTCAAGTTCACTAACATTCAATCCATTAGCTCTTAAAATAACCATTGCTTGGCGTAAAGACAAATTCTTCAAATTAGGCATAACAACCTTTTCTGGAGCTTCAGAAACCTTGACATAATACAAGTTACGTCCTTTTTTAACATTAGAATTTGGCAATGGATCTTGTTGATATATAGAGCCTTCTGGCAAAGTTTTCGTATATACACTATCCAACATGATAAAATTAAAATCGTCAGCATATGTTTCAAGGACAGAATCACAATTTAACCCAACAAAATCAGGCACCACGATTTCTTCTCCATGACGAGTATATCCTTTCAATGAGAAAAATGCCACTTCTATTATAATGATTACCAATGCTATAGCAATTATCAAATTTATATAAAATGCCCTTTGAGTTAAAAAATTGAAGGCTTTCATTTATTTTTACTTTTTAATGTTTAACAATAACGACGTTTTTATTATTTTTGGTGCGACAAAGATAACGATTTTAATTTTTTTATCGAAATAATATTATGAGAAAGATTGCAATTATTTGTGGAGGTTACTCCGGTGAATACGAAATTTCAATAAACAGTGCTAAAGTTGTCAAAAGACATTTAGATTCAGCAGTTTACGACTCTTATATCATCGTCATAAAAAAAGGTGAATGGTATTGTTTAACCGAAGATGAACAACATATTCCTGTCGACAAAAACGATTTCTCAATAAATATTAACGGTAATAAAATAACTTTCGATGCCGTATTCAATGCAGTTCACGGCATTCCTGGCGAAAACGGTGAGATTTTAGGATATTTTGAAATGTTAAATATTCCTTACACTTCATCTAATTTCACGACTTGCGCATTGACATTCAACAAAGATTTGACCAAGCATTTGGCTGCAGCTCACGGCGCAACAGTATCGCCTTCTATAACCATCAACAAAGGTGAAGTCATTGATAAAAAAGACATTATAGAAGAATTAGGATTACCATTATTTGTAAAACCAACTTGCAATGGCTCAAGCGTTGGCGTAAGTAAAGTCAATACCGAAGAAGATTTTGACAAAGCTGTCGAAACAGCTTTCAATGCTGGCAATCAGATTATGTGCGAAAAATTTGTAAAAGGTCGCGAACTTGCTTGTAGCGTCATTGAACATAAAGGTAAAATGATGGTTTTACCTTTGACAGAAATTGTAAGTAAAAACGAATTCTTCGATTATGAAGCGAAATACACAAGCGGAAAATCTGACGAGATAACACCTGCCGCATTGGATGAATTGGAAGAAATAGAAGTAAAAGCAACATCAGCAATGCTTTACGAGAGATTCGGATGCAAAGGTTTTGCTCGTTTCGACTATATTCTCAACGAAGAAGGCTTGTTCTTCATTGAAGTCAACATCGTACCTGGAATGTCGGAAGCCAGCATCATGCCTAAACAAGCTGCAGAAATGGGAATTCCATTAAGCCGACTCTTCGGAATGACATTGGAAAACATATTGTGAATTGAGTAACTGAGGAATTAGAATCACTGAGCTTGTCGAAGTGCCACACTTCATAACTTCATAACTTCATAACTTTATATACTAATAGACTTTAAATGAATAAAATCAAGGACTTCATAAAACCCATTGCTGGAATTCTGGTTGTCGGCTTGTTAATATATTTCTTTTCCGACATATTTTTGTATTTCGCTATTGCCATTATTCTGTCAATGTTGGGACGTCCTTTATGTGAGTCTATCAAGAAATTCCACATCAAAAAATTTCATCTCGGTGATTCTATTTCATCAGTCTTGACAATGCTGGCATTGTTCTTAATATTTTCACTTATATTCTTGATAATAATACCTTTAGTAAATAAAGAAATTTCAATATTATCAGAAATAGACACTGACGCCATTGTAGAATATTTTGAAAAACCTCTGGAAAACATTTATAATTTCCTCATACAATATAACATCATACGTCCTGAAGAAAACATTCTTAATATGGTGGAAAACAAATTATATTCCATCGTTAATTGGGACAATTTCAGCAGCATACTCGGAGGTGTCATTTCAAAGACAAGTTCATTGGTAATAGGAACATTTTCAACTATATTTTTGACGTTCTTCCTTTTACGCGACCCTAATATCATACACAACATCTTCATGGCAATCACTCCCGACAATCAGACATTGCGTATGAAAAGCATACTTCACGACTCAAGAGTTATGCTTACAAGATATATCTTCGGATTGATTTCAGAAGTTCTTTGTATGATGATATTGATTTTCATAGGCTTATCTATATTCGACATCAAAAGCGCATTGATAATAGCAGTTATCGGCGGTCTTATGAACATCATACCTTATCTCGGACCTTTGATGGGATGCGCCGTTGGAGTTGTGATTGGCATCATCTCAAATCTTGGTATCGGTTGCTACAATTTAATATTACCTAACACATTAGAAATCATGGGTGTATTTATCGTAGCCAATCTTATCGACAATTTTGTTTTACAACCTACTATATATTCCAAAAGTGTATTCGCTCACCCGATAGAAATATTTTTAGTCATATTGATGGCTGGTAATATTGGCGGTGTTGTTGGAATGATAATCGCAATACCATCATACACACTTATCAGAATTGTTGCGAAACAATTGTTAAGCGAGTTTAAATTCATCGAATTACTCACAAAGAAACTCGAAGTAAAAGAAAATAAAGATTGATTATTCCACTAAGAAAAGAGCTATTTGCTTGCAACCAAAGGCTCCCATTACGAGAGTGTTACCGATATCGGTGCTTCGGCTTGCGCCACTGATGATTGTCATTCCAGAAGGCTGGTTATCACCATATTTAACTTTCATAAATGCAAAAGCATCTTTCATTTTAGCCACAAATTGAGATGGGCGTGCCAATACCAAAAGAGTGTCGGCACAAGAATATGCAGCTCTTGAACCTGCTGTGGCCTCCGATACTAAAATGCTACCTGTCTGTGCTATAAGACATTCACAATCAATTATACTGACATTTTTCTTACGTTCCAAGTTATTATAATCATCATAAAACGTAATGTCAGTGTCTGCAAAAATTTCCTTTATCAAAGGACTTGTTGTAAGCAATGGATTCCAATTATTTTCAACAACGAATTGTTGCATAGCTTCTTTGAAATGCTCAACCTCTTCGAAATACATAAAGATGCCACCATTCCCCTTGAAGCGTTCTATAAATGTAAATTCATTGCCATCATCTTCCTTAAAAGGAACCCAAGTGTCATCTTGAAGGTTTATGTCAGAAAAATGATTCTCATCTTTCTCCAAGATGGCACTTCGAACCTTGGCAAGAATCTGCTCCTTGTTGGTACAATCTTTATTATATCCGAAAGGAAAATTCATTGCTTTTTATAATTTTTAATTTTGACTTTCTTCTGTGTTAATATTTTTTGTGTTTTCTTCTGACACATTGTCACTGCTGTCACTATTCTTGTCAGACTGTTGTCCGTCGTCTGTTGTCTTTTGACTTTCTTTTGGAAAATCTATTTCTTCCTTAACCCAAGGACGTTTACCAAATATCATTTCTAGGTCATCGCCGAAAACGACTTCTTTATCAATGAGTTTATTTGCGAGTTGAGTTAATCCATCTAAATTTTCGCCCAATATTCTGAGTGCTTCTTGATAAGCGCTTTCGATAAGTTTACTTACCTGCTCATCTATAATTTCCGCAGTCTTATCACTGAATGGTTTTGTCAAAGCATAATCTTGCTGACCTGTTGAATCATAGTAACTTCTGTTACCGATTCTTTCGTCGAGGCCATAATATGCCACCATTGCTGTTGCTTGTTTAGTAACCTTTTCAAGATCGCTGAGAGCACCGGTAGAAATATGACCAAACACCAATTGTTCTGCAGCTCTACCGCCCAATGTAGCAATCATCTCGTGATACATTTGCTCTTTTGTAGTAATCTGACGTTCATTTGGCAAATACCAAGCTGCGCCGAGAGCTTTACCACGAGGAACAATTGTGACTTTTACAAGCGGATGAGCAAATTCCAAGAGCCAACTTGTCGTGGCATGTCCTGCTTCATGGAAAGCTATAACTTTTTTCTCAGAATCTGTTATGACTTTATTTTTCTTTTCCAAGCCACCTACGATACGGTCGATTGCATCAAGGAAGTCTTGTTTTTCAATAGCGTCTTTACTACGACGTGCTGCCATAAGAGCCGCTTCGTTACATACGTTAGCGATGTCGGCACCAGAAAATCCTGGAGTTTGTTTTGCCAAAAACTCAACACTCACATCATCAGCTAATTTAAGCTTACGCATATGAACTTCAAATATTTCCTTACGACCTATTAAATCTGGAAGTTCTACATAAATCTGACGGTCGAAACGGCCTGCACGCATGAGAGCCTTATCAAGAATATCAGCGCGGTTTGTTGCTGCAATAACGATGACTCCTGAATTTGTACCGAAACCATCCATCTCTGTAAGAAGTTGATTAAGAGTACTTTCTCTTTCATCATTACCGCCACTCATCGGACTCTTGCTACGAGCACGACCTATTGCGTCAATCTCATCGATAAATATGATACTTGGTGATTTTTCTTTTGCTTGCTTGAATAAATCTCTCACTCTTGAAGCACCAACACCAACGAACATTTCAACGAAATCAGAACCAGAAATACTGAAGAATGGAACGTTAGCTTCGCCAGCAACAGACTTGGCTAACAATGTCTTACCTGTACCTGGAGGGCCTACCAACAAAACACCTTTAGGAATTTTACCACCCAGACGTGTATATTTCTTAGGATTTTTTAAGAAGTCAACAACTTCAACGACTTCTTCTTTTGCTTCTTCCAATCCAGCTACATCTTTGAATGTAACTTTCACATCAGATTCGTTATCATAAAGTTTGGCTTGTGACTTACCGATATTGAATATTTGTCCGCCACCACCAGGACCGTTTCCTCGTCCCATCATTCTGATTATCAAAAACCAAAAACCGAATATCAACAATAGCGGGAATATCCAGGAGAAAATTTCGGAACCCCAATTATGACGTTTCACCATATGAGGATAAACTGGATTCTCGAAACCTTCCTGGGCTTCTTCTATATCTTGTTCAAAACGCTCAACCGAACCTATACGGAGAGTATAGTTTGGCGACAAAGAAAAGGCACCTGACTTGTCGTTTGGAAAGTACTTATTCAAGCCATCTTCATTAAGATAAATCTCAGCAACTTCTCCATTGACCAAGTCAATTTTTTCTACGTCTTTGTCACGAAGCAATGTAATCAATTTGCCTTTGTCTATTTCTTCTGCTGATTTTGTGCCGCCAAACACTGTTGAAGCGATAAACACAACTGCTAAGATTCCATAAATCCAAAGGAAATTAAATCCTTTCTTTGGTTTGTTGTTTTTGTTGTTGTTTGAAAAATTTCCTGACGAATTATTATTCTCCATTGAATTAGTTGTTTTTAAATGCGTTAAAATTAATCTTCGTATGAAGTCCTTTCAGCGTCAGCCCATAAAGCTTCTAATTTATAGAACTCACGTTTTGGCTCCAAGAAGACATGAACTACTACGTCGATGTAGTCTATCAAAATCCATTCCGCATTTTCAAAACCTTCGTAATGATAAGGCTTCACTTGATGATTGTCGCGAAGATCATCAAGAATTTTATCAGCGATAGCTGAAACCTGTGTCTTTGATTGTGCATGGCAGATGACGAAATAATCTGTCACTGATGAATATATGTCTCTTAAATCTAATGAAACAACGTCTTTTGCTTTAAGTTCTTGCATAGCTTCAACAACAGCTGCTACTACATTTTCAGGATTCTCTGACTCGTGTCTTACTCTCATGATTCTTAATAAATTTAATTTGTGCAAAGATAATAAAAAGACTAAAGTCTAAAGTCTAATGACAAAAGTTTTTTTTAGCTTTGAGCAATGAGCTTTGAGCAATGATATAAACTACTTTAAACTTTCAACAACTCTAAACTATACACTATAAACTTTCAACTTTTTCTTATCTTTGCCTCATGAAAATCACTCGTTTTAAAACATTAGAATCAACTAACGCTTACCTTCAAAATCTTCTTAACGAAGGCGTTGATATTGTCGACAACATCGTAGTCACTGACTTTCAGACTTCAGGCAAAGGTCAAGGCAAAAACGTATGGCAAAGCGAAGACGGCAAGAACCTGCTTTTCAGCATCGCTCTCGATATGAGTTTCCTAAAAGCAGAAAACCAATTCCTCTTGACGCAGATGATTTCCGTTGCTATGATTAATGTTTTAAAGAAATATCTTCCGGAAGAATCACTATTCATCAAATGGCCTAACGACATTTATTTCAACAGCAAGAAAATCGCTGGCATTTTGATAAAAAACGAAATCAAAGGAATGATGATGGGAACTTCTATCATCGGAATCGGTCTGAATGTAAATCAGACATCTTTTGATGATAATCTCCCTAATCCAATTTCTATGAAGATGATAACGGGAAATGATTTTAACTTGGAAACTATCTTAAATGACATTTGCCTTGAGCTACGAGCTATCAGTCAACAATCAATGGTCAATGGTCAACAGTCAATGGTCAACAGTCAATGGTCAACAGTCAATGGTTACATAAAACATCTATATCGTTACCAGCAATGGGCTTCCTACGAACACGAAGGCGTTGTTAAAGAAATGATGATTATCGGCTACGACCAATTCGGACGACTTTTATTAAAAGAAAAAAACGACCGAGAAGTCGTTTGCGATTTGAAAGAAATATCTTTTAAAGTGTAGAGTTTATAGTAGTTCTTTAGTATATACCGAGATTCTGCAATGGTCGTGATGCCATCATCTGCATAAGCGGATTGGTGGGGGGTGCACTAACTCAAATACGTTTAGTAAAATAGGCGGCATGTTATTCATGTCGCCTATATACTCGAATAAATCTTTGTCAGATTTTTTGTTTTTAGCCCAATTACTCCTTGAAAACCATAATTTAATCTTGGTGACTCGGCATCTTGGTGACTTAGAGTCCTTAAAATTACATTCTTGCGTCGCTCCAAGCTTGTGGATTTGACTTCCATTCTAATAAAGAAGCTAAATCTTCTTCTCTAATGTAATCTTCTTCAGCTGCCTTTTGAATCAAAGCGTTGTAGTTTGTCAAAGTGAACAATTCGCATTTGTTGTTCTTGAAGTTTTCTGCAGCAACGTCCATTCCGTAAGTGAAGATAGCGAGCATACCTTTGATAACAGCACCTTTTTCACGCAAAGCCTCAACTGCATTCAAGCTTGATTTGCCAGTTGAAACCAAGTCTTCAATAATAACAACAGACTGACCGCTATTAATTATACCTTCGACTTGATTGTTCATGCCGTGAGATTTCTTCTCTGAGCGTACATATACGAAAGGTAATCCTAATTCTTGTGCTACTAAAGCTCCTTGTGGAATACCACCTGTGGCAACACCTGCAATAACATCTGGTTTGCCAAACTTATCTAAACACATTTTAACGAATCCTTCACGGATAAAAGTCCTTACTTGTGGATATGACAATGTCACGCGATTGTCACAATAGATTGGACTTTTCAATCCTGATGCCCATGTAAAAGGATTTGCAGGATTCAATTTTATTGCTTTAATTTGCAAAAGGAAACTGGCAAGTGCCATTGATGTTTCTTGTTCGTTCATAAAATTAACCTTTAAATTTTTTGGCAAATGTATAGACTTTTTTGCAATAATAAGATGCTTGTCTGCATAAATTTTTTTGAACATTTTTTAGATGCCACTATCGACAGCGACAAACTTTCATCACAACTATTTGATAATACGTTCAATAAAGTAAAAAACTGGTTAGAAAACGGCGAAGAAAACCTTTATATTGACGATGTAGACAACGACATTTTAGCAGCTGTTTTTAAGAAAATATTTCATTTTGCGCCAGCAGCAGGAGGACTAGTCCTTATTAATAAGTCGATAGTTGCGATAGAAAGGAACGGAAGAATGGATTTACCTAAAGGCCACATCGAAAAAAACGAACAAACCGACATTGCTGCAATGCGCGAAGTGGAAGAAGAAACCGCAATCTCAAACTTGTCAATAATAAAACAATTACCATCATCACATCATTGCTATCTTCTTAATGGACAATGGACTTTAAAGAAAACATCGTGGTTTCTGATGAAATCAGACGATGAATTCAAGCCGAAGCCTCAAGAAGAAGAAGGCATCTCGAATGTATTTCTCTTGAACAAAGATAATGTTAATTGTTTTTTAGAAAACACATACCCTTCCATCCGACTCGCATTGGAAGAAGACATTTTAAAAACACTAAATTAAGACATGAGCATCGAGCAACGAGTTATGAGCATTGCTCACGACTCACAACAAAAAACAACTATGAAAAAAGCTGTATTTTCGGGTTCGTTCGACCCTATAACAAAAGGACATGAAGATATAATATTAAGAGCCTTGCCTCTTTTTGATGAAATAATCGTTGCTATTGGCGTTAACATAATGAAAAAAAATTCATTCACATTAGAACAACGTCTTCAATGGATTAAAGATACTTTTGCCGATTATCCTAAAGTAAAAGCAACACATTATGAAGGACTTACCGTAGACTTTTGCAAAGAAAACGGAGCCAATTACATTATCAGAGGACTCCGCGGAAGCATCGATTTGGAATATGAAAGCACAATAGCTGAGGCCAACAAAAAAATAAATCCTGAAATTGAAACGATATTTTTCATGACAGACCCATCTTTACGTTGCGTGTCATCAACTGTGGTAAGAGATTTGTTGAAACATAATTATCCTGTTGACGAATTCGTTCCGAAACAAGTCAAATTCAATTGACAATTAACATTTAAGGTTTATAATATTTTTTAAAGCATAACGTTATTCTGACATGAAAAAAAACGTATTCTTATTATCATTGATTTTCTTGTTGTTAAGCAGCAATGTGTTTTCTCAAAACATAAAAATAAAAGGTAAAATCCAGAAATCTGGACCTAAATCAGAAGCATTAGTTCGTCTGATAACTTTTAACGATATGTTAACATTTGAGCAAACCACTATTTTTGAAACCAAATCTGACAACGAAGGAAATTTCACAATAGAAGCTAATATTGACAATATAACTTTGGCGCAAATAGCTGTAAATCTTGAACGTGTCGACATTTTATTAAAACCAGATTCCAATTATGAAGTTGAGATAAACATTCCTGAACAAGAAAAAAATGTCTCATATTTCGAACACAAAACTCCGACTATAAAAATTGTAGAAAGCAATGACGATGACCTTTATTATCAATATTATATGTCTGAAATGATTATTGATGATTTTCTGTTAAATAATTTCAATCAATTATACAGAAGTCGTAAGATTTCGCTTTTAGACAGCCTTGATGTTGAAATAGAAAGAAACATCGGCAAATTAAAATCAGATTTTGTAAAAAACAATTTACGTTATCGTAAGGCGACAATGCAGATGGTAGTTAATAATGACAATGGCAAAAAAGTTATAAATCAATATTTTAGCAAGCAAAACATTCTTTATTCACAACCAGCTTATATGAATTTATTTCAAGAAGTCTTTGCCAATTATTTGTCTTCAGCACAATTCCAGCCATCAGAATTAAGACGCCAACTTTATTCAGGACATGACAATTTCTTAAAATATATTAAGGGAAATGATGCCTTTTTGGCAGAAAATCAAGATTTGGCAGAACTAATTATCGCTTGGGATTTAAAAAGATTATATTACGAATTTCCTGACGATAAAAAACAGGTCATTGACTGCCTAAATGCTATTTCACAAAACACTAAGAATCAGAAGAATAAAGCTATTATAAACGACATTTTAAAACAAATCAAAAGATTATCATTCAACAGCGAAGCACCTGCATTTTCTTTAACAAATAAAGATGGTAAAAATGTCAATTCATCTGATTTTAAAGACAATATGGTTCTTATTCAATTTGTCAATCAAACATCTTCAATGACAGATCATCAATTCAACACTTTAAAAGAACTTTCACAACAATGGAACGATACTATTCAGATTGTGACTATTGCCACAAAAGAATGTTTCAACGATTTCAAACAAATGTTTGATAATAAAGGATATAAGTGGCATTTACTTAATCTTGGCGATGACATTCTTCTTCTTGAAAAGTATCAAATTAGGACATTCCCTGATTATATAATTTTAGGCAAAAATAACAAGATTGGCATGGCTCCAGCGCCATCACCTGATCAATATCTCGACTTTCATGTCAGAAGATTGTACAAATATTATAAAAATAAGTAAAAAAATAGTTATTTTTGCACAACATTTGATGAAAGGATTTTTGGAATTCTGAAATTCTGGATTTTAGTTTGCAGAGATTTAAACTCTCAGTAACTTAGCAACTTAGTAACTTAGTAACTTAGTAACTTTAAAAATATGGGATTTTTCGCTAAACTATTCGGAAACAAAGCAACACGCGACAACAAAGCCTTGCAGCCGATTTTAAACAAAGCATTAGAAGCTTACGAAAATATTAAAACTTTAGATATAGATGCTCTTCGTCATAAAACAGTCGAGTTTAAGGAATATATCAACAACTATATTGCTGAAGATGAAGCACGTATCAAGGAACTAAAAATCAAAGCAGAAACCGAAGACCTTGACCTTGAAAAGAAAAACGAGATTTTCGAGCAAGTTGACAAATTAGAGAAGCAGCAACTGGAAAAGATAGAAGAAGCTCTCAACAACATTCTCCCAGAAGCTTTTGCAGTTTTGAAAGAAACAGCCAAACGTTTCAAAGAAAATGAAGTCGTCGAAGCAACAGCTACAGATTTAGACCGTGAGCTTGCTTCAAAATTCAATCACATTAACGTTGAAGGCGATAAAGTTTACTACGACAACAGTTGGGTTGCTGGTGGTAACACAATTACTTGGGACATGGTCCCTTATAATGTTCAAATCCTCGGTGGTACAGTATTACATCAAGGTAAGATTGCAGAGATGGCAACTGGTGAAGGTAAGACTTTAGTCGCTACTTTCCCTGTATATCTCAATGCTTTGGCAGGTCGCGGCGTTCATGTCGTTACCGTCAACGATTACCTCGCAAAACGTGACTCTGAATGGATGGGAACTATTTACGAATTCCTTGGTTTGACTGTAGATTGCATTGACAAACATGAGCCTAATTCACAAGCACGTCGTAATGCTTATCTTGCAGACATCACTTATGGTACGAACAACGAATTCGGTTTTGACTACCTTCGTGACAATATGACAGGAAATCCTGAAGAACTTGTTCAACGCAAGCACCACTTTGCTATTGTCGACGAGGTTGACTCTGTTTTGATTGACGATGCTCGTACACCTTTAATTATATCAGGTCCTACTCCACGCGGCGACCACCAAGAATTCGACCTCTTAAAATCTGACGTCGTCAAACTTTATGAAGCACAAAAACGCCTCGTGACATTATGTCTTGCAGAAGCTAAAAAAATATTAACAGACCCTAATGCTACACAAGAGCAAAAAAATCATGGTGCAAACCAATTATTCCGTGCTTACAGAGGTCTTCCAAAAAACAATGCTTTAATTAAATTCTTGAGTGAAGAAGGCATGAAAGCTTTGATGCAAAAAACAGAAGGCTTCTATCTTCAAGAACAACAAAAGAATATGCACATCATCGACGATGAACTTTATTTCGTCATCGATGAGAAATTACATAGCGTCGACCTTACTGAAAAAGGTATCGATGAACTCACAAAAGCCTACAACGATTCTTCATTCTTCATCTTACCTGACGTAGGAAGTGAAATCGCCGAACTCGAACGTAGCGGTCTTTCAGACGATGAAAAAGTGATGAAGAAGTCAGAATTGCTACGCAACTTCTCAGAAAAATCAGAACGTTTACACACTGTACAACAACTTCTTAAAGCTTATACCTTGTTTGAAAAAGATGTCGATTATGTCATCATGGACAACAAGATTAAGATCGTTGACGAGCAAACAGGTCGTATCATGGAAGGTCGTCGTTGGTCTGATGGTTTACATCAAGCTGTTGAAGCAAAAGAAAACGTTCAGGTTGAAGCTGCAACTCAGACATATGCTACAATCACATTACAGAACTACTTCCGTATGTACCACAAACTTGCGGGTATGACAGGTACTGCCGAGACAGAAGCCGGTGAGTTTTGGGACATTTATAAATTAGACGTTGTTGTAATTCCAACTAATAAACCTATAGCTCGTATTGATGCTGAAGATTTGATTTACAAGACAAAACGTGAAAAATACAATGCTGTCATTGATAAAATTCAAGAATTTGTCAGCGATGGACGTCCTGTTTTGGTTGGTACGACTTCAGTTGAAGTATCAGAACTTCTTTCTAAATTATTGACTCGTAGAGGCATCAAACACAATGTTTTGAATGCTAAGTTACATGCCAAGGAAGCTCAAATCGTTAAAGACGCTGGTCAAGCTGGTACAGTAACAATCGCCACTAACATGGCTGGTCGTGGTACCGACATCAAGTTGGGACCTGGCGTAAAAGAAGCAGGCGGTCTTGCAATTATTGGTACAGAACGTCACGAGTCACGTCGTGTCGACCGTCAGTTACGCGGTCGTTCAGGTCGTCAAGGCGATAATGGTAGCTCTCAATTCTTCGTTTCTCTCGAAGACGACCTTATGCGTATGTTCGGTTCCGACAGAATCGCACCTCTTATGGACAGACTCGGACTTCAAGAAGGTGAAGTAATCCAGCACTCAATGATTACAAAACAAATCGAGAAAGCTCAGAAGAAAGTTGAAGAGAACCACTTCGGAACTCGTAAACATCTCCTTGAATATGACGACGTTATGAACTCACAGCGTGAGGCTATTTACGAAAAGAGACGTCATGCTTTGTTCGGAGAACGCCTTTCTATCGATATCAATAACATGATGTATGATCTCGGAGAATCATTGATAGAAAAATTCAAAGAAGTATCTGATTATGAAGGATTAAAGTTAGAAATTCTTTCAACAATGGGTATCGACCTTCCATTTGAAGAAGATGAATTCAAACGTTCTAAAATAGATGTCCTCGCCGATCAGTTATTCGACAAAGCTCTTGAAGTATACAATAACAAGACTCGTATCATCGGAGAAAAGACATTGCCTATTATAGAAAATGTTCATAACAACACCCAATATGAAAACATATTGATTCCATTCACCGATGGCAAGAGAAGCATGAATGTTATTGTAAATCTTAAAAAAGCCGTCGAAAACGGAGCTAAGGAAATTTCCTTGTCTGTAGAAAAATTCATCACTTTAGGCATCATCGACGAGTCTTGGAAAGAACACTTGCGTGAATTAGATGAATTGAAACATTCTGTACAAAATGCTCATTATGAACAAAAAGACCCTCTCTTGATTTACAAGTTCGAGTCATTCAATTTGTTCAAGCAAATGATTCAGAAAATCAACACCGATGTTATTTCATTCTTGATGCGTGCCAATGTTCCAATGCAAGACGGAAGTCAAGTTAGAGAACAAAGAGCTAAAGCTATCGACAGAAGCAAATTGAAAGAACAACGCAACGATTTGTTGTCACAAGCTCATAGCAACACACAAGAACGTCAGGTTACACAACCAATACATGTAGAAAAGAAAATCGGAAGAAACGAACCTTGTCCATGTGGCAGCGGAAAGAAATATAAGAATTGCCACGGAAAAGATGAATAATAATTAAATTTAAAGTTGAAAACAGAGAATTTAAAATTATAATTAACAGTTAATGTTAAAAATATTGGGAGTGCTGCAAATAATTTTTGTAGCACTCTTTTTTTCTAAAAAAATCATTCTCCTCTTCAACAAAATTATTATAACTTTGTAAAGTAAACCAAAATGGTTTAATGGTTAAAATTTAAAGTTATGGTCAACAGTCAATGGTCAACAGTCAACAGTCAATGGTCGATGGCAAAGGTTCGCAGCTCTTTGCTTACGATTTTTGTCTTTTGCCTTTTGTCCTTTGCCTTTTGTCATAACGCTATGGCGCAACAAGCCAACGATTCTTTAATGAGACCTCGTGTTGGTGTTGTATTGAGTGGCGGCGGTGCCAAAGGATTCGCCCATATCGGAGCTATTAAAGTTATAGAAGAAGCGGGATTACCAATAGATTTCATTGCAGGAACCAGTATGGGCAGCATCATTGGCGGACTTTACGCCATTGGTTATTCTCCTGAAACAATGATACGACTTATCAAGGAACAAAATTGGGATATGATAATGTCGGATGCCATTCCTTTAAAATACATTTCCATCGACGACAAAATACTAGACAGACACTATCTTGCGACATTCCCGTTCAGAAACAAAAAGATACAAATGAAGTCATCCATTTACGATGGTGGCATGATAAACCTTTTGCTGGCACGACTCACCTCCCCTGCTTATAAGATAAAAGACTTCAATAAATTGTCGATACCATTTTTGTGTGTTGCTACAAACATTGAAAATGCCGAAGCATACGAAATGACAAGAGGCAACCTGCAACGTTCAATAAGAGCTTCAATGTCAATACCTTTCTATTTCTCTCCAATTGAAATTGATGGTCGTTTGCTTGTTGACGGCGGATTAAGAAACAACTTCCCTGTTCCTAATGCAAGAGAAAAAGGCGTGGATATTATAATAGGTGTTGATGTACAACGTAATTTCCATACTAAAGACGAAATTACTTCCATGGCAATAATAATGGATCAGATTATCGCAATGTCTGACATTGACGCATATACAAGAGCGAAAAAAGATGCCGACATCTATATAAAGCCAGATCTCACAAAATATGGCATGATGGATTTCAATTCTTACGACACTATTATTGCACTTGGCGAAAATGCTGCACGAGAATATCTTCCACAATTAAAACTTCTCGCAGACTCTATAAAAAACATTCAAGATTATAAAATAGAACGACCTAATGTAGAACCACTTGATTCAATATATGTAGTAACGTTGAAAATCAATGGAGTAAATGAGGAAAATGCCAACTTCATAAGAAAGTCTATCGGCAAAAGCTACCCATCGAAAATAGCGATTCACGATATTGAGTCGGCTATTATGAGCATCTATGCGACAGGATATTATAAAGATATTTGGTATGATCTCGTTCCAGCCACTAAAGGTGCTAACTTAGTGATTCACTGCAAAGAAAAAGAAGAAGAATCAGTATCAATAGCAGCTCATTACGACACTGATTATGGCATTGGAATATTAGCGAACATAACACTTAAAAACATTCTAAGTTTTCCTAGACGCTCAACATTGTCAGCCGACATCAACATTGCTGAAGATCCATATTTTAAGCTCCGTTTACATTCAGGATTGTCTCAGAAATTCAAATATGGAATTGACATGTCGGCAATAAGCCTTTTTATGAACCAATATTACGACAAGACCATCAATAATTCCTATAGTGTTCAAGACAACAAGATAGATTTATTTGTGGAATACATGCCTACTTTGGTACAACAATTCAGAATTGGCATCGTCGGTAATTATGTTCATCTCAGGGATAATCTTATCCACATTGTTGGTCCAAACCACTACGACTTCATCACTCATGCATATTTTAATTATCATATTGATAATGAAGACTCTCCAAGTTTTGCTTCAAGAGGATGGAAATTAAACATCAATGGTAAGTACATAATTCCAGTTGCAAAACTCAGCGACGGCATGCAGGCAGGACATTCCATTATATTAAGGGCAGACTTAGACGGAGCCATTGCGATAAAGAAAAAACATTCACTGAAATTAGGAGCTACCATCGGTTCTTCTATTACAATAAACGAGCCTCCTTTAAGTTATCGTTTCTTTGTAGGAGGTCAGTCGCATATGAAATATTTCGACAACATAATATCCTTTGAAGGATTGAGATTCACACAGTTATATGGCGACCACATAGCTATAGGAAAAATATCGTGGCAATATAATTTTTACGGAAATTTGTATGCTATTGCAAACTTCAACGGAGGATATATAACCAGCAATTATAGTGAATGGTTTAATAGTGAAAGTTTTGTATTCGGCGGAGGTTTGACATTAGGAATGAAAACGATGGCTGGTCCTATTGAAGTCAGCATAATGGGTTCCAACAGATGTTCCAGTGTAATCGGATTTTTTAACATAGGTTATTGGTTTTAATTAAATATTAACATTAATTATATAAACTCAAGTGATATGAAATACAGAAGAGTACTTTTAAAATTGAGCGGTGAAGCTCTTATGGGTGAGCAACAATACGGCATTGACCCAGAACGTCTTAACGATTATGCAGAAGAAATAGCAGAAGCTGCTAAACAAGCACAGATTGCCATCGTTATTGGCGGCGGCAATATTTTCCGTGGCTTGCAAGGCGCAAGCAAAGGCATGGACAGAATACAAGGCGACTACATGGGCATGCTCGCCACTGTCATCAACAGCATGGCATTACAATCGACATTACAATCTAAAGGTGTGAAAACAGCTTTATTATCAGGCGTTTTCATCGATCGCATAGCAGATTCTATGAGCAGTGCAAAAGCAATAAAACTCCTTGAAGAAGGCAATGTAGTCATCATTGGCGGAGGATCAGGAAATCCATTCTTCACAACAGATACGGCATCAGCATTGAGAGCCGTTGAAGTAAGAGCAGACATCATCTTAAAAGGAACACGCGTTGATGGCATCTACACCGCCGACCCTGAAAAAGACCCAACAGCAACAAAATTCGAACACATCACATACGACGAAGCTTACAACAAAAACCTTAAAGTCATGGACCTCACGGCATTTACCTTGTGTAAAGAAAACAACATGCCGATGTATGTCTTCGACATGAACACAAAAGGTAATTTGTTAAAAGTCCTTAACGGCGAAGAAATTGGAACTTTAGTAACAAAATAAATTGTTTTGAAAAAAGAAACACTATCTATCACCGATAAGGTCTTCTTGTCGGTGATATTATTGATTGCAACAATCTTACGTTTATGGAACCTCGACTCAGTGCCGTTCATGCACGATGAGTTCAGCGCACTCTACAGAACGAATTTCGATTCGTTCCAACAACTGATTAGAGATGGAATAATAGCAGACGCACATCCTGCTGGCGTGCAGATATTCTTGTATTATATGGTCAAGATTGTTGGATGGAATGAATTCTGGCTTAAATTACCATTCGCTTTGATGGGTATTGCTTCCGTATTTCTAGTATTTAAAATAGGGCAGCAATGGTTCAACGCCAAAGTCGGTTTATTAAGTGCTAGCATCGTGACAGTTAGCGAGTTATTCATTTTCTATAGTCAGTTGATACGACCTTATTCTCCTGGATTATTTTTTGTTCTGCTTTTCGTTTTCTTTTGGAACAAAATATTATTCATAGAAAAAAATCCATCAATTCCAACATGTATTGGTTTTGCATTAGCAGCATTTCTTTCATCGCAAATGCATAATTTCTCGCTAGCACAAGCCGGATTGATTTGGTTCTCAGGCATTTTCTTCTTGGATAGAAACAACAAACCACAAATAAAGGCATACATTTTCAGTAGTTTAGGAGCATTATTAATGTTTTTGCCTACATCATACATATTTTATTATCAGTTATTTGTAAGAGGCGGCATCGGAGGATGGCTCGGCATGCCTGAAAATACATTCATCATCGACTTTTTCAAATACACGCTCAACTATTCCTGGCTTTTTATATTCGCCTTCTTAATTTTGGCGACACTTCCATTTTTAACAAATAAAGCTTTAAAAGACAATAAATTAAAACTCAGAATAACAGCAATATTGTGGTTTTTAATACCATTTGCGGTAGCATTATTATACTCAAAATTCAAAGAACCAATATTACAATTCAGCACTTTAATATTCGGAGCTCCTTTCTTAATAATTGTAATGTTTTCTTTTTATAACGACTTAAAAATCACTGTAAAAGAAGAAATTACAATAATATTAGCCATTTTACTGATCGGCATAACTACACTTATCACAGATCGACAATATTACAAACAAGTTTACAATCAAGGCTTTGACCAAATCGCTGCGCAGATGAAGAAAAATCAGGAGCAATATGGTGACAGCATCACTTTTTTATCTTACAGCAATATGTCGTTCATGACAAAATTCTATCAAGACAAAGAAAATATACGCAACAATTATTTCTTCGATAAAAAATCAGAACTTAATGATTTCAAAGAATTTACATCAAATATAGATACAAAATACATCGGTATTGGATTGTCAGATCATTCAAATATTTTATGGGAATTATCAGCTTTAGCATATTATCCAGAAATTATTGAAGATAAACAGTGGTTCAACACAAAATATCTTCTTTTAGCAAAAGACGGCAATCAGTTGCCAGCCATTATTAAAGACGTAGAAATGCAAGACGAATGGGGATGTTCTTGTGTTATGAAACCAACCAACAGTGACGATTTTCACAATATTGGATTCATTGCAGAGATACAAGCCATTGATACTGTTACGGATATTGTTTTGGTCACTGAAATAAGAGACATTCAAAGCGATTCACTTTTATTATGGCTTGGTGAAGATAATGATTCAAAAGCAATAATGCCAGGCGAAACATATTACTTGACCAACGGTTTCTATTTAGATTCTAAGAAATATGACAAAGAAAATGTTAAAATAAAAGTTTACATATGGAATAAAAGCAAGGACATTGTTATGATAAAAAATATTTTTTGTTATAAATCTAAAAAGGAACCTTATTTTTTAGGATTATATGAACCACTTAACTGAAAAATTTTTATTTTTGTGCTGTAAAATGATATAATTATGACAGAAGAATCTCAATTTATCTTAGATGAAACTACTGAAACCATGGAAAACACCATGAAACACATGGACTTGGAATTTCAGAAGATTAGAGCAGGCAAAGCAAGCCCTGCTATGTTGCAAGGTGTTAAAGTTGAATATTACGGAACTGTTGTACCTATCGAACAAACTTCAAATATCGGAACTCCTGACCCACGTCAGATTATCGTTCAACCTTTCGATAAAAATTCTATCTCAGCTATTGAAAAAGCTATCTTGAACGCCAATTTAGGCTTCAATCCTAAAAACGAAGGCGAGTTCTTACGCATTCTCGTTCCTCCATTGACAGAAGAACGTCGTAAAGAATTGGCAAAACGCGCTAAAACAGTGGCTGAAGAAACCAAAGTCGGTATCCGCAACATCCGTCGTAATTCTAATGATGACGCCAAGAAACTTAAAGACGAAGGCGTTTCTGAAGACGAAGTGAAATTAATTACAGACAAAATCCAAGAAATCACAGACAAATATGTTAAAAAAGTTGATGAACTCTGTGATTTAAAAGTTAAAGATATTTTAACAGTTTAAGTGAAAGCGACCTTAGGGTCGCTTTTTTTGAACTAAGAACTAAGAACTAAGAACTATGACCGCTGATAGCTGATAGCTTGTAACTCTCAACAGAAGAAGCTGCATCAGTGCCGAATGTTTTGGCAGTATCACGAGCATAACTTTCAATTTCTTTCAGCTTGTCTCCCGTGACACCAGCAATAGCGGATAAGTCCATCAAGGAGGTGTTTAAGGCAATGCCAGGTTGGATAGCAGAGGAGAAAACATCTCTAAAAGATCGGATTGTTTGAGTTATTTGTTGAAATGCAAATAAACTTTCACCAACATCTTTTAAAGATGAAGTTGCTTCCTTAGCTTCTTTACTTACATTAGCTATATTTTTAGCAATATTAATAGTAGCATCTGTCGCATTTCCGAAAATGTTAAAATTTATGTTGACAGTTTGATTCATATTGTATATATTTGCAGAAAATTATTAAGTATGATTCTTGGAGTATTGATATTAATGAGTCTTATTTTTTTCTATGTTGAAGTTGTAAGAGACTGGTTTAAATAAACCTTATCATCCCATCTTTCCCTCTCTCTTCCTTATATCAGCCAGTTGCTTGAACTTTTCAGCCCATTCTTCATCAGTCAGTTCGCTTGGGTCTATATGCAGATAGTATTCGAGCATAGTATCGACATAGCCGACAAAGTTATGCTCGAGACTACCATCCGCTTTTTCTAAAGCTCCCCCACCTCTGTCTTCTTGACACTTATGAGTTTCTCGACCAGAGCAGAAGCACCCATCAGGTATTCGGCTTCCTTGATGAAAGTGTCATCGCCACCGATACGGCACGATTTCAATACCATTTCAATCATCGCAAGAGGATCGTCCTGAAGTCTCATCGCATAGCTGAAAACTGACAGCTAATTTTCAGTTTTCAAATTCCCAATTCTGTGGTCTTTTTTATTATCTTTGCGAACATAAAATAAGTTATATGAGAAAGTTAGTTTTTACATTATTAGTCATTCTTTCATTTTGTAATTTAGGTCTCACACAAAACACCATCGAGCCTAGATTACATGAAATTTTAAATCAAAAAGGCGATGAGATGATAAGTGTTAACATCATCTTAAAATCGCAAATGAATTTTAACAAATTAAGAAACAGAGCGGAAAACATCACTGATAAAGATGTAAAACGCAATGTATTAGTTGGTGAACTTAAAAATTTCGCAGAGAAAGAACAACAAGAAATATTGTCGATTCTCAATGCTGAGCAAAGAAGCAACAAAGTAGAAAATGTAAGTAGCCATTGGCTTGCGAATTACATCAATTGCACTACGACACGCGATGTGATTTATCAATTAGCTCAACATCCTGATGTTCTTCTCATCGGATATAACGAAGAAAAAGTCTTGATTAGCAACAACTATTCAGAAAGAGCTGAAGGCGTAAGTGGCATGACAGAAAATATTACCAAGGTCAATGCCGACGATATCTGGACTATGGGTTATACTGGCGAAGGCATTATCGTAGCCGTCATCGACTCTGGTGTCAACTACAAACACGTTGACGTTGCCGACCACTTATGGGACGGTGGAGCAGAATTCCCATATCACGGCTACAACACATATGACGGCAACAACAACCCAATGGACAAATTCGGTCACGGTTCACATTGTGCGGGAACCATCTGCGGCGACGGCACTTCCGGCACTAAAACAGGCATTGCTCCTAATGCGACTTTGATGTGCGTCAAAAGTGTCAGCGACGAAGGAACAGGAACTGCGCACAATATCAACAGCGGTATGGAATGGGCTGTAGAACACAATGCCGATGTGTTAAGCATGTCGTTAGGTGTCACAATGCCAGACCCTTCTGAAAAAGTAATGTTACGTCGCAGTTGTGTGACAGCCTTAGAATTAGGCGTTGTTGCAGCTGTTGCAGCAGGCAACTATGGTGGCAACGAATATATGATGATAAAACCTATTCCAGAAAACGTCATCATTCCTGGCGGCTGTCCTCCTCCATGGTTAAGCCCAGAACAAGAAGCCAATGCCGGAGGATTGTCATGCGTCGTCTCTGTAGGCGCCGTCGATTACAACGACAATCCAGCTGATTTCTCTTCAAACGGTCCTGTCACATGGGAAAACTCAGAATTCAACGACTATGTATATAATAACGGAGAATCAATCGGTCTCATTCGCCCTGACATCTGTGCGCCAGGCGTATCAATCATTTCCCTCGACTATTCTTCAAACATCGGTCACACTTCAATGAACGGCACTTCAATGGCAACACCATGCGTTGCTGGAATCATGTGTCTCATGCTAGAAAAAGACCCAAGCCTCACCCCTGCCGACATCTGCAGAATATTAGAAACAACAAGTGTAAAACTAACTGAAACAAAAAGCAATAAGACAGGTACAGGTCGCGTCGACGCTTTGGCAGCGATGAATGCAATAGATAACGGCAAATTCAACTTCGTAAAATGTGCTATCAATGATAAAAACGGCAATGACAACCAAAACATCAATGCCGGCGAAAACGTAAATATCAATATCACTTTCAATAATGCTTACGAAGAAAACTTCAGCAATGTGAAAGCTGTCTTGAGAAACAAAAACAAATCTGTCACAATAACAGATTCTATCGCTCAAATTGAAAATATCAATGCCAATGAAAATATTACGATAGAAAATGTGTTTGCAGTGACATTAGATGAAAACGTTGCTGCAAAGACATTACTTGCATTCGATGTTTATTTCTACAACGAAAACGACGAGCAAATCGCATATCTGAGAGCTCCAGCTTACGTTTGCGGCTCTGATATCCAGTTTTCTTCTTTCATCATCAAAAACGACAACAACGGCAACGGATTACTCGAAGCTGGCGAAACAGCAGACCTCGGCATCGTTTTGAATAATATCGGCAATGAAATTGCAGTCGGATTAAAAGGCGTTATCTCAACAACAAACAGCAAACTAACTATAAACACTTCTGAAGCTGAATTCAACAGCATCGGCGAAAACGCATCAGCAGTGGCTTTATTCAACGTTACATTAGCAGAAAATGCTGGCGACAACTTCAAACTTCCTATCGAGATAAATGTCAGCGACGCTTTCAACAACACTTACAAATTTGAAGGCACTTACAAGAAAGCTTGTGAAATATCATTCGAGCTTTATGACACTAGCGGCGACGGCTGGAACAAAGCTGCTTTAGTTGTTAAATACAGCGATGGCACTCCTGACGAAGCATTCACAATCCTCGATGGCAAAACAAAGACATATAAACGTAAAATCGCAAATGATGTTGAAGTGACATTAGAATGGGTAAAAGGCTCTTGGGACTTAGAAAACAGCTTTATCATCAAAAATGAAAACGGCAACGTCATATATCAAGACGGAGGATTCCTTAACAACGGATTCATCTATTCTTGGATTAACAATTGTTCTTGCCTCAACAACAGCTTCGACATGTGCGAGCCTATCGATAACCTCAAAGCCGACGTAAACAAAAACAGCGTTATCTTGACATGGACAGTCTCTAACGACCAAGAATTTATCAAATACGAAATATATCGTGACACAAAATATTTAGGAGAAACTGACGGTTTGTCATTCGTAGACAGCAACATAGAACATAACAGAGCATTCTCTTACACTTACAGCGTGAGACCTGTTTACGAAGATTGCAACGGTTCTTTCAAAAGCATACTAGCTCAATGGGGCGTAAATGTTAACGAATATTCACATAATGCAAACGTCAATATCTATCCAAATCCTGCAAACGACAAAATTTATATCGTAGCAGAAACGGAAATCGAAGACGTTGTCGTTTATGATGTTTACGGAAGACTACAAGACTACAAGACTACAAGACTACAAGGTAGTGTAACAGTTGATGTAACTAAATTAAACGCTGGAATTTATTTCATTAAGATTAATACAAACGAAGGTAATATAGTTAAAAGAATTATTAAGCAATAAGCCTTGAGTTATGAGTTATGAGCAGTTGTTAATTGTCAATTATTAATTGCTCACGGCTCAAAGCTCGCTGCTCAAAGCAAAAAAATTATGAAAAAGACATCAATCCTCACATTACTTCTCCTCTTCTTATGTAATATAGGATTTTCACAAAGCACCATCGATCCTAGATTACAATAGGTTTTAAATCAAAAAAGCGATGAGATGATTCCAATTAACATCATTTTCAAATCGCAGGCAGACATCAAAAAACTTCAAACTCGCGCAGCGCAAACTCTCGACAAGAAAGTAAGACGCGATATTCTCGTTGACGAACTCAAACTTTTTTCTGAAGAAAAACAACAAGAAGTTTTGTCAATACTTAAAGCTGAGACAAGAAGCTATAAAGTAAACAACATCAAGACACATTGGCTTTCAAATGCCATCAGCTGCAATGCCGACCGCAATGTCATTTATCTTCTTGCAGAACATCCTGACATCGCAATTATAGGTTATGACGAAATGATGAAAATGATCATTGACGAAGACCAACAATCAACAGACGGCAGTCAACAGTCAAGAACTGAAGACGTTGACATGACCGACAATGTTCTTATGGTCAATGCTAATAAAGTCTGGGAAATGGGTTTCACTGGCAAAGGCGTTCTCGTTGCAGTCATCGACTCTGGTGTCAACTATAACCACGCTGACATTAAAGACCATTTATGGGACGGTGGCGCACAATATCCATATCATGGTTATAACACTGTTAACGACAACTACGACACTATGGACAGATATGGTCACGGCACACACTGCGCTGGTACTATCTGCGGCGACGGCACATCAGGTCTTCTCACTGGCATGGCTCCAGATGCAACATTGATGTGCGTTAAAGCCCTCGATGACTATGGTTCAGGCAGCACAAGCAGCATCAACTTAGCTATGCAGTTCGCCATTGAAAACCATGCTGACATTTTGAGTATGTCGTTAGGCATCTTGGCACCAAGTCCAGCCAACAAAATAATGTTACGCAACACATGTGTCAATGCGTTAGAACTTGGCGTAGTAGCATCTGTAGCAGCAGGTAACTTCGGTAATAATTCAACTCCACAAATGCAGGTTCCAAACAACATCTTGGCTCCTGCCAGCTGTCCTCCACCATGGTTACACCCTGACCAACAAGTCAACCCTGGAGGTTTATCATGCGTCGTGTCTGTCGGCGCCGTCGATTATTTTGAAAACAAATATGAAAACGGTTCTAAAGGCCCTGTCACCTGGACTGACACTCATTTCAACGACTATCCTTTAGGTGGCGATAAAATAGGCCTCATCCGTCCTGACGTTTGCGCTCCTGGAGTCGGCGTGAAGTCGCTCGACCACGACAGCAACAACGGATACAACTTAAAGACCGGCACTTCAATGGCAGCTCCTTGCGTGGCTGGCGTGATGGCTCTTATGTTGGAAAAAAACAACAACATCACTCCTGCAGAAATCTGCATGATATTAGAGACAACATCAAAAAGACTTACTGAGAAAAAAGACAACTTCTTCGGAACTGGCCTCATCGACGCTTTCAAAGCAATAACAAGTATGAGAACTGGCGATTTAGAGCCAACTATCGTCTCAATAAATGATAGCGACTTCAATAATAACGGTCAACTCAACGCAGGCGAAACAGTGAAGTTAAGCGTCAATATTCACAACGATTCTGAAATAGAATATAATAACATACATGCTAACATATCTTGCAAAAATGAATCAGTGACAATAACAGATTCTAACGCTATCATCGAGAGCATCTCGGCTAATGGCGACCTCGTTCTTACTGACGAATTTGAGATTTCTGTCAGCAAAGACATCGACTATGAATCTTCAATATATCTTGAATTGAATATCTATGATGCAAGTTCGACAAACATAGCATCTGCATTTTTAACAATAGATGTTAAGGACAATGACTTAGAATTCGCTTCTTTCATAGTTAAGAATGATGACAACGGAAATGGCGCATTAGAAGCTGGCGAGACTGCAGATCTTGGAATCATCCTCAATAATATTGGCAACGAAATTGCCGTCAAAGTTAAAGGAACTTTGACAAGCAGCAGCAACGAAGTCACAATAAATCAAGCTGAAGCTGAATTCAGTTCCATCGGAGCTAATTCTTCTGGCGTCGCTTTCTTCAACGTAACATTATCAGGAAACGTTGGCACAAATATGAATATTCCTTTCGTATTGAACACATCTGACTTATTAGAAAAAGAATATGAATTTACATATAACTACGCCAACCCTTGTACTTATATCTTCCAGCTTATGGATTCATATTCTGACGGTTGGAATGGCGCCGCTCTATTGGTAAAATACGACAACGGAAAACCAACAGATACCTTGACAATAAAATCTGGTGGCTTTGAAGAAAGACGCATCAGCATCGAATCTAATGTTGAAGTCACACTCGAATGGATGGGTAAAGATGAATATGACAAGGAATGCAGCTTCTCTATAATGACAGAATATTACACAGCTGTATATTTCAGTCCTACTTTATCTCCATCAACATCATTCCTATTCTCTTGGAACAACGACTGTTCTTGCAAAAATGAATATCAAGAATTATGTGATGCAGTAAAAGAACTCAAGGCAGAACAAACAGAAAATAATATTGTTTTGAGCTGGACAACAGGCGAAGAACAGATGGCGACAGCTTTTGAAATCTACCGTGGAACCAAATTCTTGGGAACAACAGAAGAGACAACATTCACTGACGACAACTCAACAAACGGCGAATATGTCTATAGCGTAAGAGCAATCTACGAAAATTGCAATGGTTTGTTCAGCGATGTCACTGTCAAAAAAAATGTTGCTATTGGCGAAACTTGCTTAATAAATGCTTCTATTTTCCCTAACCCATCGAAAGATAATTTCACTATTATCTGTGACGACATGACTTATGTAACAGTATATAATGTCGTTGGAAGTAAGATTATGGAATCTAATGTTGACGGTCAAATATACGTCATCAATGGCCTTAAATCTGGTGTTTATTTTGTCGACATCAAAACCACTGAAGGAAATACAGTTAAGAGAGTCGTGAAACTTTAATGATAAGACATTTAGTCACCAAGACACCGAGTCACCAAGGAAATTAAAAACCTGGAGGCTCGGTGTTTTAGCATCTAATAACTAGTTTTATCCACTAATAAACACTAATCTTTCACTAAACTTTCGTGGTGTTTCGTGCTATTTCGTGGATAGTTTTATCCACTAATAAACACTAATCTTTCACTAAATTTTCGTGGTGTTTCATGTTATTTCGTGGATAGTTTTATCCACTAATAAACACTAATCTTTCACTAAATTTTCGTGGTGTTTCGTGTTATTTCGTGGATAGTTTTATCCACTAATAAACACTAATCTTTCACTAAATTTTCGTGGTGTTTCGTGCTATTTCGCGGATAGTTTTATTTATTATTTAATTCGTGGATTATCTTCTCAATGCTGATTCCTTCTGCTTCAGCGGTATAATTTCTCACGAGACGATGGCGTAAGATAGGAAGCGCAACTTCTTGCACGTCTTCGATATCTGGCGACAACTTGCCTTTCAATAAAGCATTTGCCTTCGCTCCTATTATCAAATATTGCGATGCTCGCGGACCCGCCCCCCAGCTGAGATATTTGTTGCTCCATTCGTGAGCGCGAGCCGTATTTGGTCGCGTGCTCGATACCAAGCCAACCGCATATTCATAAACATTATCAGCGACAGGAACTCGACGAACGAGGTTTTGAAAATAAACAATCTCCTCCGCTGTCATCACAGGATTGACGTCTGTCACTTTAGCTGATGTAGTGTTTTTCACGACTTCGATTTCTTCTTCATAAGAAGGATAATCAAGTTGAAGATTGAACATAAAACGGTCAAGCTGGGCCTCTGGAAGCGGATATGTTCCCTCTTGTTCAATCGGATTTTGTGTCGCTAAAACAAAGAAGGGCTCTTGTAATTTGTATGTCTTTCCAGACACCGTGACGTGTTTTTCCTGCATCGCTTCAAGAAGAGCTGCCTGTGTCTTAGGCGGCGTTCTGTTAATCTCGTCAGCTAATATTATATTAGAAAACACAGGTCCTTTGATAAACTTAAACTGACGTGTATCGTCGATGATTTCCGTTCCGAGTATGTCAGACGGCATAAGGTCGGGAGTGAACTGAATTCGGTTAAAAGAAAGACCGAGAGCACGACCGATAGTGCTTACTAACAATGTTTTGGCGAGACCAGGCACACCAACCAACAAAACGTGGCCCTGACAAAATACAGATAATATTGTATTGTGAATGATTTCGTTTTGTCCAATTATGACCTTCGAAATCTCATTTTTCAATTGTTCATATTTTTGCACAAGTGCCTTAGCACCTTCTACATCTGACTGATACATCTTATTTCGATTTTTGATTATTATTCAACAAAATTCCATTCAAACCTAAAGTCGCAGTCTTTAAAGTCGTCGCAGACTCTGATATAAGCCTTGCCAGATTTTGATGAAATCCAGTCGTTTATTATCTCTTCACGTTTCTTCTGCATCGCCATATCGCGGATAAGAGTGTAGTCATCTTTCAGGTTTGCCTTATGTGGTTCTGTCTTCTTTTTCAAATATATCAAACGACAAGCATCCTTGTTATCGGCAGTCTTCATCGAGACTGGAACGCTGATGTCACCGACTTTCATTTTATTAACAACGACTGAAACTTGTTGGTCAAGTTCTGATGCGTCGAACAATGTTCCGCCTGTCATAGGATTTACTAGGATTCCGCCATTGACTTTATCTTTTTCGTCACTAAAACGGCGTACTGCCTCGTCGAATGTAAGACTATCATTATGAATGAGCGTTGCTATAGAATCCAATTCGTTATATGCTTCTTGCAATGCTTCTGCTGCCACTTTCACCGTGAGCAAGATATGACGCACATTAACGAAATCGCCACGACGTTCTATCATCTGAATGATATGAAAACCGAATTCTGTCTCAACGACTTCCGATATTTCGCCATCGCGCAAGTTAAACGCAGCTGCTTCAAATTCTGGTGCAAACTCACCTCTTCCTGTAAATCCTAACTCACCGCCTTTCTTAGCAGAACCTGGATCTTCAGAATAAAGCAAAGCCAATGTTGAAAAACGCTCGCCACCTAAAATACGTTTACGCAACTTATATAGTCTGTCCTTAACTTCTAATTTCTGCTCTAAAGTAATTGGAGGATTCTTGACAAGATGTGCTATCTCATACTTTGAATTAACCATCGGAATGCTATCTTTCGAAATGCTGTTATAAAGCTTCTTCACTTCCGACGGCGTCACTTCTACATTCGACAAAATTGATTGCTCAACCTGCTGAACCAACATATTATCTTTTCTGACACGGAACAATTCTTCCCTGATTTCCGGCATTGTCTTCTTATAATATCTCTCTAGATTCTCTTGTGAACCTACCTGAGAAATCAAATAGCTTATCCAACGATCAACATCTGCATTAACCTGATCATCAGTTACTGTGATACTATCCATTTCTGCTTGATTAAGCATAAGCTTCTGAAACATCAAATCTTCAAGAATTTCACAACGAATCGTGCTGGCACTTCCTTTGATACCGCCTTGTAATCTGTATTCCAAATATCTGGCTTCAACATCTGATTGAAGTATGATATTCTGTCCTACCACAGCAACCACTCTGTCTATCACTTGCGCCTCTTGAGCCTTCGATGGCATTGCAATCACAAAAAATAATATCGCAAAAAATGCTGCAATCTTATCACTATTTCTTCTCATATCATTAACTTGTTGTCTTGTTATCTTATAGTTTTGTTGTCTTTAAAAAACATCAAAAGCCTTATCTTGAATTGCTTTTGCCTGTAAATCTTTATATAAACTTTCTAATAACTCTTTCTTTCTGTTATTCAAGATGATATACTTTATTCTATCAGTTTCCATCTCGCATGGAGATTCATCTCCGACGAGTCTGTAGCTGCAAATTTTTACCAAAGTATATATTTCATCATCATTGACAATGAAAAATTTCTTATCGTTCAAGAAAGACTTATTATCTTTTATTTTCAAATCATAAGTGTCGATTACTTCATCAAAGTTACGCCATTCTTTGATGTTAAAATCATAATTAAGCGCATATTGATTTGCCAATGAAGTTAATGAATCGACCATTAAGGAATCGTAATCGCGGAACAATTTTGTAAAAACCCATTTCTTTTTACTATCGTTAGGAAGAGAAACAGATGCTAGCTGAACAATGTCGCGATTCAATCTAAACTCAGCGCTGTTGTTATTGTAATAATCATAAATCTGGTCTTCAGTGACTTCTGTATCAAGTTTTTGGTTTATCAGTTCTGTCTCGTATTTATTTATTACCAAAGAGTTACGATACTCTTCCAATCTCTTCGAGAAATCCAGTTGTTCTGGAGTAAGATTATTTTCCGCCTGACGTATCAGCAGCTGGTTATGAACCCATTTATCGATGTAAACCTTCGCTCTCACAACACTATCGTGATAGCTGATACCTTCATAAACGATATTCTCCAGATCAGTCTTATATAGTTTCTTTCCATAAACAGAGACAACTACTTCGCCTTTGTCTTCGATTTTCTTTCCTTGACATGCGGAAAAAAACAATGTAAAAATAAGACTGATCCAGAGTAAACGCATTTGTATTTTCTTAATAGTTATTTCTAACTTTTCCTAAAATCTTTTGATTTACCTTTACAGGATATTTTTCTCTAAGTTGTTGTAACCAAAGAGTTTCCAATTCTGTTTGATAGCCTGATGTAACCAAACCTTTTGCTTCTTTGAACGACTTAGGTTCTGCTGGACGAACTTCAACGATCTTTATTATTTGTGTTGTATTATCGACAGTTGATTCGAATACTTGTAATTCGCCTTCGTTCCATGCCATTGCATCAATGTTGACATTATCGCCTTTTTGATAGAATGAGAAACGTGCTGTTGCTTTTATATCATTGTCTTTCAAATAAGAACGAACTGAATCTATTGTGACGTCGCCGCTGAGGAAAGATGTAATTTCTTCAACATTTTCTTTGTTGTTCGACATCACCACTATGGCTCTGACGCGGTCATTCCACATATAATTGTTCTTATTTCTTTCGTAATATTCTTTCAATCCGACTGTATCTTCAACAGCTTTGTTCCACACTTGTTCTTCCATCAATGAGAACAGCAATATTCCATCGTGATATTCTTGCACTAAAGTCTTGAATTCTGGATATTTTTCTTCGAGGCAAGCATCTTCGTAAGCGAATACTTTTTCCTTCAAGAATGCGTCATAAAGGTCATAAGCGTATGCTGAAGATGATAAGAATCCTTGTCTTCTTTGATGACCGACGATATAATCAACGAATTCTTCCAATTTGCATGATTCTTTGCCAATTGTAAATATAACTTTCTTAGAATCAATTTCTTCTGGCTGATACATTCCCATTGCCAATGTGCTGTCGATAGAAACAATAAACTCATCTTTAACTTTAGTATTTTCCTTGAAGTTATTATCCTTCATGATGCGTTTCATTGCAATATCTTCGCTTATCTTACCGCGCATGTCTCTTTCAACTCTTTCTTCCAATCTTGCTTTTTCTGTTTCAAAATCAGCTGGAGGTGTGTTGGCAACAAGTCTGATAATGTGATAACCGAAACTTGTTTTGACTGGTTCTGAGATTTCTCCCATTTTAAGACTTTTCACTGCTGTGATGAATTCTGGAACTATCTGATTGACTCTGAATGGACTGAGAATTCCATTATTAGTGATTGTTCCTCTATCTTCTGAATATTTTCTTACGAAATCTGACCATTGGCTTTGGTCTTTCATAAGTTCATTATAGATATTGTAAGCCTTGTTTTTCAAGATTGAATCAGCTTTGGTTGGATCGCTAGGATCTGCGACCAAGAAGATATGAGCAGCTCTTACGACGCCTAATGCTGGAGTTTTGCTGTTCACTTTGATGATATGATAGCCGAAGTCTGAACGTATTGGCATTGACACTTCGCCTATTTCTGTGGTATAAACGCCTGTCTCAAATGGATATACCATATCGAAAGCTGAGAAATAGCCCAATTCGCCGCGATTGCCAACGTAAGCTTTTCTTACACCAGGAATCTCTTCCATATCGCGTGCTGATGGGTCGTCTGACATTTCCATTGCAACAGCTGAGAAGTCTTCTCCTTTCAATACACGTTCACGGATTGACATCGCCTTGTTGTAAGCAGCGAGTGTGTCTGCAGGCAACGCCTTTGCATCACATTTGATGAGGATATGAGCAGCATTCATGTCGTACTGCATTCTTTCATAAGCTTCCTTCACCAATTCTTCAGTAATGTCGTCATTAGAAAAATATGGCTTTGCCAATTGGTTACGATAGTTTTTCAACTCCTTAACGAAAGAAGGAACTGTATCCATCTGAAGATCTTCAGCTTCTGTTACTTTTAATTTAAAATCAATGTATAAATTAAGATATTCATCAATATCTTTCTTATCGATGACGTCTGTCTTTACATTGTTTTTTTCGTATGTATCCATGAATTCCTTTGCGGAAATCTCTTTGTCACCTATAGTGATCAATGTCTTTTTAGCGTAAGACTGAGCTGATAAAAGTGATGGCATCATCATGAAGCATAATGCGATGAGCCATGTTTTGAGTGTTTGTTTTCTTATCATATTCTTTTCATTATTTAGAAAATAACGAGAATTTTGAAACTATATTATGTTGAACTAAGAACTAAGAACTAAGAACTTTAAGCTTTGAACTTTGAACCCTGAACCAAAAAAATAAAAGTTCTTAGTTCAGGGTTCAATAGCCTTAGTTCAAATGCTATTATGCTTTTGTGCTATAGTTTGGTGATTCTGCTGTGATTGTGATATCGTGTGGATGGCTTTCGCGCATACCTGAAGCAGTAATCTTAATGAATTGAGCCTTTTGTAAGTCGCTGATTGTTTTTGAGCCCGTGTAGCCCATACCAGCGCGGAGACCGCCGACTAATTGATAAACGACTTCTGAGAGACTGCCTTTGTAAGGAACGCGACCTACGATGCCTTCTGGAACGAGTTTCTTGATGTCGTCTTCCATGTCTTGGAAGTAACGGTCTTTAGAACCATTTTGCATAGCTTCGAGAGAACCCATGCCGCGGTATGTCTTGAATTTTCTACCTTCGAAGATGATTGTGTCGCCTGGAGATTCGTCAACGCCAGCGAATAATGAGCCAGCCATGATTGATGAAGCACCTGCTGCGATAGCTTTCACGATGTCGCCTGTGTAACGGATACCGCCGTCAGCGATGACAGGAATGCCTGTGCCTTGGAGAGCTTGTGAAACGTTGTAAACTGCTGTAAGCTGTGGAACGCCGATACCAGCGATGATACGTGTTGTACAGATTGAACCTGGTCCGATACCTACTTTAATAGCGTCGATGCCAGTCTTAGCGAGTTCGCGAGCTGCGTCAGCTGTAGCGATGTTACCGACAACGATGTCGATGTTTTTAAATCTGCTGCGTAATTCCTTAGCAACGTTGATAACGTTTTGTGAGTGTCCGTGAGCTGTGTCGATGTTGATAGCGTCGACGCCTGCTGCTACCAATGCTTCTGCTCTTTCGATTGTGTTAGCTGCGATACCTACAGAAGCAGCAACGCGCAAACGACCGAGAGAGTCCTTGCTTGCATTTGGACGAGCCTTGATTTTAATGATGTCTTTATATGTGATAAGACCGATGAGGTGATTGTCTTTGTCGACAACTGGCAACTTCTCGATACGATGTTTTTGGAGAATCTCAGCTGCTGTTGCGAAGTCGGTGAATTCTGTTGTAGTAACGAGATTTTCTTTTGTCATGACTTCGTAGATAGGACGTTTCATGTCTTGAACGAAACGTAAGTCACGGTTTGTAACGATACCGACTAAAATGTTATTTGCGTCGACTACAGGAATACCGCCGATGTGGTTTTCGTTCATCATGCGAAGTGCTTCGCCTACCATAGCGTTTTCTCTGATAGTCACAGGGTCGATGATCATGCCGTTTTCAGCACGTTTAACTTTGCGAACCTCTGCAGCTTGACGTTCGATAGTCATGTTCTTGTGAAGAACACCGATACCGCCTTCTTGTGCGATTGCAATTGCCATAGCAGCTTCTGTAACTGTATCCATACCAGCTGTTACGATAGGTATGTTAATCTTAATGTTACGAGAGAAATTGGTACTTAAATTGGTATCTCTTGGGATGATATTGCTGTATGCAGGAACTAACAAAACGTCATCGTAAGTGAGACCGCCTTCGATAAATTTTACTGAATCTGACATAATTATTATTTTTTTGAAAATTATAAACTATATAAATTGGGCAAAGATAAGAAAAAACTTTGAACTAAGAACTCCGAACCTTGAACTTTTTTTGACCGTTGACTTTTGACTGTTGACCATTGACCAAAAAGAAAGACGCATCAATTACACCTTGTTCATTTCATCGGTGTAATTGACACGTCTCTACTTGGTGTCTTGGCGACTTAGTGTCTTGGAGTCTTATAATCTCACCGACAAAGAAAGTCCCGTGTTATCAAATGTATAACCGAATTTTGTATTGACGATAGATGATGTTCTTCCGTAAAACAAACCAAGTGACACTCTTTCACTTATATCAAAATCAACTTCAAACATTCCACCAAGACAGGCCGCCAGATACATATTCGTATAAGGAACATAATTACCAGCATAGCTATAGCTGTATTTTGTCTGCGCATGATTTACTAAACCTCCCGTAAGCGAAAGTTTAAGATTCATAAAATCGAAGCATTTGACTTTTCCTCTCACGCCTATTTGCAAAGCATTGCTATAATACATCGGATCTACAAAAGGATCAATATCTTGATAACCATTATATGTCGTAAATGCTGCTACAACATCCAAGTTGTTTATCAAACCATAAGCATACCTCATATCGAAGCTCATTCCTTTTACAAGATTTTCCACTGAAGGAAATGAAGTAGCATCACTGATAGAAAGTCCAGTCTTGACTTCCAAATAATGTGCGCCTTTGTTAGTTTTTTCAGACTGCGCCATAGCTAATGCAGGCACTACCGCCAACACCAACAACAATAAATATCTTTTCATGATTTTAATGTTTAATGAATTTAACAAATAATTATCATGCTGATAACGGAAGATATTGTATTGTATTGTATTTTTTTACTATTGACTATTGACCATCGACCGTTGCATATTCTTAATCTTCTCTATCACCAATATGAATAATCGTATCCTTAGCATTTAACGGACTAATTATGGCTTTTCCTGTTTTTTCCTCAAGTTCAACTCTAGCATTTTTTGCAACAGTTCCTCCATCTATTGCATTTCTGACATGATCACCAAAGTTAATAGGATTATTTGATTCAGATATTTCTTTAGTTGAGAGTTCTGCAAGCATATTCAAAACAAGCTCTTTATTTGTCATATTATCTCTTAGGTTTTCTTTTTTCAAACCTTTAAATTGCTTGTACTCTTTTGCTGTTTTTCCAGCCCATGTTTTATAAATCACATCTGTCAAAGTCGCAAACTGAACACCCTCTTTTAATC
>JAFOBJ010000031.1 GCA_017381865.1 Bacteroidales bacterium
AAAAACATTGACACAGACTATTCGGTCACTGAGCTTGTCGAAGTGCCGAACTGATGCCTTCGACAGGCTCAGGCACCAACAACTTTTGCCTTTAGTCTTTTGTCTTTAGACCTGAAAGAATTATGACAATAAAAAGCGATATTCCTCAAATCTGCGCCTTACGCGAACGTGTTGAAAAGAAAATTGGAAAAACATTAAACACACATTCTGATTTCGTAGAACTCACATCATTGATTGAATTAGAGTTACGCCAACATATTTCAGAAAGCACTCTGGAACGTGTATGGAATTATTCAACAAGAGGTTACGACAATGTCTCATTACGCACTCTTAATGTATTGTCAAATTTCGCTATTAAAAATAATTGGAATTCATTCTGCGATTTGTTGAAGAAAGAAAACAAGATAGAGTCGGAAGTCTTTAATTTAGAAGTCATTTCAACTGAAGACCTTAAAGTAGGAGATAAAATCCGTATCGGTTGGATGCCAAACAGATTATGTATAATAAGTTATCTCGGTGAAAACCGTTTCATCGCAGAAGAATGCGAGAACTCCACAATGAAAAAAGGTGACACTTTTGTATGCCACCAATTTATCTTAGGTAAGGAATTGGTCATGAGCGATTTCCGACAAAATTCCAATGACAATGGAAAAATTTATATTGTCGGCAAAGAACATGGAATCACAACTTTGAACCTCAATTAATTTAATTAGGAGTTAGGAATTGTTTTTCTCTCGCAGAGGCGCAGAGTGTCGCAGAGATTTTTTTCTATTTCTTTGCGTTGCTTTGCGACTTTGCGAGATATTTGTGATATTTTGTGATATTTTGTGATATTTTTTTTCATAAACAAATTCAATAACCATGTCTTTTTTCTTGAAAAACCTTAACAAAATAGCAATTTTATCATTATTAAAAACTATAAATCAACGACTTAAAAATATTTTAAAAAAAGTTTATTTTTATGTTGACAGATTAAGAAAAAGCCGTATCTTTGCACTCGAAATCAGTTGGACTGGTAGCTCAATTGGATAGAGTCCCTGACTACGGATCAGGCGGTTGTGGGTTCGACTCCCGCCCAGTTCACAAAAGGAAATCGAGAAATCGGTTTCCTTTTTTCGTTTTATGTATTTCCACGGATTTTATAAGATATCCACGAACAAGCACTAAACAACACAAATTTTTAAACATCTTTGCCACTTTGTAAAAAAGGACACATAACGTGTCCCCACAAAATCACTCCCAACTCCCAACTCCTAATTCCTAATTAACTTCTCGCTCTTCCCTCCCATTTCTATAAGTTTTTCCGCAGCTTTCACAACACTTTGGTTACCCGAATACAATTTTTTCTTTGTGTCATCATAACTGCCCTGCAGACTCTCTATTTTCTTTCCTAAATCCTCATAGCGTTTCATAAAATCGCCTACTCTGTCCAGAAGCTTATTCACTTCATCGAAGATTTCCTGCTGATTACGAGCTTGTTTCACCTGCGACCAAGCTAATTGTATCATACGCAATAACGCCAGAAGATTCTGTTCACTCGTAATGAAAACACCATTTTCAAAAGCCTCACGCCATAATGTATTATCTTCATACAAAGCAAGTTGCATCGCTGACTCGTTCGGAACAAACATCACCACATAATTAAGACTCACACGAGGAGCTTTGATATATGAAGAATAATTCTTTTTCTGCAACTCTTTACAATGCGCTCTCAAACTCTGCAAATGACGCTTTAAAGCAAAAGCTTTATCAGACTCTTCTGTTGCATTACAATAATCAACAAAAGCTGTTAAAGAAACTTTAGAATCTATTATAAGGTCCTTATTATCAGGATAATGAACAACGACATCTGGAATAAGACGCTTTCCTGTCTCATCATGAAAAACTGTATTGCCTTTAAAATCTTTGATTGCAGTCTGCTTCTCATAATGTTCTCCTTCTGTCAAGCCTGATTTTTCCAAGATATTTTCAAGAATAAGTTCTCCCCAATTACCTTGCGTCTTAGTTTCGTTTTTCAAGGCTTTTGCCAAGTTATTAGCGTCATTACCAATATCTTGCGTACGTTTCATCAATTCTTCGATAGCTTTTTCAAGACTAGCTTTATTTTCAGAAGATGTTTTAATATTATCCGTCATAGACTTACGCATACCTTCGATTTCGTTTTTCAAAGGATTGAGCAGCGCATCTAACTGAATATTATTGGTTTTAGCCAACGATTCTTCTCGTTGTTGCAACAACTTCTCAGTCGTATTTTGCAATTCTGATTTCAAGGCATTTATCTGAGTTTCAAAATGTTTATTTCTAAGCTCTTCATTCTTAATCTCTTGCTCTTTCATCAACTCTATCTGTGTTTGCAGGCTACTATTTTTAGATTTCAAAATAATACCAATAAAAAGAGCACCAATCACAAAACCAAGTAAAAACAATGCATAATTCATAATTCACAATTCTTAATTCTTAACTCCTAATTCCTAACTCCTAACTACCTCAACACGGCTTGCCGATTTACCTTCTCTAATCAATTGAATCTTAGCTGGTATTCTTTCTTTCAAAGTATCGACATGAGATATAATTCCAACTCTCTTACCTAAGTTATGCAAGTTTTCCAAAGTATTCATCACCATGTCAAGAGATTCATTATCAAGCGTTCCAAAGCCTTCATCAATAAAAATCATATCCATATCGAAATGCTCATCGTTGAGCGATGTCAAACCAAGAGCAAGCGCCAAAGAAACCAGGAATGTCTCGCCTCCTGACAAAGAGCTAGCAGTGCGAAGCTCGCCTCCCATCTCCATATCCTGAACCATAATCGCCAGAGAATCAGGATAATTACTAAGTTTATAACGACTACTAAGTTGATTCATATAATAATTAGCCCTATCGAGTAAAATTCCCATCGTATATGCCTGAGCCACATCACGGAAGTTATCTTTGTCTGTAGTACCAATCGCTTTTGCCAACTGATCCCAAAGATGATAGATTCTATCTTTTTCTTCCAAGTCTCTTTTACAATTCATTGAATTAGAAGCATTTTGCTTATCAAGAGCCAACTTCGCCCTAACATTAGCCAATCTTTCTTCATCCGACTTTTTATCCTCTGTCAAAGAATTCAAATTACTCATCAATGACTCAAATGCAACATCACCATCTGGTTTAGACTCTGCAAACTGATGTTGATTATACTCTTCCATCTTGATATTCAATGTATTCTTAGATTTAATCAATTCATCGTCAAGGGCTTTATTTTTCTGAACATAATATTGAATATCAGATATTTCTGACAAACACTTTAATCTTTCAAAACTAATACTACTATTTTTCAGAAAAGCATCAATCCTAATCTTAATAGGATTCAAAAGATTTTCAAGGTCAGACATTTCCGATAATCTTCCCTTAATTCTTTCATAAACAACAGAATATGAAGGAATTAAATTTTGCAAATCAATATTCGACTTGTCAAAATCAACATTATCACAATCAGCAAGCAAAGATGATATTTGAGAAGAATACTCATCACACTGAGCCAGAATATCATTTAATATAACTATCTGATTTTCTGCATTTTTCAACAACTCTTGCTTATTTTGAAACTCCTTAGCAATATCTTTTATTCTATTTATAAAAGAAAGACTCGACTCATTCCAAAGCAGCTGCCAATTTTCAAGTTTAACATATTGAGAAACAGCATTTTCCTTTTCTTTAAACTTAGATTCTTGTTCCTTAACAATTGTGTTAATAGTATTTAACAACAATTCAATCTGCTGATATTCAGTTTGTTTTATAGAAAACTGTTTTTCCATTAAACCATAACGTTCATCAATAGATTTCTTGCTTTTTTGAGCCTCATCAATATTTCGCTTTACAAGAGTAATATTCTTCAATTTCTCATTTATTTCAAGAATATATTTGTCAATATCTTGTATTAAAGCATTGTATTTCTGAATATTAGCATCTATTCTATCAATATCAAAAATTGGAGTTCCATTACATAAAACGTTAAGTTTATTTAAAAAATCTTCTAATCTTTTCTCTTCCGTGTTAATATTTCTTAACACAGTATTTAACTCAGCCTCCGTTTTATTAAGATTATCTTTTGCAACCTCATAAGAATTCTTCAAATTCTCCCAGTCAGCTTTGATAGTTGCGAACAAAGATTCAACGACTTGTTCATCTTTGTAGTGATGCGACGTACTTCCGCAAACGGGACAAGCCTCGCCATCTTTCAATCTCAGCCTACATTCCTTTGCCCATTTCTCGACCATTTCTTTTTGCATCTGAAACTCCGAATCTTTGGTCTCAAACGAAGTTTTTGCATGCAAAACAGCCTCTTTATTTTGATTAAATAATAACTTTAAATCATTACATTTAAGCTTTTCATTTTCAATATTTTTATTTAAGTCTAAATATTGTTCTAAAACAAACCTTACGTTATTTAATTTAGTATTTCTCTCAACATAAGACTTTCGTTTTTCATCACATTCCCGTTGTTCCAAAAGCAGTCTTTCATACTCCCCAGAATCAAAATCACCTAATAGTTTTTCGAGAGTCTGCTCCGCTATTTCTTTAGATTTTTTAACATTTTCAAGCTCAGCAGAAATAGACTCAAGTTGAATTGCCACATCATTCTTTTTCAAGTCATTAGCATTCAATTCCTTTGATTTACTCTTTAGCAATTCAGAAATCTGCGACATTTCATCGAGAAGTCCCAAAATCAAATTAAGGCTATCAGAAATCACACCATCATCTTTATGATTATCAACCCATTGCTCAATATTCTCCAATGAATTAAGAAGCGTTTCCCTTCTATTTTTCTCCTTTTGCAAAGAATAATTAAGATTTAAAAAAGACTTTCTATCAACATCAAACAAATTGCGAACCTTTAAAACTTCCTGTTCCAAACGCCGCATTTCCTTCAAGTCGTCCCTTTCTTTCGTCGTTGCAAAATAATCTTCTGCTAGCGATTTATTATTCTTATACTCCTCAGATTCAATCTGTTCCAAAATTTCTCTATGCAAAGAAGCAAACTTTTCACATTCAGTTTTCAGTTCATCATTTTTCTTAAACCAAGCAACCGACGACTCTATTTTTTTCAGCGATTCATCTTTTGTCTGTATACCCAATTTCAATTCAGTTTCCTGCGCATTCAGCGACTCCACTTCATCTTCCAATAAAGCACTGTTTTTCAAATTATTATACAAGACTTCCATCTCTTTTTTCTGATAATAAGCCTCGCCTTTTTTAGTCTTGACAGCCTCAGCTATACGCGAATAAACCTCAGTACCAGTAAGCATTTCCAAAATCTCAGACTGCTCTATCTTCTTGGATTTCAAGAAAGTACTAAATTCACCTTGCGCAAGCATGACGGAACGAATGAACTGTTCATAAGAAAGTCCAACCAGTTCCTCAATTCGTTTATTGACTTCTCCGATATTACTCGAAATAATAGTCTTCATATCGCCATCAACGAGTTCTAACTTGCGTCTGTTAGAAGTATCGTAACTATCTGTTTTAGTTTTCCTTACATACCAAGTTGCGATATAATTAAGACCATTCACAGAGAAATGCAATTCCGCTTTTGCCTCTCTTTTACCCTTCCTCAAAATATTGACTGTATTCTTCGTAGTGACGCCATTTTCAGTCTTTTCATTATTGTTAACTAATTCATAACGAGAAGCTTTATCATACAAAGCCAGCGTTATTGCATCTAAAATTGTAGTCTTTCCCGAACCAGTATCGCCACATATCAAGAAAATAGGCTCTTTTGCCAGCACGCCGCTAGAAAAGTTTATCTCTGCATTTTCTATAGAGTTAAGGTTTTGTATTACAATCTTTTCAATCTTCATAATCAATCAGTTAAAATTCAAAACTTCATCACTTCATCACATACTTCCTTAAACAAAGCCCTCATTTCATCAGGCATTTCGGCATTATTTTTCTTTTTATATACCGAGCAACCCAAATCGTAAGGCGATATCGCTCGAAATTCATCTAAGGTACGAACCGCCTTCTCCTCACAATCACTTTCATTTACAGGGAAATACGCCTGAATTCCACAATATTTAGCCTTCTTTCCATCAAACAATTCCTGAATTCTAGCATTATCCATATCAGAAAGAGGCATATCAGTACGCACATGCAGTCTTACATAACATTCATTATCAAGTATTTCGACAACTTTCGCAAACAATTCATCTTTAGATGGCGCATCATCATAAGAATTTGGTTTAAAAGGAAAATCGACTACTGGAATCAGAGGCTCTATTTCTCTAATTTTAATGTCAACATTATGATTTTCAATCTCGACTACAGTAACCGAATGAGGATATATTTCATTAAACGTCATTGCGAAAGGCGAGCCGGAATACCTTATATTTTCCCCCACATTTTGCGGATGATGCACATGTCCCATAGCCCAATAATCGATGCCAGGAATGGCCGACATTTCGGTAGAAACAACAGACTCCAATCCACCAGTAAGTTTATTTTGAGAAGCAGAGTCAATGCCACTTATCATAAAATGACCCATTGATATAACAGAATGATTTTCTGCATATTGTTCATTCAACTTCAAGTTATACTTTAAGTTATTATAAAAAGAAAAAACACGTTTTGAATAACAGTCATCTTCTTTTAGTGAAGGATAATTTCCTGCATTTATAAATGGCACTGCCAAAATCCAACCAACAACCTCATCATTTCTCCTCACTGGAATTTGAATTTTAGAAGTATCATATGTCAGGCCATTTTCTTGAACCTCTTTATAGAAATCGAGGTTACCTATCACCGTAACGTTAAAAGCCTCCCACAGTTCACGAGGAGCCTCCAGTCGAGAAGGCGAATCATGATTGCCAGCAGTCACAATTATCTGTAAATCATCATACAAACGAGAAAGTTCAACCAAAGCATGATAATAAAGACGCTGCGACATCACGCTAGGCGTAGAAGCATGAAAGATGTCACCCGACACTATCAAAGCGTCAGGCTTTTCTTCCAAAACAATGTTTTTCAATTGATTAAAGAAATATTTATGTTCCTCATCACGCGAATATTGGTACAAAGTCTGACCAATATGCCAATCACTCGTATGTATTACCTTCATTTTTCTTAACATTTTTTAACACAAAAACATCTTCAAAGCCAACTCCATTTTTATAATATCCTGAGACTCTTAATTCATGACACAAGTCATCGTCGAACCAAGAAGCCCGTATCATTCCCTTCGACTCCTCCAAAGCCACGCCACCGATCACACTCCAATCAACCGCTGCCACATCAGTAGTATCAATTGTAAACATCTGAGCGATAACATCATCCTGAGCGATATAAACCGGATTTGGATTCAAATCCTCATAGAAAAAGTCGACCATTTCATTTTGGATAGTATAGAAATTATCATTCAATTTACGATTCTCATCAAAGTGAAGCGTATGTCCTTCTCCATAAAACGTATGCAATTTCGAGCGTATTCCCAATTCTTTGGCTTTTTTATCGATAAAGTACGAACCATACATTTCATCGAAGAAAACCTTCTGAAACTCACCTAAAGCCCTAAAAGGATAGCCATAACGATACGGCAGCACCACATCCTCATCGCCATGGAAAGAAATTATTGAAGCATCAGAGTTTTCAAGTATATCCAAATCATAAACAGAGCCCCACAAATTAGCAACAGCCTTAATTTCAAAATCCTCCCTAAAGTCATTACCAGAAGTTTCTATATCGCCCAAATCTTCAAGGAATAAAGAACCGTACGAAGCTTCCGGACGATTTTTATTGCGCATATAAGCTAGATTTATGGCAGTAATTGCGCCAGCGCTAGCACCACCAACAAACAGATAATCAGGATCTATACGATAAATTTCCTGCTTTGAAAGAAGATACCTCATCGCTGCGTGAGCATCCTGCGTAGCCTGATACGCAGTTCTCTGGATTGCTTTTGAATTAGCCCTAAAGCCCATTCTGTAATTAACTGACACACAAACATATCCCAAAGATGCAAAATGAGTACACCATTTTTGGTAAGGCACAGTAGCCTTATCACCAATAAAGAAAGCCCCGCCATGAATAAACATCATAAGAGGCCGTTTTTCGAGAGTGTCATTTTTAGGGATATAAATATCCATATCAAGGTCCAAGCTCTTCCTTTTCAATGAATTAGCAAGACCTAGCTTTATAATATTTACGACATCAATAGTATCGTCGGGAATAGATGCCCAAAAACCTTTCACTTTTGCATAGTTAACATTAGGGATTCTTTCAACTTCAAAAATCTCATCCCTATATCTTCCTATGTTAAACATCTGACAATCATCAGTTTTATAAGGATAAACAACGAATTTCTTTTTATGAGAAAATTCAGTATAATAACCTTCAGCCCTATCGTCTTTGACCTTTTTAATCTTCAAAACCAAAGGAATCGTATCAGACAAGAACACCTCACACTTCTTTTTGCTCAAAACAGCAGTAAAAGGCTGCGCAATCATCGTCAGATTTTCGTCCACCAAATACAATCTTCCTTTAGCATTCGATTTACCAACGGAATCAATTCTTATAAAATAACTTTTACAATCCGTTTGATTTTCAAACACATAACATCTTTCACCAAGAAAACCCCTACCAGTTCTGCACGAAAACAGACCGACGAGCAGTAAAAATCCAAAACCAAACGATAAAAAACTAAAAAAAACTCTAGATTTCATAACTTGCAATTAGGCTGTAAAATTAAAAAAAATACTTGAATATATCATCGTATTTTCTTAATTTCGCAAACTAAAAATTTGTTCAAAATCAATATGAAAATTAGAGTTAAAAACATCATCGCCATTGGTATTATTGCAATGACATTAATATCATGTTCAGGAGAATTAAAAAAGGCAGACTACCAAGTAATTCCGCTTCCTAAAAACATTACCGAAAATGCAACCGAAAGACCTTTCATTCTTTCAAAAAATGTCATAGTAACATATCCAACTTCACAACCAGAATTAATCAAAGAAGCCAATTTTTTAACAGAATTTCTTAATGAAATTTTAGGATACGAGTTAAAAATTGAGGCTTCAGACTCTTTCAAAAAAGGAGCAATTAATTTAAGCGTTGACCCAACTATTTTTACAGAAAAAGATTCTTACAAAATTATTGTAAATGAAAACAATATAAACATCATTTCAAGTGAAGCTTCAAGTCTATTTTACGCTATACAGACATTAAGAAAAAGCCTTCCTTTCGATGCGAAAGGCGAAAATATTGCGATGCCAGCAACCGAAATCTACGACTATCCACGTTTCGGTCACAGAGGCATGATGCTCGACGTAAGCCGTCACATTTTCCCTCTCGATTCCATCAAAGAATACATCGACCTGATGGCCTTGCATAACATGAATAAATTCCACCTCCACCTCACCGACGACCAAGGTTGGAGAATCGAAATAAAGAAATATCCAAAACTCACTGAAGTCGGAGCTTGGCGTTCAGGAACGAAAATCGGCAAGAGCGAAACATTCGACACAATTCGCTACGGTGGTTTCTACACACAAGAAGAACTCCGCGACTTGGTCAAGTACGCAGCAGACCGTCACATCACCATCATTCCAGAAATCGACCTTCCTGGTCACCAATTAGCAGCATTGGCAACATATCCAGAACTCGGCTGCACGGGCGGACCATACGAAGTCTGGAAACAATGGGGCGTTGCAGACGACGTAATCTGCGCCGGCAACGAAGACGCGATGCGTTTCCTCGAAGACGTCTTGACAGAAGTGATGGACATCTTCCCTAGCGAATACATTCACATCGGCGGCGACGAATGCCCTAAAGTACGCTGGGAAAAATGTCCAAAATGCCAAGCTAAGATTAAAGAACTCGGATTTAAAGACGATGAGCATTTCAAAGCTGAGAACTATCTCCAAAGCTATGTCATGACAAGAATGGAGAAATTCGTTGAAGACCACGGACGTAAAGTCATTGGCTGGGACGAAATCCTTGAAGGCGGCCTCGGACCAAACGTAACCGTCATGAGCTGGAGAAGCATTGATGGCGGCAAAGAAGGCGCAAAACAACACCACGACGTCATAATGACACCTTGCTCCCACCTCTACTTCGACTATTATCAGACAGACAACACCGACGACGAGCCACTCGCAATCGGAGGTTATATCCCTGTTGAAAGAGTCTACGAATTTGAACCAATTCCTTCAGACCTCACAGAAGAAGAAGCAAAACATATTCTTGGCGCACAAGCCAACCTCTGGGTTGAATACATCAAAGACATGAACACTGTATTTTACAGAATCCTGCCAAGAATGGACGCATTGACAGAAGTACAATGGGTTTCACCAGAACAAAAAGACTACGACAGTTTCCGCAAGCGTGCATACAAGATGGTTGAGTTCTATGACCTCAAAGGCTGGAACTACGCAAAACACATCTTCGACATCAACGTTGAAATCGTTCCTAACGTAGAAGCAAAATGCATTGACGTGACAATGTCTAAATTCGGCGAAGGCGACATCCTCTACACATTGGACGGCAGCGACCCATTGACAAACGGAACAAAATACACAGAAGCACTCAAACTCACAGAAAACGCCAAATTAAGAGCTATCGTCAAGAGAGCAAAGAGCGTCGGCAAAGAATTCAAGACCGACATCGAACTCAGCAAGTCATCGATGAAACCAATCACTTTGAAGAACGAACCACACGAAAACTATCGTTTCGACGGAGCCAACACTTTGATTGACGGACTTTCTGGTGGCAAGAATTACAAAACTGGACGTTGGATTGCTTTCTTCGGAGAAAATCTCGATGCAAAAATCGACATGATAGAAGAACAAGAGATAAGCAATTTGTCATTCCAATGCAATTTAACCAAAGGCGATTGGATTTTCAATGCCAAGTCTGTGACAATTTTAGGATCTAACGATGGAGAAAATTACGAAGAAATTCATCATCAAGACTTCCCTATCGAGACAATTGCAGAAGACGGTGTTTTATCATATAGCGTTGATTTTGAGAAGACAAACGTACGTTATATCAATATCATCATCGAGCCACACATGTGTCCAGAAGGCCATTCAGGCTATGGTTATCCAGCATGGATTTTCATCGATGAATTAAAAATTAACTAATTGAAAAATAATTTTGTACGGACGTAATTCGTAAAGAAAAATTTTGTACTTTTGCACCCGCAAACCTCGGGTAGGTTTAACAGTTAAATTATTATTAACATTTAAAAAATTAGTTTTATGCCAGCAAAAATGAGATTACAAAGACATGGTAAAAAAGGTCAACCATTTTATCATATTGTAATTGCAGACGCTCGCGCACCACGTGATGGTCGCTTCACAGAAAAAATCGGTACCTACAATCCTGTAGCTCAACCAGCTCAAATCAACCTCAACTTTGACAAAGCTTTGGATTGGTTAAACAAAGGTGCTCAACCAACAGACACAGTTCGTTCTATCCTTTCACAAAAAGGCGTTTTATTGAAAAAACACTTATTAGTTGGTGTTAAGAAAGGCGCTATGACAGCAGAACAAGCTGAAGTTAAATTCCAAAACTGGATGAAAGAGAAGGAAGCTAAAGCAGCTGAAGCAGTAAAAGCAACAGCAGAACAAAAAAGAGCTATCCAAAAAGAAAGATTAGAAGCAGAAGCTAAAGTTAATGAAGCACGTATTGCTGAATTAGCAAAGAGAAGAGCAGAAGCTGAAGCAGCTGCAGCAGCAGAAAATGCAGAAGCAACAGAAGAAGCTCCAGCAGCTGAAGAAACAACAGAAGCAGAAGCTTGAGATTCTAAATCTTGATAATAAGAAAATCCGTCGAAAACCTCGGCGGATTTTTTTTGTTTCCACGGAAAATTCTATCCACGAATATTCACTAATCTTCACGAAAAGTTTAGGGACGCAGCAAACCACGCCCCTACAATTATGAATTATGCATTATGAATTATGAATTAATTCCTAAAAACAATCCCTTCCCCATCGTAATCGACGATAATAGGTTTTTCCTTATTGACTTTATCAGATAGAATCATCTTCGACAAATCATTGATGAGTTCACGTTGCATCATTCGTTTCACTGGACGTGCGCCGTAACGGACATCGTAGCTCGTCTCTGCAATATGCTTCATCGCTTCTGAAGTCATCTCGATGTCGATGTCGTTTTTCTTCAACATTTTCTTCAAAGAATGGAACTGCATTGAAACAACATTGATAATCTGTTCTTTAGACAAAGGAGTAAACATAATAATGTCATCAATACGATTCAAAAACTCAGGCTTCATAAACTGACGCAATATTTCCATCACTTTATTACGCATTTCTTCAAAGTCTGAGTCTGAGCTTTGAGCAGTGAGCTTTGAGCTTTGAGCCTCTTGTTCTTGGTTCTTAGCTCTTCGTTCTTCGTTCTTTGTCATCATCTCCTGTATCGCCATCGCGCCGATGTTGGATGTCATAATGATGATAGTGTTTTTGAAGTCAACCAAACGACCTTTGTTATCCGTCAGACGACCGTCGTCGAGTATTTGCAATAAGATATTATAAACATCCTGATGCGCTTTTTCTATTTCATCGAGAAGCACGACAGAATACGGCTTACGACGTACAGCTTCAGTCAGCTGTCCGCTTTCATCGTAGCCGACATAACCCGGAGGCGCTCCTATCAAACGAGAAACCGAATGACGTTCCTGGTATTCCGACATATCGATGCGCACCATATTATTCTCGTCATCGAAAAGAAATTCTGCGAGAGCCTTGGCGAGTTCCGTCTTACCGACGCCCGTCGTTCCTAAGAAGATAAACGAACCTATCGGGCGACGAGCGTCCTGAAGTCCTGCCCTGCTCCTTCTTATCGCATCAGAAACAGCGACGATAGCCTCGTCTTGTCCCACGACACGTTTATGCAATTCATTTTCAAGATTAAGAAGCTTCTCTCGCTCGCTCTGCAACATCTTATTCACAGGAATACCAGTCCAGCGAGAAACGATTTCCGCGATATCCTCAGCATTAACCACTTCATCGATGAGAGGATTATCACCTTGTATTTTCTTCAATTCAGCCTTAACGTTTTCTATATTCTGTTCCGCATTAGGAATCTTTCCGTAACGAAGTTCCGCGACGCGACCATAATTACCCTCACGTTCAGCGTTTTCAGCTTCATAACGATAACGTTCTATATTTTTCTTCTCATTCTGAATCTTTTCAATAAAGCCACGTTCTGTCTCCCAACGTGATTTTATCTTAGAGCGTTCGTCATTAAGTTCTGCTATGACTTTAGAAAGTTCATCGATTTTCTTCTTATCTTTCTCACGTTTGATAGCCTCACGTTCAATTTCCAGCTGACGAATCTTACGTTCTATATCCTCCAATTCTTCTGGCAAAGAATTGATTTGCAGTCTCAGACGAGAAGCAGCCTCATCAACGAGGTCGATAGCTTTATCAGGGAGGAAACGATTTGATATATAACGAATTGAGAGGTCGACAGCGGCGATGATAGCCTCGTCGAGTATTCTCACCTGATGGTGATTTTCATACTTTTCTTTCAAGCCTCTGAGTATTGAAATAGCCGACTCTTCGGAAGGCTCATCGACCATAACTATTTGAAAACGACGCTCAAGAGCCTTGTCTTTCTCAAAATATTTCTGATATTCGTTTAATGTTGTCGCGCCGACGGCTTGCAATTCGCCGCGAGCAAGAGCAGGTTTCAAGATATTGGCAGCATCCATTGCGCCACCAGAAGCTCCTGCGCCAACGAGAGTGTGTATTTCGTCTATAAATAAGATTATTTCACCTTCACTATCAACGACTTCCTTCACCACATTTTTAAGACGTTCTTCAAACTCGCCCTGATATTTTGCGCCAGCGATAAGCGCACCCATGTCAAGAGAATAAACTTTTTTAGATTTCAGATTTTCAGGCACGTCGCCACTGACGATTCTCTGTGCCAGACCTTCAGCGATGGCTGTCTTACCGACTCCAGGTTCTCCTATTAATATAGGATTGTTTTTAGTTCTTCTAGATAAAATCTGCAACACTCTTCTTATTTCCTCATCGCGACCAATGACAGGATCGAGTTTTCCTGATGAAGCCAAGTCATTGAGGTTACGAGCGTAGCTATCAATTGTCAATTGTTTTAAATCCATTTTGCTATTTTTTTTGTTGTTTGTTTTTATTTCATCAAAATTATTTCCAATCCAATAAAAATGACATTTTGTCACTAATTTCTAAACAAATATTAAGGATTTTTTCCTTAAAAAAAATTGACAATAAAGTGCAATAAAACAGATAGTTTCACATTATTTATATTTAGAAAATTCATATATTTGCAGAACTATGAAAATGTCAAAAATAAATAAAAAAATAAATTTTGTCAGACTATCTATCTTACTGATATTCTTAATCAACGTCATTAGACTCAACGCCCAGATGAATTGTGAGATTAAGATTGACGAATGGGTAAGCCTGCCAGTTTGTTACGGCGAAGAAATTACCATGAGTGTTGATGCTCAGCCAGGCTTTGCATACCAATGGTCTAAGAATGGAATTGACATCAGCGGAGAGACAAACTTCTATTATACAGCCACGATTACTGAAGATAAATCAAAATACGGCGTTAAAGTCACTGATACTGAGACACAAGAAGAATGTTATGATGATATTATCATTGACATGATTGAGTCGTTTGAGATTAAATTTGAGCAGACACAGCTGACTTGCAGCAACAACAATGCGGAAAACGGACAGAATGCCAAAGTTATGGCGACAGCATCTGGAAACAACTTCAAATCATTCACTTACGAATGGGGTAGCAATGTTGAGAATAATATTTGGACAAATCCGAACAATCCTCAGGAAGCTATAGGACTGAAGGCTTGGAGAGAATATTATGTCATTGTCACTGGCGTCAATGCAAATGGCGACAGTTGCACGCAGACTGCCACTTTTACTCCAAGAGCCTACCCTAACCCAAAATTAGAAATCATTTCCGACCCAAAAGATACAGCATACATACAAAATCCTTATGTAAAATTCGGTTTTGAAGGCGAAATCGACTCTGTAGAATACAATTCGTGGTCGTGGGCATTTTTCGACAACCCAGACAAACCAAGTGAAATAACAAGCACTTCTATCGAGCAAGAACCAACTAATGTTTATGCACAGACATCAAAATCAGGAAATCCTTTCAGAGTCGAATTAAGCGTAAAATCAGCAAATTATGGTTGCGACACGACTTTTTCAACTGAAATTCTTGTCTTGCCTGTTAAGTTAAAAATCCCTAACATTTTCACGCCAAATGGTGATGGTATCAATGACTACTTCATCATTGACAACGACCCTGCCGCAACTGACAACATTGAAGATGAGAAAAAAAGAGGATTCGAATACAACAAATATAACCCGTTAAATGATTATTATTTAACAACTAAGTTAACGATATTTAACAGATGGGGACGTATTGTTTATAAATCAGAAGACTATCAAAACGACTGGGACGGAGGCAATCTTCCTGACGGTACATATTTCTATGTATTAGAATGCGTTGGAAAATACGACGATGACTGTCGTTATCAAGGTTCCGTGACGATTTTTGGTAGTGGAAGGTGATTATTAGTTAGGAGTTAGGAGTTAAGAATTGAACAATTATTATAAAAAAACGTTAAATAGAAAATAAGTAGTATGAAAAGATTTATTTTGTCATTGATTGTGATATTAGGATTAGTTTCATGTGAGACAAAGAGTGACAATTTGAGCACTAGTTTAGTAAACAATCCAAGTTCTGCTGATGGCGTAAAAAAAGGCGACAATGTTCCTGCTATAAAATTTGAGAATACAGAATATGATTTTGGCAAGGTATTACAAGGCGAACAAGTCAGTCATACTTTCAAATTTAAGAATGTAGGCAATGCTCCATTGATTATTACAAGTATTGAAAAAACATGCGGATGCACCACCCCTGACTTCTCAAACAAGCCAATAAAACCAGGTGAAAGCGGCAAAATCACTGTAACCTACGACAGCAAAGGACACAAAGGATTTCAGAACAAAAGACTTATCGTAAAAGCTAACACAAATCCTTCAGAAACAATTTTAAGAATAAAAGCACAAGTTGAAAATATTAACACATTTTAAATAATTAACTATGAACATTTTAAACATCACTTTGCTTCAAGCAACACAACCTCAACAATCCTCATGGTCAGGAATTTTTATGATTATTTTAATCTTCGTTGTTTTCTGGTTATTCTTCATCCGTCCACAAAACAAGAGAGCTAAAGAACAACAAAAATTCCGTGAAAACTTACAAAAAGGCGATAAAGTCGTTACAATCGGCGGCATCCACGGTAAAGTTGAAGAAGTTAGAGAACACACTGTTGTTATCAGCGTTGATCACAACACAAAAATCGAATTCGAAAAATCAGCTATCATTCCTAACGCAAGTCAAGTAGGCGGCGCTGCATAAATTATCTTGTGAAATGGTAAGAAAGAAAAAACCTCAGGCATTCCAGCAGTTCAGTAGCATGATGACGTTTGTTGTCATCGCAACATTATTTTGGCTTTTAATTAAGTTATCAAGCAATTACACTGTAACTGAGCCTCTTACCATAAACATCAAAGATACGCCAGCCAATCTCGTTCTTACAAACGGAACACAAGAGATTAAAGTCACTTTATCAACAAGCGGTTTTGAGTTGTTACACTACTACTTCAAGCCAAGTTCGAGACGTAAAGTTGACATCTCATTAGAGGAGGTGCCTTTGCACAAAGACAGCGAAAGCACCTACTCTTTTGGTAGCAGCTATGCCAAAGAAAAAATAGCTAACTTCCTTACATTAGAACCAAACGAAATTTCATTTGACGAAAACAGAATCACACTTAATATGGAACAACTTGATTCCATTAAAGTTAAGGTTATACCAAATGTCGATTTGACATACGAAAAACAATATAACAGATTAGGAAAAATACAATTAACACCTGACTCTGTTACGATTTACGGACCAAAAAACAAGATTTCATCAATTGATAATATTTATACACAAAATCTTACGTTAAGAAATATTAACCAAAATGTTAATGTTGACATACCACTTAAACTTGACGAAACATTAAATGCAGACCATAAAAGCACTAACGTGAAGATTTTCGTAGAAAAATATACGGAAGCTATCGCCAATGTGCCAATCGTCAATAATTCTAAAGAAAAATTAAGACTTTTCCCAGACAAGGTGAATATCAAATATATAGTGTCATTAACAGATTATAATATCATAAAAGAGAATTCTTTTAAAGTAAATATAGACACCGCCGACATAAAACCTGAAAACAATTATCTTCCAATATACCTCACCGATTATCCTAACAATACAAAAATCATCAGCATCGAACCTAAAGAAGTTGAATATATCATCATTGAAAAAAATGAAAATTAAACGCATCGGAATAACAGGCAATATCGGAAGCGGGAAAAGCCTTGTCTGTAAGATTTTCAACCACTTAGGCATCAACACCTTTCATTCTGACGAAGAGACAAAAAAGTTATATTTTCTTCCTGACGTAAAAAAAGAAATCGTCGGACGTTTCGGTGATGAAGTATATTTTTCTGATGGAAGTCTGAATAAAAAACTCCTATCCTATCATCTCTTTCAAAACAAAGAAGCACTTCAATTCATTGAAAATCTGCTATATCCAAAATTAAACCAAGTCTTTGAAGAATGGTGCGAGAAGCAGACATCTAACTATGTCTTGTTTGAATCAGCTATTTTATTTGAAAAGAATTTTGACGAACAATTCGACAAAATTATCTTTGTATCTGCGCCAGAAAATATAAGAGTTAAAAGAGCTATGCTTCGCGACAAATGCGACGAAGAAAACGTTCGCTCAAGGATGCGACTCCAATGGGACGAGGAGCTTAAAATAGCAAAATCAGATTACATTATTAATAATGACGGCATCGAGATGCTTATTCCTCAGGTTTTGAAGATAAACGCTGAAGTAAGAACTAAGAGCTAAGAACTAAGAACTTTGACTATTGACTTAGCAACTTAGTAACTTAGTAACTTAGTAACTCAGTAACTCAGTAACTTAGCAACTTTATTTTGGGCGTTCCGGCAAAGCCGTCGGGCTTTCCGCTATATCTTTGCTCGCTCCGCTCGCAAAGGATGCCGCTCCAATCCCTAACGCATTGGCAGCGATTAAAACCAGAAAAAATCCCAAAAATCCAGAAATCCGTCAATTCCTGAATTCCGTTGAGACGCCACAGGAGTGACGTCTCTACATCAATAACCATATTTCTCTTTCCATTTGTTTCTCAACGAATTTTGCAATTCTCTTTCACGAGGATTGTTTTGAGGCTGATAGAATTTAGTACCAGAAATCTCTTGAGGAAGGAACTCTAATTCCACGAAGTTACCTTCATAGTCGTGAGCATATTTATATCCGTCTTTATAACCTAAATCCTTCATCAGCTTCGTTGGAGCGTTACGCAGATGCATTGGTACGCTGAGGTTACCAGTCTTGCGCACAACATCCTGCGCCATATTGATAGCCATATAAGAAGCATTGCTCTTTGGCGACGAAGCCAGATAGATGGCGGTCTGCGAAAGAATTATCCTGCTCTCCGGAAAACCAATCTTACTGACGGCATCAAAGCAGGTGTTTGCAAGCAGAAGCGCATTAGGATTAGCGTTGCCAATATCTTCAGAAGCCAGTATGAGCATACGGCGAGCTATGAAGAGTGGGTCTTCGCCAGCCTCTATCATACGAGCGAGGTAATAAACAGCGGCATTAGGGTCAGAACCACGCATAGACTTGATAAAAGCAGAGATGATATCATAATGCATCTCCCCTTGCCTGTCATATTTCAACAGATTACTCTGAATATATTGATTTGTAATCTCGTTTGTTATCGTGATGGTATCATCGTCAGTCTTTGCCTCGCTCATCATACCAACGACCAAATCCATAGCGTTCAAGAGCTTACGGGCATCACCGCCGCTGATACGCATAAGAGCCTCTTTCTCTTGAATTATTATCTTTTTATTGTAGTCGTTTTCAAGCACAGGAAGTGCGATGCCAATCAATTTTTCCAGATCCTCTTTTTCCAATGACTTCAGCACATAGACTTGACATCTGGACAAAAGAGGCGAAATCACTTCAAAACTAGGATTTTCTGTCGTGGCGCCTATTAATATTACGAGACCTTTTTCGACGGCATTAAGCAAGGAATCCTGCTGCGACTTGCTAAAACGATGGATTTCATCGATGAAGAGAATCGGAGTGTCGGGAGCCATACGCGCTCTGTCGAACACCTCACGCACTTCTTTGACACCGCTACTCACCGCGTTAAGAACATAAAACTGACGTTTCACCTGTTTGGAGATGATTGAAGCCAGTGTCGTCTTGCCCACGCCTGGAGGTCCCCAGAAAATCATAGAATGAATCCTGCCACTCTCAATGGCACGACGCAGCACAGCATTTTCACCTATAAGATGCTCTTGTCCAATATATTGATCCAAGGAAGTCGGACGCAGTCTTTCCGCTAATGGTGTCGATTGGTATTTCATCGCTTAATTTTTTACAAAGATAAGGAATACCCATAAAAAAATCCTATCTTTGTAAAAGAAAAAATTATCATCTATGAAAAAATTCCACACCTTATTATTAATGATGTTTATCATATTATTAAACATCAACTCTCAAGCTTGTACTAACTTCCTCGTGACCAAAGGCGCATCCGTCGACGGTTCCAACTACATCACCTACGCTGCCGACTCGCACATCAGATACGGCGAGCTCTACTTCACCCCTGCCGCCGACTGGACTCCAGGCAGCATGCGTGCCATCTACGACCGCGGCACCAACGCCATCAGAGGCTACGTCCCACAGCCAGCACACACTTATCAAGTAGTAGGTTATATCAACGAAAACCAAGTTGCTCTCGGTGAGACGACATTCGGCGGACGTACAGAACTCATCGACCCTAAAGGTCTCATCGACTACGGCAGTCTCATGTTCATGGCTCTCGAACGCAGCACCTCAGCACGCGAGGCGATAAAAATCATGGCAGACCTCGTTGAAGAATACGGCTACGGCAGCGACGGCGAGACATTCTCAATATCAGATGCTAACGAAGTTTGGTATATGGAAATCATCGGCAAAGGATATAATCCTATTTATGACAAGAAATCGAACGACACTGTCAACGCCGACAAAGGCGCGGTATGGGTAGCGATTCGTATCCCTGACGGCTATGTATCAGGACACGCCAACGCAGCTCGCATCACCACTTTCCCACTCCGCGATGGAAAAAAATCAATCACCGACAAAGACTGGAAGAAACTTTATAATCAAGATGTTGAAGTAATCTACAAACACGACATCATCGACTTTGCCAGAAGAAAGAACTACTTCAGCGGTAAGGACGCTGACTTCGACTTCAGCGCCGCCTTCGCCCCTGTCGATTTCGCAGCAGCTCGTATCTGCGACCTCCGCGTATGGATGATGTTCAACGACGTTTGCGACGACATGGACCAATATTGGGATTACGCCACTGGCAAGAACTTAGACAACCCAAGAATGCCTCTTTATGTGAAACCTAACAGAAAAATATCTTTAGACGATATGATGTATTTCATGCGTAACCACTTCCAAAACACAGAGTTAGATAAGACACAAGGCGCAGGTGCCGAGCCATTCGGTTCTCCTTATCGCTGGACACCTCTCTATTGGGAATACGAAGGACAAGAATATTTCCACGAAAGAAGCACCGTCACACAACAGACAGGATTCTCTTTCATCGATCAGACAAGAAACTGACTTCCAAACGAAATAGGCGGCATCATCTGGTTCGGCGTTGATGACACTAACTCAACGGTTTACACTCCGTTCTACTGTTCCATCACTGAGGTGACAGAAGAATTCAGACAAGGCAACGGCAATATGATTACATATTCCGACAACTCAGCATTTTGGCTCTTCAACAGAGTGGCACATTTCAAATATCTCTTCTACAACAGAGTCATCGGAGACATACAAAAAGTGCAAAAAGAATTAGAGACATCATATCAGGAACAAGTCAAAGCGACAGATGCGAAAGCATTGAGTATGATAGAAAACTCCAAAGAAGAGACCATCGCTTTCTTGACTGACTTCTCATCACAAGCAGGACAAAACACCTTCAGACGCTGGAAAGAATTAGATAACTTCTTATTGGTTAAATATTTAGACAGTAACATCAAACAAGAAGAAAACGGCAGATTCATCGACAACGGCCACGGCTATCCAGCGAAGCCAAAACAAGCAGGATATCCAGATTCTTGGAAGAAGAGAATTGTTAATAATTAGGAGTTAGGAATCAGGAGTTAGGAGTTTTTCTCTCGCATAGACTCCTAGACACCAAGTAGAGACGATTCATTGTTTCATAAATATAAACACACAATGAAGCGTCTCTTTTTAATTAGGAATTTTTCTCTCGCAGAGGCGCAGAGTGACGCAGAGATTTTGTTATTACTTTGCGCCTTTGCGAGAGATTTTTTTGCAAGTTTACAAGTTCACTTTCTATGCTTCTTTCTCAAACTCATCAAACACTTTATCACATCTTTTTTAACAGTCTTATTTTTTTTAATATTTAAAGGATAACAGACATTCTTCGATGATAATTCTGCACTTTCTCTATTTTCAGGTGACTGGTCATATTCCCATTCCCAATAACAATTATCATCCATTAATTGGTTAATACAACCTGTACTTTTAGACATATCTTCGTCTAACAAAGCACTAATAGTCTGCCTTAAAGTTGAAATAAAACCACGTTTAATTGCTGATATAGAATCTTTTTGCGTCACATGCCACTTTGCTCGAGCAAGCATATCTTTGCTAATTCCCAAATATAAAGCCCAATATTTTTCTCCATCAATTACCTGCTTCTGTATTTTGTCAATTTCATCAGATGTTATTGGCAATTTTGAAATAAGACTTTTAGCAATATCTTCCTTAAACCACCAACGATAAATGCCTGGTTCCTTATTTATGCCACTAGTTTTACTTAACAACTGCTCTCGCAAAACACTAACCTTAATAATATTTTTCATATTTCAATTTGTTTATTCAAATATTGAAGTATATAACCAATTCCCTTGCATTTTGCATAAGGATAAACTACATTTTTAAAATCACTATCTATAAGATATTTATGGTAATTTTTCCCTGCCAATATGATAAACTCATCATTATTGAAATCAAATTCTGCTTGTTTCATTTGACCCTTGACAATATCACTCCAATTTTTAATATCTTTAACAGACTTTCCGACTAATGATTCATTGTAATACATGACTTTTGTCCCTGGATCCAATAAATGATGTTTGGCTGATAATATATAAATCTCATCAACTTTCAATACATCTTTAGCATATTTCCATGCCTTAACAAACAAAGCACTTGTGTATAGCTCACTTGCTTTAACAGGCATATGTTTACTTGCTTCATCCTTTTTTGATGTACAAGATATTAAAGCTATTTTTTTCATATCAATTACTCAATTATGTCTATAAAAACACTTAACATATCATTCACATATGATATATTGTCTTAATTAACTATGTATTATTTTATAACTGGACGTATACTTAGACCACAATCTTTATATATACCAACAATTTTATTATTTGTGATGCTTCTTCCTTCATAAAAAAAGTATGGTATTTGCCCATAAGCTCCCTGATCGTACGCATTAGATGTTATTTCTGATGTCCAATAATAACCATAAATACCTGCATTGTTGCAAATAGCAACATTGTTTGTACTTTTATTATAATATCCTGCTGCTGGCAAAAAGATACAACTACCATTTATTTTTGAAGTCACACTATATCCATTAACTCCGTTATGTGTAGTATTTTTAAAAGTACAATTTTCTATCAATTCTTCAAATTCATCTTTTTTAGGCATTCTCCAATTTCCGCCCCAGTCAGCTGTAGCTACATCATATTCTAATTTTCCTGAAATATTGTAAACATTAGGAAATTTATAACTCATATAACTATTATATATTTTTATTTCCCCCCATCTATAATAGTTTCCATATTCTTCTGGCAGACTTGCACCAACATTGCTGGCTCCCCATTTTAATCCAGATGGCAAACCGAGATCAACACATTGGTGTTGAGTAAAATCGACTTGCCAAGACAAACTCGTCATATTACCATTACCATCAATTTTATAATAAATATTATTTTCTCTTATACCATTATAAAATGTATATTCTCCATCGTATCCATATATACAACTATTCAAAACAACCTTATTGTTATTGTTTGGCAATAATGCTATATACGAAATTCCTGTTTTATTCTCTACATTTATCGTAGCATTTACATCTTCGACAATACAAAACTCATATTTACATGTTTCTGCATTATATTCCAATATATAGTCTGTATTTACTGCATGTCCACTCAACTTATTTACACCGCTTAAATCCAGTAATGCTATCGCCATTCTATTTTTAAGGGTTCCAACCAATGGCAATTTAACTTCACCATTTTCCATTACAGCTTTAACAGTTGTGCTTGCAATATGTGAATAACCCAAATCTTCGAGTCTACCAGTTTGTTTTGCAATGCTACCTTCAATTTTGTTACCATTAACCAAACTTACATACGGCTCATCCAATTGCTGTGAGTGTCCGAAATACCAAATATCATACGACTCTCCTGCCGTTAAAAGATGTTCGTCAACGTAAGCAATAAATTCTACCGTCGGTTTGTATCCGTCGCAATAGCCTTCCAATTCAATAATTTTAGGCACATCGCCTGGTATCGCTAAATAAACACATTCTCTACCGTCGCCCCAGTTTATAACCCCTTCTTCGAAAAGGTCTGTGAAGTCAGAGCGGCTTCCTTTGTTAATTGGAATAGAACAGCTAATTCTAACCTTATTAGTTTCGTAATTATTTTCTTCACCTCCGTCTGGTGTTGGCTTGCATTGGGTAAAACCTAATATCATCAATGCCATTAAGATTGTAAATATTCTTTTCATATAACTTTTATTTTTACTATGCATTATAATCGTTTAATAATTAGTTTTCATTTCCTTTTCTTTTAAAATAAAATATATCAGTGCTGCAGTCGTTAGAAGCAATATTCCATTTCCTAATGGAACTTCTTCAGAATCTTCTACTCCATCTGGTCTAAATTCAAAATCGCCGAAAGACAAGCCACTGTTATTATTATTATCATCAAAAATATCAAAACTGAAACCATTGCCATTTTCTTCATCAAAAAGCTCAAATGAAAAACCTTGTCCGTTGCCAAACGACATATCACTGAAATCAAATCCGATGTTGTTTTCAACTCTAACTTGTTTTTTCTCTATAAAAAACGCATCATTCTGTGCATTCAGTTCGCACAAAAAACTCAGCATGAAACCTAATACTATTAATTTCACTTTCATTTTTGTGTTAACATACTAAAACATATCCATTTAAATACATTTAAATCTCATCACAACTCTTTAACCAATACGTTCTTTATGGAAATAAAAAACGTAGGCGTTAATCTTTTTTCAGCTGATAGGTCCTAGGAAAACCATGGTAAAGAAAAAAGCAACAGCCTACGCTAAAGCGGTACACGTAATTATACGCATACTTACTGAAGCACAGGGTTTATCCTCTCTTACCGTTAATGAATTTCCTAGGTTCATCAGCGAGAAAGACAAACACTCATGTGTTTATCGAATTATGTTGCAATGTTAAGAAATAATTTCATTCATGCAACATTGGAACGATATTTTTTTGCTATGAGCTGTGAGCCTTGAGCCTTGAGCAATTGCTCACTTCTCGTTGCTCGCAGCTCATAGCCACACGGCTGTTGCTTACCTGCAAAAGTATATAAATAATGATATGGGAAAAATGTCTTTTGTTGTCTTTTAGCCTTCGGCTGTCAACAGTCAACAGACTTTGGGTATGCGGTTTTCTCTCGCAGAGGCGCAGAGTGACGCAGAGATTTTTTTTCTATTTCTTTGCGTTGCTTTGCGCCTTTGCGAGAGATTTGTGCAAGTTTACCATTTAAAGTTTGAAATAAAAACAAAGGACGCGATTCATCGCGTCCCTACTTGTTGTATTGTGATATTGTTGTCTTAAAGAAACGAAGTAATAATATCCTTAATCACCACAAAACCAACAACTAAAGAATATACCACCTTTAATAAAGTTCCAGCGACGAAACCTACGAAAGATCCTATTGCTGAACGCCATGCAAGATTATCGTCGACGCCAGACATTTTTTCTCCGATGTAAGCACCAACAAACGGTCCAGCCAAGATTCCGACGAGTCCGAATGGACCGATAACAATTCCCAAAAACGGTAAAACCAATACACTTACGACCAGTCCGATAGTACTGCCTCTCACACCTGCTTTAGTGCCACCAAACTTCTTCGTTCCCCATATCGGTACGAAATAGTCGATAATTGTTATCACTGCACATAAGACACCATATATAATTAATGTCTCATTTGAGTAAGTTATGCCTGTAAAAAAATGCAACAAAAGCATCGCAGCATAACTAATCGGCACACCAGGAAGTCCTGGGACTACGTCACCAACAATTCCAATAATAATGCAAATAACTGCTAATAAAAAGATTAGATATTCCATAACTTTAATTTTAATACTACCTAATAAATTTCAACATACTACACATAAAATTTTAACATACGACAAAGATACATTTTATTTCAAAACATAACAACATTATTATATCTTTGCACTGAAACCTTTTCAACAAAAACCATATGAAAGCTACATTATTCATCGGATTGTTTATCCTTATTTTTTCACATCAAGTCCTAGCGTTTGGCATACTGCAACCCAACGGCGGAAGAACAACTTCTTTAGGCAATTGTTCTGTTGCATTAAACGATTTTTGGTCGTGCCACAACACCCCTGCTGGATTCGCTTCTATGAAAGAAATAAGCATCGGTATTTCTTACCATAACAAATTTATGATGAAAGAGTTAGGGTATAAAAATGCAGGAATATTATTTCCTTTAAATCTTGGAGTAATTGGCGTTTCATTCTCGCAATTTGGATATAATTTATACAATGAAAATATTATAGGATTAGGATTTGCACGAAACTTCGGCGATAAACTGAGAATCGGGATTAAATTAGATTATCTGTTTTTCAATTTTTCCGATGAATATGAAGACCAATCCGTCCCTACATTTGAGCTGGGACTACAGTATCAAATAAACGAATCACTATGTTTAGGAGCGTATATCTTCAATCCCATCAATGTTAAACTAAAGACTATCAATAGAGATAAAATACCAGTAATCATGAGATTAGGACTCTCTTATTATTTAAACGAAGCATTTCTAATCACAAGCGAAATAGAAGAAAACTTCGAATACGACTTCTCCTACCGATTCGGACTGGAATATGAAATTTACAAAAACATTTTATTAAGAAGCGGATTCCAGTTCAATCCTGGATTATTCACATTCGGAATCGGATACAACTATCACAAGTACATTATCGACATTTGCGCTCAGATGAATCAGACATTAGGAGCATCTTTAAATTGTAGTTTCATTTTTAAAATTAAAAGTCGGAGGGCTGCAATATGAAAAGATTATTTTTAATATTGATTATTAACATATTATGTATCAATTCATATGCTCAAATCAGCAATGATTTAATTATTCAGCATCTTGAAAAAATGTCTGAAGACTTAGGCGAAGAATATTCCGACTATTCTGAATTATTAGAATCTTATTGGAGCATAAGCGAAAATCCAGTCAATATAAACAGCGATGATATAGACCAACTTGCAGAACTGAAATTCATCAGCATATTTCAACAGGAAAACATCAAGAATTACAGAAAGTATTACGGTGATATTCAATTCATTGAAGAACTTTATGAAATTGATGGATTAGATAGTTTATGCATCGAAATGATTAAACCAATAATTTGTTTTGAAAAAACACAACAACACGATAAAATAAAATTCAAGAACATACTAAAATACGGAAAGAACAAAATACTTTTTGAGGTAAACCAAAGTCTTAACAAGAAAAAAGGGTATATCGACATAGCAGATTCCTTACTCTACGAAAATCCTAATTCTATTTATTTGGGAAGTCCACAGAAAATTTATCTTCGTTATAATTATTCTTATAAAGATAGGATTGAAGCTGGTTTTGTCTTAGAAAAAGACCCTGGAGAATACCTTTTTAAAAATAATTTAAACGATTCAATATTAAAATTTTTAGGAGAAAAATCTTATTCTGGGTTTGATTTCTTTTCATTCCATATATACATTACTAAATTTTGGTTCTTGAAAACTCTTGCCATTGGAGACTATAAGGTCTCCTTTGGTCAAGGGTTGACAATGGGTTCTGGAATGGCATTCATTGCAAATGGCAGCAGTTTATTACGAAGAAACAAAAAGATAAGTGCCAGCAAATCAGCGAATGAAGCCTATTATCTACGAGGAATAGCCAGCACTTTTGAGTATAAAAACTTTGAACTCAGTGTATTTTATTCAAATAAAAAAACAGATGGTAATGTAACGGAATACGATACTATTAACGAAACGCCTTTAGAAATTTCAAGTTTACAACAAAACGGATTACATCGAACATATAACGAAATATTAGATAGAAAAGTCATCAGACAACAATTATGCGGATTGAATTTAAGTTATAAGATTTCAAACTTTCAGATTGGATACACCTTGCACAAAACATATTTAAACGCAGAGCTAACGCCAAATAAAAGCATCTATAACACATTCTATTTCAAAGGAAAAGAACTGACAAACCAAGGACTTGACTTTTATTATGTATTAAACAAAATATTACTATACGGAGAAATAGCCATGAGCAATAACAAGGGAACAGCAGGACTTATTGGCACGACAATTCAGCCGACAGGATATATAGAATTTACAATTTTGTATCGCAATTATGCAAAAGATTATCAATGTCTTTACAGCAATGCCTTTGCTTCAGGGAGTAACACCAGAAACGAAAAAGGCTGGTATTTCAGTAGCGCATTATCACTTGCTGCTAACTGGAAATTCATAACAAGTGTCGATTTCCATAAATCAGATTGGTTTAAAAGCTCATCATACTCCCCTAGTCATGGTTATGAATTTGATTCTCAACTAAATTATCAAGCCAACCAAAACACACTACTATTCATCGAATACAGAAATAAAAGCAAAATGAAAAATACAGGAAACACTGATGTATTTCAAAAATATTTGACAGAGGGAAAAAGCAATATGATACGATTTCATGCGTCTTATAATTTAGATGCCATTACATTTAAAAACAGAGTTGAATTTCATTTCAACCATGACGAACATGAAACCAACAACTCTTATCTGATTTATCAAGACATAGTATATAATCCTAAAGAAAAGCCATACAATATTGCTTTCCGATACGAGTTATTTAACGCAGAGAAAGGCAGTGTTTATGCGTATGAAAACGATGTATTATACGCATTTGCTGTAGGAGGATTGTCAGGGAAAGGCATTCGCACTTATCTTGTTGGAAAAATAAAAGCTTATGACAAAATACAAATTTCAGGGAAAATCGGTTTTACATTTTATGATAATAAGACTGTCATTGGAAGCGGATTGGAAAGCATCGATGGCTGTTGGCGAGGAGATGCTAAGTTACAGATTATTTGGTCTATTTAGAATCAAAAGTTGAAAATTGAAAGTCAAAAATTGATAAAGATAATACAAACAGAGAATTTCTATTCTTTTATGATAAAGTAACGAAATATTTCAGAAATAATCCTTATCTTTGTAACATATTAAAACATCACAATTATGGAATATACACAACAATCTAACAACAACAATGATTTGAAGAAGTACACACCGTTTATTATCATCGGCGGTATAGTTTTATTGCTAATAATTTTCTGGAGCCGTATCACAGTTACGATTCCAGCTGGTCACGGCGGAGTATTGTTCCGTTTATTTGGCGGCGGTGTTGATACAGAACACACCTACGAAGAAGGTTTCCACTTCATAGCTCCTTGGAACACAATGTACGTTTACGAAACTCGTCAGCAAGAAACATCAGAAGAGATGAGTGCATTGTCATCTAATGGTCTGGAAATCAAAATAGAATTCTCTACATGGTATCAACCTAAATGGAATGAGTTAGGTATTCTCCATGCTAAGATTGGTACAAATTATCTCAACAGAGTCGTCATTCCAGCGATGCGTTCTGCAGCAAGAAGCGTAGTTGGTCGTTACACCCCAGAACAAATTTACTCAACAAAACGCGATGCTATTCAAGAAGAAATTTTTGAAGAAACAAAGAAACTTTTAGACGAGAAATATGTTCAACTGAATCAAGTTCTTATCCGTTCTGTCACCTTGCCTCCTACCATCAAATCTGCTATCGAAAGCAAGTTAAAACAAGAACAAGAAGCTCTCGAATACGAATTCAAGCTCGACAAAGCAGCCCAAGAAGCAGAACGTCAACGCGTTGAAGCTGAAGGTAAAGCAAAAGCTAACAGCATCGTAAGTGCAAGTATCACAGACAAGATTCTCCGCGACAAAGGCATCGAAGCTACTTTAAAACTCGCTGAATCTCCAAACTCAAAAGTCGTTATCATTGGCGGCAACGACGGAATGCCTATCATACTTGGCGACGTGAAATAAAATTCAGAACTATAGAACTCTATACCTTAAAAATTCTAAAGTTTTAGAGTTCTAGAATTAGGATTTAGGACTAGGAAACAAAAAAACTCCTAATTCCTAACTCCTAATTCCTAACTAAAAAGATTATGGCAAAAGAAAAAACACAAAATAAAGTACACATTAAAAACAGAAGAGTATCTTTTGAATATTTTGTCATTGATACTTACATGGCAGGCATCGTGCTTACTGGAACTGAAATTAAAAGCATCAGAGAAGGTAAAGCTAGTCTGGCTGATTCTTACTGCACTTTCAAAAACGGAGAACTATTCGTGCTTGGAATGCACATTACAGAATATGCCCTCGGAACTTACAACAACCATGATCCAAAACGTGAAAGAAAACTTCTCCTCACTAGAAGAGAACTCAACAAACTGAAAACCAAATCAAACGAAAAAGGATTTACAATAGTCCCAACAGATTTGTTTATCAATGACAAAGGTCTAGCAAAAGTCAATATAGCTCTTGCTAAAGGCAAACATTTCTACGACAAACGTGACAACCTTAAAGACAAAGACAACAAGAAAGAAATAGAAAGAGCAAAATATAAATACGATTAATATGAAAAAGTTAAGCATCATCTCGTTGATTATACTAAGTATTTTCACATCATATAACATCAACGCACAAACTGCCACAAACGACAGAATCAATTGGATGAGTTTTGAAGAAGCCATTAAACTGAACGAAACCAATCCTAAAAAAATATTCATCGATGTCTATACAGATTGGTGCGGATGGTGTAAAAAAATGGACCAAACCACATTCATCGACAAAGACGTAGTGGCCTATATGAATGAGAACTTCTATGCCGTTAAATTCAATGCGGAACAAACCGAACCCATTGTATTTAACGGATATACATTCTCAAATAAGACATCTAGCGAAGAAAGAAGAGGAACACACGAATTAGCACAGGCTCTATTACAAGGCAATATGTCTTATCCTTCTTATGCCTTCATGAGCGAAAACAATCAGCTAATAACCGTGGTCCCAGGATATATCGAAGCATACAATTTCTTATACATATTAAAATACATCGGTTCCGATGCTTTTAAAAATCAAAGTTGGGAAGAATATTTCAAAAGAGTACAATAAATATTTATCATCGCAAAAGTTCATATCATAGTTATGTATAAGTATATCTGCATATTAGCTTTAACTATATTTGCTGTTTTTGCATCGTGTAGGAAACCGCCTAAATTCAGTGACGACACCGCCCTAAAAGTTGAATTTTCTACAGATACAGTAACATTTGACACTGTATTTACAACCATAGGCTCCTCCACTCGACAACTTATGATATACAACAACAATGATGAAAACTTAAAGATAAGTTCGATACGTTTGGAAAGCGGAAACCAGTCTCAATTCAGCATCAATGTTGATGGTCAGTCTGGATATAAATTTTCCGACATGGAAATATATGCAAAAGATAGCATCTACGTTTTCGTAAGAGTAACCGTTAACCCTAACGATTTAAATACCCCATTCTTCGTTGAAGACAGAATCATTTTTGAAACAAACCAAAATGAACAAATAGTAACACTTACAGCTTACGGACAAAATGCCAATTATATCATTGCAGACCAAGAAATACAAGGCTTTCCAAAATTTAAAATTATCGCTGATAGTCTTCAAGAAGTTCATTGGACAGCCGAAAAACCTTATGTTATTTATGGTTATGCCTTGATAAATTCTTACGGAACATTAGTCATTGAACCAGGAACACAGATTCACTTCCATAAAGGTAGCGGATTATGGGCTTTTAGCGAAGGTCAATTACGCGTAGAAGGAACTCCAGAAAACCCAGTTGTTTTCCAAGGTGATAGACTTGAAGATTTCTACGCTGATGAACCTGGACAATGGGACAGAATTTGGCTGATGGAAGCTCGCGAAGGCCATGGCCACTCAATTAACAACGCCATAATCAAAAACGGATTCATCGGAATACAAGCACAATGTTTTCAAAAAGCTAACAGAGCTTTCTTAAAGATTCACAACACAATAATTGATAATCATACGGGTATCGGCATATACACCAACTTATACAACCTCTATGCGACGAACTTTGTCGTTTCCAATTGCGGCAACTACGCCGTAGCTCTCACTGGCGGAGGTCAATACATATTCGAACAAGGAACTATAGCCAATTATTGGAACAATTCAACAAGAACAACACCTTCCCTATTTTTCGGCAATGCTTACCAAAATCCTTTTGACGGAGCTCTTTACTATTATGATTTCAATTTTGAAATGAACAATTGTATTATGTATGGTAATCAAGAAGATGAGTTTAATACAGAATTCTTCCCAGGCCCTGATACAACATACATTTTCAACAACAGCATTTTAAGGACAAAGAGAAACAATGACATAAATTACAACGAATGTCTCTTTAACATAAACCCAAAATTTGTCAACAAAGAATTTGACTATCATCTAGATACATTATCACCTGCTATTGGAATAGGCAATCCAAAATATTCAACTGGATTATTACAATACGATTTAGATGGCGTTGACAGAGGAAACAAACCAGACGCCGGCGCTTATCAATATGTGCCTATCGCTGAAGAATAGTTGAATAAACACATTGGTTTCCAATCATATCGGTCACAATAACTTCCAATTTATTGTGACCTTTTTTTATACGATCATCAATTTGATAAATCAACAATTTATTTTTAGCATCATAATCAGCCAACACCCATTCGTCATTTATATACATATCGTATTTATTGACACCGGTTTCCTTATCATCAATTTCAACTCTCAACGACCAATTGTCATGAATAGAACCTTTAGCTTTAAAATTAACAGGTTTTATTATTGGCTTAATTGTATCTTTTACAACAACATAAGTACCCAATACATTTGTCTGCGCTTCTATATAACCATCAGCGAATTTATTTCCCAAAAAGGAAAACGCACCATCTTTACCAACCAATGCGATATACAAAGACGTATCACCAACATATTCATCTTTCACCTTTAAGCTAACGTCAATTCTTTTATGCAAGGGAATCTCTTCACTACCAAGCTGATAAGCATAATCTGAAAAGATATTTTCAATAGTATCAATTTGCGTTACATTTAGCACAAGATTACGATAGAACGCATATTTAGGTATTTTCGCCATAAATCCTTCCATATTTATTTCTGATTTTTCTTCACCTAATACATTATAACACAAATCAGAAGCATCTTTCTTTAGTTCAAATTCAGAAGACTTCTCTCCTATCAAAGTGAATGCTAAAGTCGAAACATTGTTATTATAATCTTTTACGACATACTTTATATTCAACGTATCGCCCTCATTAACAGTAACAACGCCATTCTTTTCATCATAAACCGTCAATTTATTAAACTCATCGATTTCTGTTCTAATAAAACGCTCTTTATTTTCAATAAAATAGGAATAATCTATCAAACTATTAACATAACGAGTTTCAGAATACGAATATTTATACGATATAATACTGAAAATCAATGCGTCCTCAAGAAATAGCTCAACAGAATAAGGACCATTTTTATTACTTGAACCATCTGCTTGATCAAACACATTTATTCCAAAAGCCACATCTCCATTAACTCTAAAAATCGGATTTTCAACAGAATATGCATTATTTTCATCAATCACATCAAGATAAAGAGCTGATTCCTGACCATTGACCGTTGAATTTTTGAGAGGATAAATTGCGACACCTTTTATACAAGGTTTTATATTATCCTTGATTTTCAATCCGAAGAAAAGAGGATTCACCGGCTCCTGCGTTTCTGTATAACGAATTTCGTAATGAAGATGAGGACCGCCCGACGATCCACTATTTCCCGTAAAACCCAGAAAATCACCACGTTTTATTGGAAATTCATCTTCTTCTAAAAGAATATTCTGTGCAAACGACTTTGTTTCGTATTGTCTATTTTTAACAAACTCACCTATTTTTTTATTAAACTTTGAAAGATGAGCATAAACCGACGTAAATCCATCATCATGAGTTATATACAAAACTTTTCCATAGCCATACGGCGAAACTCCTATCCTACTCACATAGCCATCAGCAACAGCGAAAACCTCCTTACCCTCAACGCCTTGCGTACGAATATCGACGCCTGCATGAAAAGCATTTGTTCTTATTTCCGCAAAAGTAGCAGAAAGATAAACTGGTATTTTAACAGGATTCGGATACTGAGGAAACGATTCCGTTTGAGAATGTAAAAAATTAAATAATAACAAAAAGATTATCAATATCTTAACTTTCATAACTGCTTTAGTGTGGGAAATAAAATTATTTCTACAAATTTAATAAATAATTCCCTTTATTCCTTGAACCATACAACTTTATTTTTGTATCTTTGCATATATAAACATTTATTTTTTTCAAACTAAAATAAAGTGACCATCAACAAGTTATATTGTACAAATGAAAAAGAAAATAATTTTTATTATAAATCCAATTTCAGGACATCATAACAAGAATAATTTTCCACATCTTGTTGACAAACATATTGACAAAAATCAATATGAATATAGCATTGTTTTTACCGAGTATGCTGGTCATGCTACTGAATTGACAATGAAAGCCATAGAAGATGGCTTCGAATATATAGCTGCTGTTGGAGGCGATGGCACCATTAACGAAATTGCGAAGTGTCTTATTGGCAAAAAGCAAGTTCTAATCATTATACCTTTAGGTTCCGGAAACGGCCTAGCCCGACATCTTGAACTTCCATTCAAAGTAGAACGTCTTATAAATGAAGTCATTAACAACGGAAAAGTTTATAAAATAGACACCGCCGTCATGAACGGAATTCCTTTTATAAGCATCGCTGGAATTGGCTTTGACGCCTTAATCGCTGATTATTTCGCAAAAGACGAAAACCGAGGATTCCTAACTTACGCAAAGCTAGTAACAGAAAAATATCCTAATTACAAACAAAAGGAATACACACTTATTTTAGACGACGAGACCACTATTGAATGTAAACCTTTCTTTGTAACTTTCGCTAATTCAAGCCAATTCGGTTATAACGCAGAAATTTCACCTAAAGCTAGCGTTCAAGACGGACTGCTAGATGTTTGCATATTTAAAAAGCCCAACATACTTGAAGTCCCGATTGTTGCGACTTATTTCTTAGTAAAACAAATTGATAAAAGCAACTTCATCGACATTTATAAAGCCAAGAAAATCAAAGTAATACGCAAAGAAGCGGAAGTGGCCAACATTGATGGCGAACCAGTTGAAATGAACAAAGACATAACCGTAGAAATCAATCCATTAAGTCTTAACATTCTATTAAACAACTAATTATGTTTAACAAATACATTATATTCCTCGAAAACTTATTATCCAAATTAGGATTAAATACGACTATAACCACTTATATTTCTGAAGCTATCAGTCTGATTACCTTAATCTTAATTACATTAGCATTATATTACATAATTCTTTTGGTGATTAAAAAAACCGTTTATGTATTCATACAGAAAAGCCAAAGCAAAAGAGACGACATATTAATCCAAAACAAGGTTTTCAACAGAATATGCCTTCTCATTCCAGCCTTTCTGATAAGATTCAACATCGAAGCTGCAATACCTTCATTTCCAACATTATCTTCAACAATAATCTTATTTACAAAAATATACGAAGTCTTCATTTACAGCAGAGTTTTAGATGCCATCTTAACAACATTAAACGACATCTACGACACTTATGAAATATCCAAAAGCAAGCCAATAAAAGGCTTCATTCAAGTATTAAAAACCATAATATACATCATCTGTGCATTATTGATTATCGCAATTTTAACTCACAAAGAACTATCGAACATCTTAATAGGATTAGGAACTCTTTCTGCTGTATTGATGCTTGTTTTTAAAGACCCTATTTTAGGTTTTGTCGGAGGTCTTCAACTGACAATCAACGACATGCTTCGTATCGGTGACTGGATTGTCATGGAAAAAAGTAAAGCCGACGGCGAAGTCCTGGAAATCGGATTGACAACCGTAAAAGTTCAAAATTGGGATAAAACAATCACGACAATACCTACTTATTCATTAATATCAGATTCCTTTACCAACTGGCGAGGAATGGAAAACTCTGGCGGAAGACGCATCGCACGTTCTTTTGTCATTGATATTGACACTGTTAAATTCTGCACGCCTGAAATGCTGGAACGTTTCAAGAAATTCCAATTGGTGACACAATATATCAACGACAAAGAAAAAGAAATAGAAGAATACAACAAAGCAAACAACATTGACAATTCTAATCTCGTCAATGGAAGACGTCAAACTAATCTCGGTATTTTCAGAGCTTATCTTAATGCATATCTTGCCAACTGTCCTTATATCAATAAAGATATGACATTCATGGTCAGACAGTTATCCCCTACAGAGACTGGTGTGCCAATTCAAATCTACGCTTTCAGTTCAAACAAAGCATGGATTTCATACGAAAATATCCAAAGCGACATCTTCGACCATGTATTCGCAGTTGTTACAATGTTTGACTTGAAGATTTACCAAAAACCTTCAAGCAACAGCCTCGCTGTATTACCAGAGATTTTAGAATGAAGGATTTGAGGATTTGAGGATTTGAGGAACTAAGGATTTGAGGATTTGAGGATTTGGGTATAATTGCCAAAAATGGTTGGTAAAATCAATATAACCCATTAGTACATAGATAAATATAATAACTTTGATGAAAACGTTTTCATCAAAGTTATTATTTTATGTCAGAATCATAGCCCTGTAAGGGCGTCAGATTATA
>JAFOBJ010000032.1 GCA_017381865.1 Bacteroidales bacterium
AGTGCTTCTTGCGCTCCTTGCGTGTCGGTCAATAATATGATGCACAAACTTACAGAAAGCAATCCTGGGAAATACACTTACGTCAAATATCCAGCGAAATATCCAACTGACATTTACAATACTGCAGAATGCGACGTGAGAAGCAACTATTATCTAGTCTCTGGCGTTCCTAACGTAGCATTCAACGGCGTCAACTTAGGTGCCACTTCTGTATCACAATATCAGTTAGATAACAGTTACAACGAAGCAGCTTTCGTCAATATCAAAGGTGCATTCAACATTGAAGGAAAGACTATCAATGTCACAACAGACGTGATGTCGTATGTCAATTTGAAGAACGTAAAGACTTTCGTTTCTGTAAATGAAAAGACAACGACAGGTAATAAAGGAGACAACGGCGAGACAGAATTCCATCACATCATGATGAAGATGCTCGACAACGCAAACGGCAACGACACTAAAGTCGAATCAGGCAAATACCAACGTTTTGAATTCACTTACGATATGTCAAACACTAACGTCGAAGACATGAACGACCTTGAAGTAGCGGTCTGGGTTCAAAACTTAGTGTCAGGCGAAGTGTTCAACAGCAGTTTCTTATACGAATACACAGAACATCCTTATCCTGCAAGAAATCTTGAAGTGGCAGAAGTCGACAACAACTTGCAAATCACATGGGAAGCACCAGAAGGAAGCAATCCTACAGGATATAACATTTATGTCAACAACAAATTAGTTGCGAATAACACAACAGAATTGTCACATTCTGTTGCAAAAGAAGACGATTTATATATCGTTGAAGTAGTTGCTTTATATGACAATAAAAAATCTGTAGGCATCGTAAAAACATCATACAGCGAAGAAAACGAAGGCAATGAAAACGACACTACCAACGTCATTTCAAATTACGAAAACAGATTCGAGATTTATCCAAATCCTGTTAACGACAGACTTTATATTGAGACTCAAACGCTGACTCAGACACTGACTATTGAGATTTATGATATTTACGGAAGAGTTCAAATTCTCAGCAACTCAGCAACTCAGCAACTCAGCAACTCTATTGATGTAGCTAATTTGAAGTCTGGAATTTATTTCGTTAAGATAAATACAGAAAAAGGAAATATAGTAAAAAGAATTATTAAACGATGAGCTATGGGCTATGAGCTGTGAGCAATTGTAGATTGCCCATGGCTCAATGCTCAAAGCTCAAAGCAAAATCATGTATCTTATTTTTTATTTCGCACAACGCAAAACTTATCACTTTTTTTCGTATCTTTGAACCACTAATCTTTTAAAAATTTAGCTTATGAAAAAATCATTACTTTTATTATTTACACTACTAGTTTCAACAACATTATTCGCACAAGGTGATGTGTTCGGAACACCAGACTCAATCAGTGCAAGAGGCATAAACAAAGACGCTATCGAAATAACATGGAAACGTGTTGAAGGCGCAACAGAATACAAGATTTATAGCGGCGATGAATTCCTTACAAGCGTTAAAGGTACAATCTGCACAATCAATGGTTTAGAACCAGAAACAAAATATTGTTTCAATTTATCAGCTGTTAACGAAACAGAAGAATCAGCGAAATCAGCTGACGTTTGCGCAGAAACATTCTACGTTTGCGACACTCCTCAAAATGTTAAGGCTAATGTCGTATTGAACGACCCTAACTTCGGCAAAAAATATAAAATCACTGTCACATGGGACATCGTTGATGGCGCTGAAGCATATGCTATTTATGTGGCTACTCAATACTATCCTGAAGGCATGATGATGGGCACTGTGACTTCAAATGAATTCATTATGGGTTCAGATGCTGACGGTGAACTTTATGTTTTCGTAAAAACTATTTGTGACACTCAATTAATTATCGTTTCAGAATACTCAGAACAAATTGGTGTAAATCTCAACGAAGATATTGAAGATGCTAGCGCAGTGAAAGCTCCAGCAAACCTCACAGCAACAGCAAAAAGCACTTCTTCAATAGAATTGACTTGGGATGCTGTAAATAATGCAAGCAGCTACTTCGTATATCGCAACGACGTTGAAATCGCTAACATCACAGGAACAACATACGTTGACGAAAACTTAGCTTACGACACAGAATATTGCTACACTGTCACAGCAATGGGTTCTTCTTCAGAATCAAATCCTTCAGAAGAAGCTTGTACAAAAACATTAGGCGAATCACTCGCTGAAAACACAAGCCTTTTCAACATCTTCCCTAACCCAGCAACAGACAATTTGTCAATCGAAGCAAACGAAGAAATAACAGAAGTAAATATCTATAACATCATTGGCGTAAACGTTTATAATGAACAATGTACAATGAACAATTTACAATTAGACATTAACATTTCTGACTTCAACAGCGGAGTTTATTTCGTTAAGGTTAAAAGTTTAAACGGAGAAACTGTAAAAAGATTTATTAAGCAATGAGCCTTGAGCTATGGGCTATGAGAAATTAACAACAAAACGCTCATAGCTCACTGCCCAAAGCCAACAGCAACAAAGATAATTATGAAAAAACTCGTTTTATCACTCGCATTGACACTCGGTATCGGTTCAATGCTTTTCGCACAATCAAACGCATATCAATTCACTGACGATGTCGTCGTGCCTCATACTTCAGTAAAGAACCAAGCTAAATCAGGAACATGCTGGTGTTTTGCAGGCTTAGGCATGGTAGAAGCTGAGATAATGAGAAAATACAACACCGAACTCGACCTTTCAGAAATGTATCTCGTACGTTGGGCTTACGCCAACAAATTCGAAAAATACATCCGCATGCAAGGAACCTGCAACTTCAGTCCTGGCGGCGAAGTGTTCGACGTTTTATACGCCATCAACGAAAACGGCATGATGCCAAATGAAGCATACGAAGGACTCGTTTTAGGAGACAAGACTCACAACCATGGTGAGTTACACACAGTTCTCGCTGAATACGGCAAAATCGTCAACAAACAACACAATGGAAAAATCAGTAAAGTCTGGGACGAAATGGTACAAGAAATCTTGAACGTTTATCTCGGCGAAACACCTGCGACATTCACTTTCGAAGGAACAGAATACGATGCTAAGTCATTCGCAGAAAAATATCCTCTCAACATTGAAGATTACATTCAGATTGGCGCATTCACAAATCACGAAAACTACAAACCTTATATCATGCCAATCCAAGACAACTGGACAAACACCTTTACTTACAATATGCCACTCGATGAGTTGATGAACGAACTCGACAACGCATTGAATAACGGTTACACTGTAGGTTGGGCTCAAGACGTTAGCGACAAAGGCTTCAGCCGTAACGCAGGCGTTGGCGTTGTCCTTGAATCAAATGTTGAAAAAATCAGACAATCAGACGTTAAGAAATATAAGAAGATGAGCGATAACGAGATTCTCGCTTCATTATATAAATTTGAAAGCGTGATGCCAGAAGTTGAAGTCACAGAAGAGATGCACCAAGAAGCATACGAAAACGGACAGACAACCGACGACCACAGCATGCTCATCGTTGGCATCGCCCACGACCAAAACGGCAACAAATATTATAAGGTGAAAAACTCATGGACATCTAACTACGGATACGAAGGCTATTGGTATTGTTCAGAACCATTCGTACGTCTTCACACCATGTTCTTCACTGTTAATAAAGAAGCTTTATCATCAGATATTAAAACAAAATTAGAATTATAAATTATTATTAACTTAAATTAAATTAACATTATGAACTTTAAAAAATTCTTAGCAGCAACAGCATTAGCATTCGTCATGCCATGCTTAGCTAACGCACAAGAAGCAGAACAAGCTCCAAAAGAAGAAGGTTGGATTTTCTCAAACGAGGTAAGACTTCCTGTAACATCAGTTAAGAACCAATACGCAGCAGGTACATGCTGGTGCTACTCATCATTATCATTCGTTGAAGCTGAATTATTACGTATGGGTAAAGGCGAATACGATTTCTCAGAAATGTTCATCGTTTGGCACACATACATGGATCGCGCTAAAGCTACAGTTCGCACACACGGCGACATCTCTTTCTCACAAGGCGGTTCATTCTACGATGTCATCTACGGCATCAAAAATTACGGTTTAGTTCCAGACGCTGAATTACCAGCTGGTGTTAAACACGGTGAAACATTATCTAACTTCTCAGAATTCTCAAGCGTTTGCGACCCATTCGTAGAAGGCATCATCACAAACAAAACTTTACAAACAAGCCCTGAAGGTACTCCACTTTGGCAAGAAGCTATGGCTGGCATCCTCAACGCTTACATCGGCGAACGTCCAGAAACATTCGTTTACAACGGTAAAGAATACACTCCAAAATCATTCGCAGAATCAACAGGTTTCAACCCAGATGACTATGTAAACTTAGCATCATTCTCACACCAACCATTCTACGAAAAATTCATCATCGAAGTACAAGACAACTGGAGATGGGGTACAGCTTACAACCTCCCAATCGACGAATTCATGGAAGTCATGAACAACGCTATCGACAACGGTTACACAATCGCTTGGGGTTCAGACGTAAGTGAAAAAGGCTGGTTAAGAGGCGAAAACGCTGGTATCGCTGTTCTTCCTGACCTCGAAGCTAAAACTGGCAGCAACGACTCTGGCACAGACATGGCTCGCTGGATCGGTATGAGCGCAGCTGACAGAGCTAAAGAAGCTCTCTCACAACCAACACCACAACGCTGGGTATCACAAGAAGACCGTCAACTTGCTTACGACAACTACGAAACAACAGACGACCATGGTATGATTATTTACGGTAAAGCACAAGACCAACTCGGCAACAACTACTTCATCGTAAAGAACTCATGGGGCAACTATGGCAAATACGAAGGTTCTTTATACGCTTCAGAAGCTTTCGTACGTTACAAAACTATGAACATCGTTGTTCACAAAGACGCTCTTCCAAAACACATCAAGAAAGCTTTAGGCATTAAATAATACTGAACAATACATAAACGGTCGGAAATTCCGGCCGTTTTTTTTATATCCACACGTCTTGCTTATTTCATATTTTTTTATTAAATTTGAACCATTATTTATAACTAAATATTTTTATTATGAAATTAAAATCCTACCTAATCACTCTGATGCTATTATTTGTCGCAATTGGAGTAAGAGCTGAAGGTGATGGACTCTTAACCATCCACTTGAACAGCTCCGAAAAACCTGCGCAAATAGCCATTACTGATGTTTCAAGCATTGTTTTTGAAACAAGCCAACTAAGCATTAAAAACAAGCAATATGCTGTAATTCAAAACTTCAATTATTCTGATGTTATAAAAATAACATTCAACGAAGAACTCAACACAGAATCTATCGAAGAAATGAACTCTAATGCAACATTAACATTCTTCCCTAATCCTGCGAAAGACAATCTGAACATAAGCGTCGCTGAAGAAATGTACGGTTCTGACCTATGCATCTATTCTATGACAGGAACACTTATTTCAAAACAAACTAACTGGAACGGCGAAAACATAAATGTTTCAAACCTCAATCCAGGCATCTACTTTATCAACATCAATTCTACAACCTTAAAATTCATAAAACAATGAAAAAGATATTATTAGTTATTGCAGCATTATTACTCAGCTGCGGATTATACGCACAAAACACAGAAATCAACAGATTATTAGTACATAGCGGCACAAATACAGAAGGCTTTATTTTAAACAATGTAGACAGCCTCACATTTGCAACAGTTGAAGGCGAAGTGGCTGCAAACATTGAATTGATAAGCTATAATTTAGAAACATTAACAATCGCAGTAACACGCACACCTTCATGCGCAAGCTACAAAATAGCACTTGAACCTACTGTTAAAGTCGCCAGTATGTCTGACGAATATCTCGCAACATATATCGACGAACAAGAAAACTACGTTTATAATCAAGACTTTACAAATGCAGAGATGACTGGCATCGAAATTTTGCCAAGTACAGAATATACTATCTTAACAGTCGGCATTGACGTTTACGGAGTATTATGCGATGTAAAAAAAGTAGAGTTCACATCACCAGCAGAACCAATTTTAGGCAACCCAGAAGTCGCCACAGAAATAGTAGAACTCAGCCAATTTGGTTTCACCATCAAATTCACACCTAATGAAGACGTAAGCAAATACTGCGTTGTGGCAGGAGCAAAAGGCGAAATGCAATCACAATATGAAATGTTTGCTCCAATGTTCGGTTTCTCAAACTTCGGACAAATGATTGAAATGTGGGGCGTACCATTTACAGCTGAAGGTTCATTCGAATGGGAAGATTTAGCTCCTGGCACAGTATATGAAGTTTACATCCAAGCATGGGATAAAGATGGCAAAATGGTTCCATATCAAGTTTTTGAACTAACGACAGAACCACTCGGCGGCGAAGGTACTGCTGAAGTTACAATAACTCTTGGAGAATACAAACTAGCAGACTGGGGAGAAGAAATGCTTCCATCACAATTCATCACATTCTCTCCTAATGACCAAGTAAGCGCATACAGATTTGGAGTATACTTAGCAGAGGAATATGACTCTGAAAATGAATCCATAAAACAAGAATTATGTTCAGAACCGCCAATGCCAATGGCAAATTGGTTTTTCTATGAAGAAGTAACCACAGACTATCAAATCAATCCTAACACAGAATGTGTTGCCATTGCAGCTGCTAAAAACATCAATGGCGAATGGGGTCCAATCACAGAAGTACGCTTCACAACTCCAGCCGACATGCCAAGCAAATCAGCTTCAAAAACAATAAAGGAACGTAAACTTTCTAAAAACAATAGCAAAGGAATTGTTCCAGTCAAAAATCAGTTAAGATTAACAAGCAAATAAAAAAAAGCGGTCGAATGACCGCTTTTTTTATTTCTTCATCATTTCAAAGCCTTTTCCATAAACTCCCATAACGGTATTGACAGAAACGAATGCCGCAGGGTCTATTTGTTTTACGATTCTGATAACACGTTGCGATTCAATCTTACGAACGACAACCATAACTATTTCAGATTCTTTCTTTGAATACCAGCCAGTTCCTTTTATCATTGTCACGCCACGTTGCACTTCCTCTCCCACTCTGTCGGCAATCTCGTGTGGCTTCGATGTGAAAATAAACATCTGCACCGACTGCTTGCTACCGTTCATCGTCATATCGATTGTATAGCTTGTCACCATAAGACCAACATAACTGTAAATCAAAAGTTCCAAATCTTTAAAAACAAAATACGAACATCCAATAACCACTACATTAATAAATAAAGAAAGTCGACCTATTGTCACGTTGCGATATTTGTTTATCATAACAGCAATGACATCAGTTCCACCAGTGCTACTGCCTTCAAGGAAAATGATACCGCAAGCCACGCCATTCAATGCTGCACCTAATACCGATGCGAGAAATCTGTCAGAAATCAAAGGTGTATCACCAAAATACATCTGGCCAAAATAGAATATTACAGATGTCATAACAACAGAATAAATCGTGCTTATCGCAAATCTTCTTCCCAACGATTTAAATGATATAGCAATAAGAATCGCATTCAACACAAAAATCATGACACCTGTAGGAATTTTTGTCAACCAATAAATTATAGTCGAAAGACCAGTAACGCCGCCACCAAGCATCTGATTAGGAATAAGAAAACCGCACCAGCCTATCGCTGATAAAACAATCGCCAATGTAATAATAATGTGGCTTTTTATTTCATACCAAATATCAATTTTATTTTTCATAAATTATAATTTAAATTTCATTTTGCAAAGTTATAAAAATGATTTCGTTTAATAATATTTTTCTTGTTCATTCTTGACATTTTTCATATCTTTGTTGATAATTTAACAATCAAATATTTAAACTTATGAAGTTAAGATTTTGTTTAATCATCGGTTTATTTTTATTAACCGGCTCGTATTTAAAAGCAGATGAGTTAATTAGCATTTATCTAAACAATTCCGACCTCTCCCCTGTCAGAATTGACGTATCTAACATTTCAACTATCAAATTCAAAACAACGAAATTGGTTGTCAACAACAACGACAACACATCAAATGATTTTTATTTTTCAGACATAATAAAAATCACATTTAACGAACAAGGCACTTCAATAGAAACTGTAAATGCCTCATCAGCAAGCATTTTCCCTAATCCTGTAAAAGACAATCTCATTATTCAAAACGCTGAAAAGATTTATGGTTCTGACATCTACATCTATTCCATGACAGGCGTACTCGTTGAAAAATATTCCCAATGGAACGGTGAATCAATCAACGTCTCTGACCTCGCACCTGGCGTTTACTTCGTTAACTCTAATTCAACAACATTAAAATTCGTCAAACAATGAAAAAGTTTTTACTTACTATCGCTATAATATTGACTAGCATTGCTTTAAATGCTCAAAGCCAAAGATGCAACAGACTTTTCCTTTATCAAAAAGGAGAAAATGCCGCCATATATAATATGAATAAAGTCGACAGTTTAAGTTTCGGCGGCTTGGGCGTCGGCAATAATCTGAATGTGCATAACAGCAACGGCGTGACAGACCGTTACGACATCGACAATCTCGACAGCCTCACTTTTAAAAATGTAGAAGGCAAAGTAGCAGCCGACATCAACATCATCGACTATTCTACAACTTATGTAAAATTCGATATAACTCGCACTCCTTCTTGTAAAGGATTTAAGTTGATGTGTATGGATTACACTTCCATATTATCACTTTCAAGCAACGATTTGGCAAAATACATTTGTGAAAAAACTACAGAAACATATTACCAAGATTTTGAAAATGTAGAAATCAAAGACTTAGCACTCGACCATAACACAGAATATGCTATCGTTACAGTTGGTCTCGACGAATACGATTTACCTTGCGATGTCACAAAAGCAAGATTCGTTACTCGTGCTGAAAACCTTGTCGGAAACCCAAATGTTGCAGTTGAAGTAACTAAAAATGAATTAAACGAAGACAATTTCTGCGACTTCACACTCAAACTCACACCTAATTCAGAAACTTCAAAATACAGCATTTTCGTAGCAGAAGCTGGCGTTACTGAATATCAATACATTATGTTCAGACATATGGAAGGCTGGAATAATATCGGCGACATGATTGAAGGCTGGGGATATGAATTCAAGGGCAACAAGTCACAACAATATCCTAACGAAGTACCAGGCGCATTATATGAAGTATACATTCAAGCACAAGACGTAAACGGAACAAGAGCTCCTTACCAAGTATTCAAATTCAGAACACAAGGATTAGGCGGCGAAGGCGTTGCCGAAGTCGAAATAAAACTCGGAGAATATGTCTTAGCCGACTGGATGAACCTAGAAACTTACGAATGGGAATTGAAGCCTTCTCAATTCTTCACATTTATACCTAACGACCAAACAAATGCCTACAGATTCGACGTAATGCTTGAAGAAACTTATCTCAGCGACATCGACGGACATCAAGAAGAATTATGCAGCGACCCATTCATGCCAACAGACGGCTGGTTCCAATATGAACAATTAACCACTGACTATCAGATAAATCCAGGTTTAAAATGCGTCGCTATCGCAGCTGCTAAAAACAGCAACGGCGAATGGGGACCAATCACAGAATTATATTTCACAACACCTGACAAAGTCCCTGGCGACGAAGAAGAAAACGCTAATTTAGAATTAATCGTCGACAAAAACACCATTCTCGCCAACGGAAAAGACATCGCCACATTCACAGTGAAACTCGATGGTAAAACATTAGAAAGCGGTTATTTATTGACAAATATCGAATCAGAAGGTTTACTCACCGACAACCAATTCCACACTACTGAAGCTGGAACATACACTTTCGTAGCCAAATACAACGGAATATCTTCAAATGAAGTCAAAATCGAAGCCGTATCAGACACTCCTGATACTTCAGGCATAAAACTCATAGCCGACAAGACAAAAATCAAAAACACTGGCACCGACAAAGTCATGTTCACTGTATTATTCAATGGCGTTGACGTAACAGAAGAAGCTACAATTTTAAATGTCACCGACAATAAAAACTTGAACGGCTACTCATTTTCATCAACAAAGACAGGCACTTATGTTTTTAACGCTTCTTATGACGGAAACAAATCAGAAAACGTAAGCATCACTGTTAAAGAAGCCCGCACTTATGCTCCTGGCGACTTATATGACGAAGACGGCGTAAAGGGCGTAGTATTCCATGTCTCTGAAGATGGCAAAAGCGGATACATCATGTCGTTGGACGAAGCCGACCTTCAATGGTCAACAGAAAACGTATGGGCCAACTGCATTTCAATAAAAGGCCAATGGAACACAGAAGACATGCTTAAATTAGGAGCCGACAAATACCCAGCAGCAAAATGGTGCGCCGATCACGGCGAAGGCTGGTATATGCCTTCTTCCCAGGAAATGAATTTATTATGGACCGCTATCAGCAACGGAAAACACGTATTCGATGACGAATACATTAAATTATATAACGACAAACTCGACGACCCATTGAAAGAAGACTACTACTGGACATCTAACGAAACTGCCGAAACAATGGCTGAAGTCATAGCTTTAATGGGCGACAGCGTCGTTTGTCTTGAACCTTTTAAAGTACGTTTCTATTACGTTAGAGCAATAAGACAGTTCTAATTACAATTAAATTTACGATTAACGTCACGGCGAACTCAAATCACCGTGACGTTTTTTTATATTTTTTTCAAATTTAAAGCATTTTTAAGCATAAAAATTCCATTCAAAAACGACGTGATTTTTTCATAAAAAACAGGCATTTTGCCAATTTTGTGATATTTTTTCATGATAAAAGCCCTCAAAATATACCAAAAACACCCATTCTTCTAGGATTTTCAAAGATTTTTTACATTTTTTCACAAGTATAAATATATGATTATCAATAAATAAAAAATATTTTAAAAAAATTAAAAAAAAGTTTAAAAAGTACTTGCGCGGAATGATATTTTGCGTATCTTTGCACCATCAAACAACAACGCGGAAATAGCTCAGTTGGTAGAGCACGACCTTGCCAAGGTCGGGGTCGCGAGTTCGAGTCTCGTTTTCCGCTCAAGTCCCGATGAAAATCGGGATTTTTTTTGACAGGATAAGTGCCTGAGTGGCGGAATAGGTAGACGCGCCGGACTTAAAATCCTGTGCCCATTTCGGGCGTGCCGGTTCGATTCCGGCCTCAGGTACGAAAGAGCTTCAGTAAAACTGAGGCTCTTTTTTTGTTTTCAACAAATTATTCTTTTCCTATATTTTACCACCTATTATAAAAGAAAAATCACTAAATTTGCAAACTTTATTTACTGCCTATTCTCCAAGAATAACCAGACTATCTACAACAACTGTTTTTTTTTGCAAAATCATTAAGAAAATAATATAAAAACCTGATACAAAAAAGCATGAAAAGAAAGTCTATCTTTTTGATTTTATTGCTCTTATGTGCAATAATGACAAAAGCACAGGAAAGTGTTAACATTACTTTTAACGAAGGATTAAACACATCCTACATTCTTCAATTTACAACCATTGAAGGAACAGACGAATGTTCTGTAAAAGCCTACAGACCTGCAAACAATGCCACAGCTCTAGAAATCCCTACAATGGTAGAAATTAATGGTAGCAACTATTATGTTACCAAAATTCTGGAAAGAGGATTCAGAAATGCGACAAAATTCAACAGCATCACATTGCCAGACAGTTTGAAAATCATTGAAAACAATGCTTTCTACAATTGCTCTGGATTGACAGGCAACCTCATAATTCCTAATAGTGTCACATCCATCGGCGATTATGCCTTCTACGGATGCCATAATATGAAAGGCACTTTGACATTGTCAGAAAAACTCATTACCATAGGACAATATGCTTTCGCTAAAAATGGCACCAACATGGGATTCACTGGCAATCTCGTAATTCCTAACAGCGTCACTTCTATCGGAGCTTATGCTTTCAACTATTGCTCAAACTTCAAAGGTTCTTTGACTTTATCAGAAAACCTTATCACTATAGACAGTTATGCATTCAATTATTGCGGTTTCACAAGCATTAAATTTGAAAAAAACTCAAAATTGGAAACCATTGGACAAGGTGCATTCTATTCCTGTTCAAGTTTATCTGGTAACCTTACTATCCCTAACAGCGTAACTTCTATCGGAAACTCCGCATTCTATAACTGTTACGGATTCAAAGGTAATTTAACATTATCTGAAAATTTAGCCACTATCGGAAACACTGCTTTCTACAATTGTTATGGATTTACAAGTAATCTCGTCATCCCTAACTCAGTTACTTCTATTGGAGCATCCGCTTTCTATAACTGTTACGGATTCAAAGGTTCCTTGACATTATCCGAGAATATTACAACAATCAACAACAACACATTCCGTGGTTGCTATGGTTTCAAAGGCAATCTCGTTATCCCAAATTCTGTTACCACCATCGGCACTTATGCATTCTATAATTGTTATGGTTTCAACAGTTCATTATTATTGTCTGAAAACTTGACATCAATTGATGCCTCTGCTTTTTCTTGTGACAACAGCTATACAATGAAATTCACTGGTTCATTGACAATTCCAAACAAGGTAACTTCTATTGGAAATTATGCTTTCCAATATTGTTCTAATTTAGAAGGCTCTTTAACATTGTCAGCTGCTCTTCAAACAATAGGTTCATACGCTTTTGCTTCATGCTCAAAGTTCAACACTATGATCTGTCTTGCCACCACACCTCCAACAGCACAAAGCACAACATTCAACGGACATAACATCGCTATTCTTTATGTACCAGAAGAATCTGTAGACTTATACTACGAAGAAGCACCTTGGTACGACTTCTGGATTATGGAATTAGTAGAATTCAACGAATTTGAAGTAGAAGTTGAAGACGAAAACGGCGATGTACTTTATTCGCTCATCTACAATACAACAGAAGACTACTCTGGCGTAAGTGTAAAAATAAGACAAAAACCAACAACAAACGTAGAACTGATAATTCCTGAAACAGTTTGGCATTCAGGAGAAAACTTCACTTACACTGTTACTGAAATAGAAGAAAACGCATTTAAAGACTGTTCTTCTTTCACAAGCATTGAAATACCACAATACATCAGAAGCATTGGTGAAAATGCATTCTCTGGATGTAGTAACGTCAGCAAAATAATATCACACAGAAATACTCCTCCAACAACAGGAAACAACTGTTTCGAAGGAATAAGTAATAAAACGACATTATTAGTGTCTGCTACTGTCATAAATAATTACGATGTCGAACCTTGGAACAGATTTGACATTAAACCATTGATGGTTAACCACGAACACAACGTATCTGACGAAAATGGCAATAAATTATATTCTTTGTTGTTTAGCATTAACGAAGACTATAGTGGTTTAAGTGTTAAAATAGGAACAAAACCTACAAGCACTTACAGACCTGCATTGAACATACCAGAAGAATTCCTCGGTTTCCCTGTTACAATAATTGAAGACAATGCTTTTAGTGAATGTTATTATTTCAGCAGTGTAAATATCCCTAACAGTGTCACTTACATTGGAGAAAGAGCTTTCGCTGGTTATTCTAATAATAGCAGCGTCTCTTCCATGAACCTTGCTGGCGACTTGGTTATCCCTAACAGTGTCACTTACATTGGCGACTACGCTTTCTATCTATGCTGTAATCTCACAAGTCTTTCTTTTGAAGAAAACTCAAAAATTGAAACTATAGGCGATTATGCTTTCGCTGGCAAATGTTACGCAAATATTTACGGTTGGGACTATAATTATGATGGCATTACTGGCAATGATTATTATCTTTATGACTACACCATGAATTTCAAAGGTGAACTCAATATTCCTAACAGCCTTACTTCTATAGGCGAACATGCTTTCTATTTGTGCGACGACTTCACATCTATTAAATTTGAGAATAATTCAAAATTAGATTCTATTGGAAATTATGCTTTTGCCGGTTACTCACAAACTGATGGAGTTTACGATGAATCTGACAATTATATTTATGTGACCGCCAATGTTCCTATGAAGTTTAAAGGCAACTTGAGCATACCTAACAGTGTCTCTTACATAGGCGAATATGCTTTTCAGTATTGCAGCTTTGACAATATTATAATAGGTGATAATACCACAACTTCTAGACCTTTGGCATTACAAAGATATTCCTTCTCTGATTGCTCAGCCAATAGCCTTAAAATAGGAAACAATGTGACATCTATAGGCGATTACGCTTTCGCTGGAAGTTTAGAAGAAAAATATGATTCCGGTAATGATTACTATCATCAATACTATGAAATAACAACACCTAATTTTTCTGGTGAACTTATTATTCCTAACAGCGTCACTTCTATAGGCAATTACGCTTTCTATCTTTGCGACAAATTTACAAGCCTTAAATTTGAAGAAGGTTCTAATTTGGAAAGCATTGGAGATTATGCCTTCGCTGGAACAATTGTAAGTGATTACTATAATGATTATAATAACGACGACAATGATTACAATAATTATACGCCTTACTCAATGGGGTTAAGCAATGAACTTATAATTCCTAATAGCGTCACTTCTATTGGAGAACATGCATTCTATCTCTGTACTAATCTCTATAAACTCAAATTTGAAAGTGATTCTAAATTAGAAACTATAGGCGACTATGCTTTTGCTGGAGTTATAAGCGATAATGGTGATGCTTTCAATATGGGATTATCCACCGAACTTGTCATTCCAAACAGCGTCATTTCTATAGGCAGTTATGCATTCTATTTTTGCAATAATTTAACAAGCCTTAAGTTTGAAGAAAATTCTAAATTGGAAATTATAGGTGATTACGCATTCTCTTCTTATAACTGGTGGGACTCAAATATGCCAATGAATTTTAAAGGAGAACTTAAAATCCCTAACAGCGTTACTTCTATTGGTAATTACGCTTTCTATAATTGTGATAAACTTACAAGCCTTAAGTTTGAAGAAAATTCTAATTTGGAAACTATTGGTAATGAAGCTTTCAGTAGTTGCAATGGTTTCACTGGTGAACTCATAATACCTAACAGCGTTACTTCTATTGGTAATGAAGCTTTCAGTAGTTGCAATGGTTTCACTGGCGAACTCGTAATTCCTAACAGCGTAACTTCTATTGGTAATGAAGCTTTCAGTAGTTGCAATGGTTTTACAAAACTTAAATTCGAAGACGATTCTAATTTGGAAACTATTGGTAATTACGCTTTCTGGCAAATGAATTTCGCAGACTCATTGGTATTGCCAGCAAGCTTAAAATCCATTGGCAGCAGTGCTTTCCAATACAACAAAAAACTTTCAACCGTAACTTCTCTCGCAACAGCAGCGCCATCATTAGGAAGCGACGTCTTCTCTTACATTAGTGATTCTACAAAGACATTAATCATTCCAGAAGGAAGTGTTTTAAGTTATCTTGAAAAAGGCTGGTATAACTACTTCTCAATGCCTGAAAGCATGACATTATCTGGCAAATGTGGAGACAATCTCACATGGGAAATCAGCACTAACATTGGTATCCTTGAAATACAAGGCACAGGCGCAATGTATGATTATAACAACAGTAACAACATAGCTCCATGGAGAAACGTAAGTAAATATTTAAAAGAATTTGTGATTGAAGAAGGAATAACACATATCGGAAATTACGCATTCTATAATTGCGACAGCATTAAATGCGATTTCAATATTCCTAACAGCGTTACTTCTATCGGCGATGACACTTTCTATGATTGCGATGGTTTCACTGGCGAACTCGTAATTCCTAACAGCGTTACTTCTATTGGTAGTTCTGCTTTCGGTAGTGGCAATGGTTTTACAAAACTTAAATTCGAAGACGATTCTAATTTGGAAACTATTGGTAATTCCGCTTTCTTTAGTTGCAATGGTTTTACTGGCGAACTCGTAATCCCTAACAACGTTACTTCTATTGGTAGTTCTGCTTTCGCCAATTGCAACAAATTTACAAGCCTTAAGTTTGAAGAAAATTCTAATTTGAAGACTATTGGTAGTTCTGCTTTCGGTAGTTGCAATGGTTTTACTGGCGAACTCATCATACCTAACAGCGTAACTTCTATTGGCGATTACGCTTTCAGTAGTTGCTATTTCAATGGAGAACTTATAATCCCAAACAGCATTACTTATATTGGTAATGAAGCTTTTAATGGAGATAATTTTTCTAAGATAATTTGCCACTCATCAACACCATTCAAATGTTATGAGGAGGAGTGGTACGATTATGAAATTGGAGAATGGATATATTCGAATATGTATTTCCTTGGAACAACATATTATGTTGATTTCCCAACCATTTACGTTCCAGCTTCAGCTGTTAGTTCATACCAAAAAACTTGGACTACCTATAAAGACTATATCTATCAGGACGGTCTCCCAACTTTCACAAAAGACAACGGTATTGTAAACAACACTTCAAACTGGTATATTTTGGAGAATGGATCTAGAAGATACAGATTACCTAAAGAAACAGAAGATGTGTTAATCGATGCATCTATGATAATCAAGGATTCTGAAACATTAAATGTCAAGTCGGTATCATTAACAGGTAAAGGAGACATAACCATTAAAGAAGGCGGTCAGCTTATCTGCGACAATATCAACAGCGCAATTAAAGTCGAAAAGAACATTGAAGCTCACAGCACAACAGGCAACACCACATGGACAACAATAAGCTCTCCTTTCGGCAAAGACTTAAACTCTTCGGATGTGAATAACCTAGAAAATGGTAATTATAGCTTATATCGCTACGATGAACCATCATCAACATGGCAAAACTATAAGAACTCTGCAAACAATGGCTTCACTAATTTTGAAGCAGGCCGCGGTTATTTATACTCCAATTCCGACAATACAACCTTAGTGTTCAACGGAACAACAAACACAAAAAATGTATCATACGAACTTTCAGCAAAATCCGAGTCATTAACAGGCTTCCATCTCATTGGCAATCCTTATACACACAATATCACTTGGGATAATTTGGTAACAACAACAAACATTGATAAAATCATAATTACATTGTCTAACGGTAGTTATTATTTCAGTAATAATAACTACATACAAATAACAAGTAGCGACGGCAGCATAGATACAATATTCAATAGTGCTGGTAAATATGAGTTAACAGGCGTTTACGGCAAAGAATTAACTATATACAGCATCCACAACAGCTACACTTATGGACAATCCGTTAATATTAACCATGAAAATGGAAAAACATTATTAAGCAAAACATTATATTACTATTCCAGTTATGGAACTAGTACATTATCAACATTTACCGTAAGTGATTATTCTCAAAAAGACATCTTAGCTGAAGGTTATTATTCATTAAGCAACGAAGGTGCTTGGGGCGTCAAATACGGAGAAGAAACTGAAATCAAGCCTTGCCAAGGCATCTTGATAAAGACCACCGAAGAAGGCGTCTTGAACATTAACAGCTCTGTAACTGCAACAAGAGGAAATGCCAAGAGAAACAGCGCAAGCAACATTTTGGCAATATCAGTCGCTAACAAAAAATACAGCGACATTGCTTATATCTCGTTTAACGAAGGATTCGGATTGGACAAGATTGCTCACGAAAACGAAAACATCCCAATGGTTTATATTCCTGGCCGTGACGCCGATTACGCTATCGCTATCAAAGACAAAGACTTCGTGGAAATACCTGTCAACTTTGAAGCTGGATCGATGGGAGAATATACAATCAAAGTTTCTCAAAAAGACTGTGGATTCAAAAAACTATATCTTTACGATAAAGTCACTGACAAGACTATCAACATCTTGAAAAACGAA
>JAFOBJ010000033.1 GCA_017381865.1 Bacteroidales bacterium
ATAATCTGACGCCCTTACAGGGCTGTGATTCTGACATAAAATAATAACTTTGATGAAAACGTTTTCATCAAAGTTATTATATTTATCTATGTACTAATGGGTTATATTGATTTTACCAACCATTTTTGGCAATTATACCCTATTTTCCGGTATAATGGGCAATCTCAGGGCCTCAGAATGTGGATATGTGAAGTCCACTTCTGAATACAAATAATATTTGAAATCAATAAAAATTAAGGCTGTCGTTTGGCAGCCTTTTATTTTTTATTCAAATAAATTTTCTAAATCTAATGTCAAGAAATCTTCGATAGGAATACCGCCACTTCCAACAACAAAAGAATGTTTTGGTTGGAATTTGGTGTTGAATAATGGGATGCCACTATTAGTTGTTCGTTTCCCGCTTTTTACTTCAATTGCAATACATTGTTTGTTTTGTTCTATAACAAAATCAACTTCGTTATTATTTTCACGCCAATAGTATAGCTTATAATCCAATTCGTCAGCTTTGTTTAGAAGATATGATCCTATTGAGCTTTCAACCCATCTGCCCCATATTTTAGAATCTGTGAATGTTTTTTCGAAAGTACTGTTTGACAATGCGCTAAGCAAAGCTGTATTGTAAACCATAATTTTAGGAATAGAATTATATTTTCTAGCATTGTCATTAGCATATTTTTGCATTCCACAAAGTAGTCGTGATTCATCAAGTGTGTTGAGATAATTGGCAAGTGTTGTTACGTTACCAGCATCTTGAAGCTGACCTAACAGTTTGGTAAGGGATATTTCTTCTCCAGAATAAGTACATCCTAATTCAAACAATTGCTTCATTAGTTGGGGTTTGTAAATAACCTTTGTCATCAAGATGTCTTTCTCTATCGCAGGAGTGATAATACTATCTTTCATATATTGTCGCCAACGTCTTTCGTTATTAACGAATGATGCACCTCCGGGATATCCACCATAATAAATATAATGCTCAATATTAAGACCAAAAGCATCACGCATTTCTGCATAACTCCAATGTGACATCCGAATAAGTTCATATCTTCCAGTAAGAGACTCTGTTAATCCATCTTTTATCAATAGTCGAGATGAACCAAGAATAACAACTCTTAATTCCAAATCGTTGAATGTATCTGTATCCCATTCTTTTTTTACAGATTCACTCCAATTTCTAATCTTATGTATTTCATCAATTACGAGTATAAAAACATCTTGTTTTTTTATTTTCATCATAGAACGTGCTGAGTTCCATGTTTCATTTATCCAACTAGTATTATCGGATGGAATATCGTCAGCCGTAACAAATAAATATGGTATATCTATTTCTTTTAAAACTTGCTTTACTAATGTTGACTTTCCAACTTGCCTTGGTCCTGATAAAACTTGTATTTTGTTACGTTTTTCTAACAAGCGGTTTTTTAGTTCTAAAAAATGATAGCGTTTATACATAATGTCTTTATTTTCAGAATGCAAATATATTAAAAATGTTCAAATCTCCTTCCAAAAATGTTCAAATCTCCTTCCAAAAATGTTCAAATCTCAGCGACCAATCAGCCAAAAGTCAACGGCCAATAGCCTTCGTTCAAAGTTCTTCGTTCAAAGTTCAAAAATATTTCGTATCTTTACTACGTTAAATTTACGACTTATTAACTAACATTACTAACACCGACGACTCGATGGGATATAACAGAGATTTTAATTATGAAAAAAACAGCGTTATTACTCGCAATAGCCTTATTTGCAGTAACATTCACCTCATGCCAAAAGACCAAACCTTACAACCCTAAAGAAAAAATAAGCAAGATTTATGTCGACCGTGGATTTGGGAAAAATATCTCAGAAGCATGGAATTGGGACGGAAAACAATTGAAAAGTATTGATTATTATGATGTTAAAGGCACTTTAGATGGCACAATAGTATTTACATATAATAAGAAAAATCAGGTGCAAAAAGTAGACAATGCCGATGCTGATGTATATACTGAATATTTTTACGATAATCATGACAGATTATATTTGGCCAGATGTGTTAAAGATGGAGATGTGGCTATTACTTATTCCTTTGAATATGATGATGACTATGAATTGTCGGAAATGGTTATAGATGTGGATGTTGCAGAATTGTTTGCGCCATCAAGTAAGAGTCTTGTGGAGCCTCTCAGATATGTTTTGCCAGAATTGACGTTCGTAGCAACGAACGATGTTTTGAACAATGCGGAAAGAGGAGGAATCAGATGCGAGCTTGATTTTGAGTGGATTGGCAAAAATATTTCTGAAATAGAACTAGATTATGGAGCTTTTTCTGGAACATATTATTTTGAATATGATGACAAGTTGAATCCTTTCCGCAATTTTTATGATTTAGCTCCTGAAGATATTGATTTTGAAGGTAAAAACAACCTTAATAAAAATAATATTGTGTCAATAACTGAGGCTAAAGATAATATTTTTGGAGATTCAAAAACAGAATACATTTACTACACTTACGATGGCAAATTCCCTGTCACCAAGAGTTATGGTAATGTCATAGAATATTACGAATACGAATGATTATTAACTATTTGTAAGAAAAAATCAGCTGCCAGTTCCATACTGACAGCTGATTTTTTATATGCTTCTGTTTAGGTAATCGGAATAATCTTCAGGGATGTTTTTGTATTCTGTTCCGAAGAGTTGTGAGTTTATCAGGAAGTCGGCGGAAGCGTGGTTGCAAGCTGTAGGCACGTCGTAAAGCACGCTGAGTCGTAGCAAGGCTTTGACGTCGACGTCGTGAGGCTGGCTTGTCATAGGGTCCCAGAAGAAAATGAGATAATCGATTTTTCCTTCAGAGATAAGAGCGCCCAGTTGTTGGTCGCCGCCCAAAGGACCTGACTTCAATCTGTTAATGTTAGGCAGTACTTCAGATAAAATTTTGCCTGTTGTTCCTGTTGCATAAAAATTGTTGCCGACGAGTTTGTCTGCGTGTTCTGTGACCCATTTCAGAAGGTCTTCTTTTTTTGCGTCATGCGCAACGAGTGCTATAGTTTTCATATCACGATTTTAGATTGTAAAATTATGAAATATTTTTGTTTTAAACAAAAAAAGAGATGTCAAAAAATTGGCATCTCTTATTCATGATGGGGAATTGTGATTTATTCGTATTCAAAATATTCTATCACATTGTCGGCGGTTCTTGTAGCAGGAAATCTGCCATCGTAAGTATAGCTGATGTAGTGTGATTCTGTTAATGTAATTCCCATTTCTGTCTTGATAGAAGTATAGCTTACGACATTATTTTTACTTTTGTAAACGCCGTGTCCCGATAATGTTTCTTCAAGGTCAGAGCCTAAGAAATTACGGAATGGATTCAATTTGTTGTCGTATTCGAATACATATAGCATTTCATATTCGTCATCCATTTCTATTCCCATTTCAGAAATGTTGTTTCCATCCCATGCGAAATCTATTTCAAAATATATTAAGCTTCTTGTTGGGTTTTCCTTCAAGACGTTCTCTATAGATTTTACAGATTGTTCAGGTAAAATATATTTAAGTGGATTTGCTACGCCTTTGGTATTCAGGTCTTTGTCAACATCTGTTATTGTAACTTTGATGTCTGATAATTTGTTTTCATAATATTCAAAGATACAATTCATATATAGGACGTTGTTTGTATAGAAAGAAGCTTGGTGAAGACGTCTATTGTCGTAAGTGTATTTTACAGTTTCTCCATCTTCTTGATTGTCAACTTGTGACAATCTCTTGTCGGTGTAGGTGAAAGTCTCGGTGTAATCAATAGAGCCTTCAGAGTTGTAATAGTTGATAGTTTTGAGTTGTTTGTTGTCCCAAGTCCAGTCTTCTGACAAATATTTCCCAGATCCGGCATTTACATATATTTTGTCAATTTTTTCTTTAGGATTGTAAACTCCGTCTTTGTTGCAAGAAGTGATTGCGATTGCAGATAACAACAATGTCATGAATAGTGTTGTCGTTTTTTTCATAATGAAGTTCTCCGTTATATCCCATTTGAGTCATCGGTTCTAGAAATTAATAGTTTAATAATAAGTTGTTGATAGAACAGATGTCGGTGTAAAATGTTTTTGCTTTTAGAAAAAAACGGACTTTGTAGGGACGAGTTGACTGTGTCAGAGTTTGTTTTTAATATTCAAAAAAAAGACGCCACTTCATCGTGGCGTCTTTATATTGTTAGTTTAAAAAGTCTTAAAAAGGAAGCTTGCCGCTTGGAATGTCTTCTATTTCTTCAATATAGATTGTGCGCTGAGGTGCTTTGTAGCCTTTTTTGTAGAACTCAGCTGGTTTGAGAATCTTTCCAAAAGCGAAGTCTTGTATCATGACAAGTTCGTCATTGTTTTCAACATAAGCGTATTTGTGGTCAGGGTCGTCGTCCCATTCGTTTTCGGTGAAGCCGAATGCTGAGGCGTTGATTCTCATTGTGTATGTTCTTATGACATTTTGTTTGCCGTCTTTTGTTGTGAGTGTAAGTCTTTCTTGATAAGGCGAATTGATGATGGAATCGCGGCGTTTTTGTGTGATGTCGGATAGGAAAGCCTCGAAGCGGACATCGCCGAATGATGTCAAGAGGTTGAGAACACGGATGGTATCGAAGTCGATATGAGAGCCGTCGTTAAGTTTTGTCATCTCGTATGTGAAACGTCCTTTTTCATTTATGATGAAACTATTTTCTGGGTCGTTGTTGAATTCGAGTTTTACAGAAGCGATTTCGTTAATGTCTTCAGAGATGATTTTATGGTCGCGCCAGTCTTCTTGGTTGGCAGAGAAACGTGAGCTGATGAAGCCTCTAAATCCATGAAGGTGAACGATATAAGCTTTGTCGGCTCCTTCTTTAAGAACGTAAGTTCCGCTATTGTCTTGTGTTACGTCACCGATATAAAACACTTTTGTTAATTTCTCGTGAGGGAACAATTTGACTTTGTTGAACAAATTGATACGAGGAACTATTTGATATACTTCCACTTTTGTATTGGTTCCAGCCATACGAGTGATGACGTTATTGTGTGATGCCAAAGACACTGGCATTTTTATTCTCATTTTGTTGAGAGTGTGGAGCATATTGTTAACCATTATTGGCTGAGCATCGTATTTTTCATTGACTTTCCAACCTTCTTCGGTTCTGTTTAGAAGAAGATTATTGCCGCTTTTGTCAGCGAAGAAAAGTCGTGTCACAGATGCAGTGTCGCGTACTGTGAAGTCGTAAGCCTCGCCTCTTAATGATGTCAAATAACGGTTATTCCATAGAAGGAGAACGGAAACGACGATTAATACAGATGTTATGATTATTGCTAAACGATTCTTTTTCATATATTTATTATTTTGCATATTTTCTTTTTCTGATAAAAGCTAAAATGAAGCCTAATATTACCATGATGGCGCTTGGCCATACGACATTGATGATTTGCCACAAGAGTGCGTCGTTGTTGATTTTATTCATATCAAGGAGTCGAATCTTTAATTCGCGTGACCTTATTTCAATAAGGCCTTCTCCATCAACGAGGTAACTGATAGCGTTTTCGATGAAGTCTTTGTTGCCGTATGTTATTTGTGTGTATTGGTCGAAGCCAAGTGGGAGCGGATAGCCTTTAGGGATATGGAATTGATTGCGAATTATGTCGCCATCGGCAACCACAATCATTGCTGTTGGTTCGCTACTTGTCTTGAAACCTATTTCTTTCGACTCCATAATGCTGGTTGTCATTCTGTTAGCATAAAGAGACTCGAACTCGCCTTTTAACAAATATGCAACGTTTTGGCTTTTTTTCGCAAACATACGTTGGTCGGGCTTTTGGCGTAACATGCCGAGTGTGATGTATGCTGGAGTGCTGGAAATATTAGTGTAATTAGAAGTCTTTAACAAAGGAATTTTTTGTACATCAGAATCAGACATAACAGGGTCTATTGAACTGATGAAATCTGCCTTTATTGGATTGATATTCTTTACGATACTATTGTCTGAGCCAGCGTTGAGCAATGGGAAATAATACCAAGGGAAGAATTCAATCTGTGCTTGTCCGCCCATTTGTCCTGTCCTCAATGCGATTTTTGCGCAGTTAAGGTCGAGGAGAAGGTTGCTATTAAGGCGTAATCCATATTTGAAGAACATATCATCAAGGTTGATATTCAATGTGTTGCCTATTGTAGACTCTGACATTTGAAGGCTGTCCATCGTAGCGAAGACAGGGTCGACGAGCCACAATATTTTACCTCCGTGCATGACGTATTGGTCGATGATGAATTTGTCTTTTTCGGAGAAAGGTTTCGTTGGTTTTGCGATGACGATAGCGTCGTAATTTGGTGATATTACGATGGTGCTGTCGTGTGTCGCAGTTCTGCTATTCAAAGCAGTGACTTGTTCGTTGAGGCTTATGCGTTCTACTTTGTATTTCTTTTGAAGTGTTCTTGTGATGTCATAAACCTCATTTTCATTTAGTTCGCCATGACCTTCGATGAAAGCTATGCTTGGTTGTTTTTCTTGTGAAAGTTCCTTTATCGAACTAATAAGTTTATACTCAAGATTTTGAGCTGAATTATTCAAAACCTGATTTGAGTTTTCTCCGATATGAGTGTCGAGTAAATCTAATGGTTTCTCTTTTTCTTGGTAACTTACTAAAGCACAAGGCCATATGATTAATTGTTGTGCGCCAGCTTTAGTCTGCATCGCAATTTCTGTAGGATTAAGTCCGCTTTGATATAAGAGTTTGTAAGTCTCGTTCCTTTCAGCGGCGTCGTTGCTTTCTGATGGGTTAATGAATTCATAGTCAACGAATTTACTGTAAGCTCTGAATTCATCAAGCATTTCTTTTGTCTCTTTTCTTAATTTTTTAAAACCTGCAGGGAAGTCGCCTTCGAGATAAACTCTGAAGTAGACATAGTCGTCGAGGTTTTTCAAAATCTCTTTAGAAGTGTCTGAAAGAGTGTAACGTTTTTCGCTTGTCAAATCGAAACGAGTGTAGACAAACGAAGCTATGATATTGATTGTAACTATGACTATCAATGTGATAGCAAATGATATGAGCTGATTCTTTTTAAGATTTTTACGTTCGTTTTTCATCATTCCTCCTTTTACCATTTACGACTTGACAAGACCAATTTTGTTGATGACAAGAATAAAACAATCACGCTGATGAAATAAAGAATGTCGCGAGTGTCGATGACGCCACGGCTTAAAGAGCTGTAATGCGATGACATTCCGAGATGTTGGATGAATAAATCTACTTTTCCGAACAATGCCATTGAATAAATCATATCGAAGCCGATGTATAAGAATCCGCATAAAAATACGGATAACAAGAATGCAAGTATTTGATTATTAGTTATTGAACTGCAGAATAATCCTATCGAGACGAATGTTGCGCTCAGGAAGAAAAGTCCGATGTATGAGCCCCAGACTCCGCCAACATCCACATTTCCGACAGGCTGACTCAGTCTATAAACTGAGAAGAAATAAATCAATGTCGGGATGAGTGCCAAAACAACTAGTGCGACGCCAGCGAAATATTTGCCGAGAACTATCTGCCAGTCAGACAAAGGTTTGGTGAATAACATCTCCATCGTTCCAGTGCGTTTTTCTTCTGCGAAGCTACGCATTGTCACTGCGGGAACTAAAAATAAAAATACCCATGGAGCAAGGATGAAAAGGCTGTCCAAATTGGCATAGCCGAAACTCATGATATTAAAATCACTTTGAAAGACCCATAAGAATAAACCTGTGATTAACAAGAAGATAACAATCACCATTATTCCTATGAGAGAATTTAAGAAGTTACTTATCTCTTTTTTGAATAAAGCGTACATATGTAATATATTTAGCTTACAAAGATACGAATTTTTTAATTAGGAGTTAGGAGTTAGGAATTAGGAGTTATTTTTTTAACTATTGACTTTTGACCATTGTTTAGTCAACGGTCAAAAGTCAATAGCCAACAGTCAACAGTCAAAAGCATCCCACGGCATTCCTGTCGGTTTCGGGGCTTTTATCTCGATTGGAGTTTTTAATGTTGGATGTTCAAACTTGACTTTATAAGCGTGGAGGCTGATAGAAGCGTCGGGGTTTGAACGTTGAAAACCATATTTTAAGTCGCCTTTGATAGGGCAGCCCATGTGTGACAGCTGCGCTCTGATTTGATGGTGGCGACCTGTGAGGAGTTCAATTTCAAGGAGATAATAAGAATCTGAAGTGCCGATGACACGATATCTGAGTTGTGCCAATTTTGCTCCTTTGGTATTTGAACTTACGATATATGACTTGTTTTGTGCCTCGTTTTTAATCATATAATCTGATAACTCGCCAGCTTCTTGTGGTGGTTTGTTTTTCACAATGGCGAGGTATGTCTTGCTGAACTCACGTTCTTTGACTTTTATTGTCATGCGGCTCAAGGCTTTGCTTGTCTTGGCAAAAATGACAGCGCCGCTGACAGGACGGTCGATGCGATGTACTAATCCGGCGAATACGTTGCCAGGTTTGTTATAAGCTTCTTTGATATAAGATTTCACGTCATCGAGAAGACAAACATCGCCTGTCTTGTCGCCTTGGACTATCTCGGAAGGCAATTTGTTGACAACAATGAGATGATTGTCTTCAAACAATATACGTTCTTCTATAGGTTTTCTCATATTAATATTGCTCGTTTTCGTTAGGGAAGTTGACGTCTTTCACATCATTGATATAAGCCTGAACGGAATTCTTGATGCCATCGTAAAGGTTGTTATATCTTCTCAAAAAACGAGGGGAGAAGTCGTTGCTGATGCCGAGCATGTCGTGCAAAACTAGAACTTGTCCGTCGGTGCCAGAACCTGCGCCGATGCCGATAGTAGGAATTCTTAACGATTGTGTGACTTCTGTTGCGAGAGCTGCTGGAATCTTTTCCAAAACGATGCTGAAACAGCCTTTTTCTTGTAATAAAAGAGCGTCTTCGCGAAGACGTTGTGCTTCTTCATCTTCTTTAGCACGAACGATATATGTTCCGAACTTGTTGATACTTTGTGGCATAAGTCCGAGGTGACCCATCACTGGAATGCCAGCGCTGATGATACGTTCGACGGATTCTAAAATCTCGCGTCCGCCTTCCATCTTGACAGCATTCGCACCAGATTCTTTCATGATGCGGATGGCAGAACTCAAAGCTTCTTTTGAGTTGCCTTGATATGTTCCGAAAGGCAAGTCAACAACTACGAAAGAGCGTTTCACGGCACGACATACTGAAGAAGCGTGATAAATCATTTCGTTCAAAGTGATAGGCAAAGTTGTCTTGTAACCAGCCATCACGTTGGAAGCGCTGTCGCCAACTAATATAATGTCAATATTTGATTCGTCTAAAATCTTTGCCATCGAGTAGTCGTATGCTGTCAGCATGGCAATTTTCTCACCATTGTTCTTCATGTTTTGAAGGACGTGAGTCGTTACTAAAGATACGTTATGCGATAAATACATTTCTTTTGTTTTGATGCGACAAAAGTATATAAAAAAATAGTATCTTTGCCTATATTTAAAACTTATTTTTACGATGAGGAAACTAGCATTATTTTTAACTATAATTCTTTCTATTTTTACTCTAAATTCGTGCGACGACACTTTTAGCATCTTTACTGATGGGGAAGAAGTCACTGTGGTTTATGGCTACCTCGATGTTGAAGCAGATACCAATTACTTAAAAATAACTAAATCGTTCACTGGCAATGCCGTTGATTTGGCTCCAAATTATTCAGCAAGCAATTACGATTACAAACTTGATGTTAAGCTTGTCGGAAAATTTGCAGCATCACCAAGCATTAGCAGAGAAGTCGTTTTAGACACAACATCAATCTTCAAGCCTTACGATCCAGAAGGATTATTTTACAGCGGAACGAATCAAGTTCTTTATTATACAACTGAAAAATTATTGGAAAATCAAGAATATCAGTTGGTTATAACTCGTAACGATGGCGAAGTCGTGAAATCTAGAGTGAAGACGATATGTGGAAGTACTATTAGAAAACCAGTGTTGAACATAAGCTTTGAATCTCCAATGACGAATAAAATAGAATGGCGTTCAAATACGTTTAATCAGCTGGCGGCTTATTACGAAGTGATAGGTTATTTTCATTATAAACAAATAGATCCAGGACAGACTGATACTACATATCATAAAATGAGATGGTATTTGGGTTCGGGAACAGGAGAAGAGTTGTATAATAGCAGCAACTTGAATATGTTTGTCAATTACACACCAACGACATTTTATTCTAAACTCTCGTCCGACTCTAATATTGCAAATAATACATCGACATATACTCGTCGTTTTGTCGATTGTTTTGAAATTGTGATAACATCAACAGGAGATGAGCTGTACAATTATATATTAATACAAAACTCAGGAAGTGCGATTATGGATACGCCAGAGTATACTAACATAGAAAACGGAGTTGGAATATTTTCCTCACGTTCGGTGTGCAGCAAGAAGTTTGAAGTGAACGACCATAGCATAAACACTTTAATTCGCGAATATCCAGAGTGGGGATTTGAGAAAGTGGTGGGGAATTATTGAACTAAGAACTAAGAGCTAAGAGCTAAGAACTCCTTTTCTAATTGTCAATTATATATGTCGTTTTGTCATTAAAATTTCTTTGTGTCATATTGGACGTTTAAAGATAAGTAAAAAAATAACTTGATGAAAGTCACTATTTTAGTGGCTTTTTTGTTTTTTGTGGCAAACAATGTGACATGAAAAAGTGTTTGGCATAATGATTGACAAAATAGCATCGCTGTCAGATTATGACACGATAAAAAAGAAACAAATAAAACATTAAATAAAAATAGGAGAAACAAATTATGTCAAAAATTATTGGTATTGACTTAGGTACAACAAACTCATGTGTTGCAGTTATGGAAGGTAACGAACCAGTAGTTATCCCTAACAGCGAAG
>JAFOBJ010000034.1 GCA_017381865.1 Bacteroidales bacterium
AATCGATATGCATTGTTTCGAATATGTTGAAGATGGAATCCTATATGACGGATACATTTTTCCAAGCGAAACTTTCTCAGGTAAAGGAAATATCGGGAATATTGAGGTGTCCTGCATAAACCCGGAGGCACAGGTACAGTTTCATCTTGGATATGAATATGATGAAAATGATGTCCATGACGTTCTGTTGTTATGCAAAACTTTCAATCTTGATATACCAGAGCAGTATCTTTTCGACTCCTGCTCCACACTCTGATAATATCGTTCATCTTGGCGAGGATAAGATATCAGTTTTAAGGTGTTTAAGAAGAAGAGGTTGGCTGGTGAGAAAGTATCATCATATAGGTATAGTGCTATCTGTGAAAAATTTATAGAGAGTGGGTTTTGAGGTATTTTCAGGTCAATTAAAAATATATTTCGGCATTGCCCAATGAGGCATTGACTGCCCTTATACTGCCCCAATGGGATAGTCTGTTATATGTTTGTGGTTATTAGAGAGTAATGGGGGTGTGAGTATTTTTCAATGAAGATGAATATTAAGAAAAAATAATGGTTTATAACCATGTAAACCATTGAAAATCAAAGAGAGCGTATGAGTGGAATTTACTTGTACGCTCTTTTTTTGCTTGTTTGAGAAAATTTTATAATTTTGAGCTGTATTACATTAAAAATTTAGTTATGAAACGTTTAATAATCACTCTATTTATCTGCTTGTTCTCTGCATCAGGCATTGTTAATGCACAGGTAAATCAATCTAGATGGGCTAATGAGTGGAGGTATGCATTTTCAAAAGAAGGAATGAAAGAATGGAGACCAGAGTTTACATTAAAGAGATCTGGTGGTTTTTTCACAGAAAGAAGGATGCTTACTGGTGGTGTAAGGGTAGATGAAAAACGTTCTTTTGCTTTGTATCTCGGGCAAGGAGATCAATGGATAGATCATGTGCCAGCTAGTGTATATTCAATAAGAACAGGTATTTCTTTTCGCAGATACTGGCATCTTGGAGCTCGAAAGACTTTTGCATTTTACAGCGATTTGAGTGCTGGCATTGGTTGGGTGTATAAAATTGATGGTGGATACCATGAAACACCTGATGGAGAGATCTATAGGATTTCAGAAGAGGTCGGTGATATGTTGTTTGAGGTATTGTGGCAACCGGGTTTTCGTGTCAGATTTTATAAAAATATTCATATGTTCTTCGGACCGACCTTAGCAACAGATTGTATAGGCATTCATTTTGGAGTTGGCTTCTAAATCATTTTCTGAGATTTTGAAATTCTGAGTTTCTTAAAAAAGTCCCACAATTTTCTCCAGCCATTCTTTGTCGGTTTCATCAAATGTGGCAAGTTTCTCACTGTCGATATCTAAAACCGCAACAACTTGATTTTCTTTAAATATCGGTACGACAATCTCACTCTGTGATGCGCTGCTACAAGCAATGTGTCCTGGAAACTCATGGACGTCCTTAACGACAATTGTCTGTGCTTCTTTCCATGAAGTGCCGCAAACTCCTTTGCCATAAGCTATTCTCGTACAAGCAACTGGACCTTGAAACGGACCTAAAACTAGCTCGTTGTCAATCACACGATAAAAGCCAGTCCACCAGAATCTGAATGCCTCATGTATGATGGCAACTACATTCGCCATATTGGCGATTTCATCTTTTTCCTTACCTAATAATGCCTTGATTTGTTCGTAAAGAAGCTGATATTTTTCTGTTTTCTTCATAAATTGTAATGTATGACGAGCAAAAATAATAAAAATATTCTTAAAAACTTTTAACATTTGCCATTAGTCTTTAGCCTTTAGATAAAGTTTCTTCCCGTTAACTTTCAATTTGATAGCATAAAAGTTAAAAATAGTTAAAATCCTTGACAAGAGTATTTTTCTGTTATACTTTTGCAATCGAAACTTTAATAAAAACCAATATTTATGAGAACTAGAAATTTACTTTTCTTAGTCGCTTGTTTAATATTTTCATTAAACGTAAAAGCGCAGGACGGTTATCAAAGAGTAACAGATTTGTCCCAAATCCAGAATGGTAGCAGTGTTATTTTTGCTGCTCGTCATGATTCACTGTCAACAATAAGTTATTATGCTATGACCAACGATGCTCAAGGGAAGCCTCAGGGTGTCTTGTTTGCAGCTACAGATTATGGTGATGGTGTAGAGCTCCCGAAAGAAATAGTTGATAATGAGTCGCTTTATTCTTGGACGGTTGGTTTGTCAGGTGATGGATTCACTTTTATTAATTCTAAAGGAGACATGATTGGTTATGGTAGTAGTGGTACTGATTTTGTCAAAAATGGAGCTAATTCTACATGGACTATTACAGCTGCTGTTTCTGGAGGAGGGACATCTGTTCCTAATCATAACGCATTTGTTATTACCAATGTTGGCGTGTCAAATCGAAGTATCGCTTTTAGAAAATATAGTGGCGATGCTGTATATGAGAAGTTTGCTCCTTATGCAAACTCAGCAACTAATATCGGTGGTAATATTTACTTCTTTTACATCGATATTTTTGTGAAATCATCAGAAGTGACACCTGTTGTTTCATTGCCTAAGTTTACTCCTATATCTGGGAATTATACATCAGCACAAAATGTTACAATCTCTTGTGATACAGAAGGTGCTGTTATACATTACACTCTTGACGGAAAGGCTCCGACAGAAGAAAGTAGTGTTTATTCAACACCGATAGAAGTGTCAGAAACTACGATGATTAAAGCCTTTGCAAAGAAAGATGGTATGAAAGATAGTGGGGTGGCCACTGCAACATTTAAAATCATAGAAACTGTAGACGTTTCTTTCTACGACAATGGAAAGTTGTTGAAAACTATGAAACTAGCAAATGGCGATGCTGTTGGAGAACTTCCAGTCGCTGTAGCTCCAGAAGGATTTGCTTTTAGCGGATGGACTGATGGTGAAATTATAGGTGCTGTTAATGAAATTCCTAATATAATTGCTTCGTCAACAATTATTAGTGAAGATGTAGAATTACATGCAGTATTTTCTATTACTAATGAAAATTGTGTTGAAACAGAAGTGACATCATTGTCTAAATCTGATGACGTAATAATAGCAATCTCTAAAAATGGTAAATATTATGCAATGTCTCAAAATAAAGGAACTAGCGGACAACCAACAACGAAAGAATTAATCGTGTCTAATGCTACAATTGAGAGTACATTGTCAGATGATATTAAATGGAATATCACATATAATAATGGAGATATGATTATTTGTCCTAAAGGTAATGAGGAAGTTTGGTTGTATTGTACATCAGGAAGTAATAATAATTCCGTTAGAATTGGAACTAATGCCGATAATAATGTATTTGAATTGAAATCTGTAGAAATAGAAGGTGTTGTTTATTCTAATTATTTGTATAACAAAACGACAGAACGATTTGTAGGCGTGTATTATGATGATGACTTGGCTGTTGATTGGAGAGCTTATAAACTTACAGCATCTGGATCATTCCCTACAAATATCAAAGAACAGACATATCATTTCTTTAAGTCGGAAGGGGTAAGTTATTATTGTACAAATATTGATATTCCTAAGGCTCAGACTATTGCGACAAATACTATTTGGGAAAATGTTAGTGTGATGAATCAGATTATTATTGAGAATGGAGCTACATTAACAATTAGTGGAATTATAACATGTACGAATGCAGATAATCTTATTATCAAGGAAGGTGGACAACTTTTGCACAATAATAAAGGTGTGATGGCTACTATTGAAAAAGAGATTCAAGGTTACGGAACTACTGACGAAGGATGGTATACAATCAGTTCGCCTCTTGTTAAAGATGTTGAATTGTCTGATGTGAAAGATTTAATCCCAACAACAAATGACTATGATCTTTATCGTTATGATGAGCCAACAAGTTATTGGGAAAATATAAAAGATGAGACAAATAATTTTACCACTTTTGAAGCCGGAAGAGGTTATCTCTACGCTAATAAATATGATGCGACAATTTCATTTGTTGGAGAAGTTAATAGTGAATCAAAGAGTTATAATCTTACAAAAACAGATGGGATAAACCTCTCCGGATTTCATTTAATAGGAAATCCATTTACTCACAACATTTATAAAGGAGCAGATGCTGCTATTGATGATGAAAATCTTGTTGAAGGTTATTATACACTATCGAATAGTGGCGCATGGGAAGTTAATGTTTCAAATGAGAAGCCAATAGCCCCTTGCCAAAGTATTCTTGTAAAGACAATAAAATCAGGAGATATTGTGATAAATAAAACCAATCAGTTTTCATCGCAAAGGTCTGACGATGATGAAATGTTGATGGTCAATGTGTCAAATAAAAATTATGAAGATAAAGCTTATGTCTCTTTTGGTAAAACTTATGGTTTAGAAAAAGTTGCTCATCAGAATAAAGATATTCCAATGGTGTACTTCCCAGTTGATAAGGTGAATTATGCAATTGCAGTATTAGATTCAGATATAGAAGAAATTCCACTTTCATTTGTGCCTAAGACAATGGGTGAATATACCATCAGTATCAATTGTGGTAATAAAATGTTTGATAATGTGTATCTTGTTGATAATAAGACAGGAACTGTGACAAATATGTTGACTGATGATTATACATTTGTTGCTACTACAAATGATACTCCTGATCGTTTTATTATTAGATTAAGTGAAGGTTTTTCATTAAGTGAACATTATTATAGTTGTGAGAGATTTGCCTATGTTGATAACGGTAAGTTGATGCTCGATGATATTTCTGATAATGCTGTACTTGAAGTTTATGACGTTATGGGAAGAAAGGTCGATTGTAATATTATAAAGGGTAATAACGGACCTTGTTATGTTGAAATTGGCAATATACAGACAGGACTATATATCATAAAAGTGTCAGATAAGAAAGGTATTAGAATTCAAAAAATAGTTCTTTAAATCTGGAATTTGAGAATCTAGCATCTCTTTTGGGGTTTCTAGATGCTACGATTCTCTATTCTAATATTAAGAGGAAATGTCATGAAAAAATGTATAATTGCGATATTGTTAGTATTTGTAATAGAGTTTGCTTCAAAAGCTCAGTCAGACGGCTTTTTTATGTATAATAGGGGATATAAATACATTGAAGATGATGAGTATGAAATGGTGTTATTGCCTAAACAACATGGATCGGAATATAATTATTACGCAGATAATGCGCCATTAGAATCTGGGTGTTTGTTGTTGCTTGGAATGGGGTTAGTTTATATGAAATTTAAATACAAGCAAAAAACAGAGGCTTAATATATAAGACGTTCTTTGATATATTGCACATTTATTTTTGAATTATTTGAAGACACAAAGCAAGTTGCTAAAAAAAAGAACTCAAGATAAATACCTTGAGTTCTGATATCTGAATGTTTTGAGTTTTATTATATGATTCCTAATTGTTTCAAAAGAGCTTCAGGTTCTGGATCATGACCTCTGAAGTTGCGATATAAAACAGCGGGGTCAATGCTGTCGCCTTTTGTAAGCAATTCTCTAAATGAAGATGCTACATCTTTATTAAAGATGCCTTTTTCTTTGAAAAGAGAGAATCCGTCTGCTGCTAATACTTCCGCCCATTTGTATGAATAATATCCGGCGCTGTAGCCTCCTGAGAATATATGAGAGAATGCTGTTGAAATTATACATTCTGGAATAGAAGGAAGTACATTGGTTGCTGATAATGCATGTTTTTCAAATGACAGAGGGTCTTCTTCAAAGATTTCTGTAAGGGTATGCCATGCCATATCTAAGATGCCAAATTGTAACTGGCGAATGTGATAATATGCTGATAAATAATTTTTTGATTCTACGATTTTCTCGATTAACTCATTTGGTATAGTTTCTCCAGTTAAATAGTGTTTGGCAAATGTGTTAAGATATTCGGGTTCGTAACACCAGTTTTCCATTATCTGTGATGGAAGTTCTACGAAGTCATGGTCGACGCTTGTACCTGTCATGGATTCATATTTTCCTTTTGTTAAGATTCCATGCAGTGCGTGTCCGAACTCGTGTAATAATGTGGTGAATTCGTCGTGGGTGATAAGAGAAGGAGTGTCAGCTGTCGGTTTTGTGAAGTTTGTGACGATGCTGATGAGCGGACGTTCATCAATATCATTAAATATTCTTTGACCTTTAAACTCTGTCATCCATGCTCCACCACGTTTGCTTTCACGAGGGAAGAAATCAGCATAAAATAAAGCAAGATGTGAGCCGTCATTGTCTGTTATATCATAAACCTGAACATCTTTATGATATACCGGGATGTCTGTTAATTTGTTGAATGTTAATCCATAAAGTTTGTTGGCTAGATTGAATATGGCTTCGATACAGTGCTCGAGTTGGAAGTAAGGTTTCAATTGTTCGTCATTTAAGTCATATTTCTCTAGACGTAATTTTTCGGAATAGAAACTGAAGTCCCAAGGCATGATGCATTCATCTTCGAAACCATTTGCTTTGGCGTAGACATTGAGATCTGCGACTTCTTGTCTAGCCTTTGGTAGCGCTGGCGTTAAGAGCTTGTTTAGAAAATCATTGATGGCATTAGGGCTTTTTGCCATACGTCTTTCAGTTTTGTATTCGGCGTAATTGGTATATCCTAGAAGTTTGGCAGTCAGGATGCGTAACTCGGCGATACGTTTTATTATTTTACTGTTGTCGAGTTCGCCTCCAAATGCACGAGTGTTGTAGGCACGATACATTTTCTCACGAAGGTCGCGACGTTGGCTAAACTTCATAAAAGGAATATAGCTAGGAGCCGTCAGATTAAAAAGCCATCCATCTAAACCTTTGTCTTTTGCGGCATCAGCGGCTTGTTCTCTGACGTAATTAGGTAAACCGATTAAATCATTCTCGTCAGTAATGTTTAGCGAAAAAGCATTGGTCGCAGCGAGTACGTTTTTGCCAAATTGTAATGACAAGAGTGATAGTTCTTCAATATACTTGCTATATATTTTTTTGTTTTCTGATGATAGGTTGGCTCCATTGCGAGCGAAGCCTTCGTATGTCTTTTCGAGTAGTCTTGTTTCTTCAGCACTTAGGTTCATGGCATATTTCTGGTTATAAATTTTGTTCACGCGTTGAAACAGACTCTCGTTTAGACTAACATACATGGAAAATTCTGTTGTCAAAGGAGTTATCTCCTCTGCAATATTTTGCATTTCTTCGTTGGTGCTAGCTTCCAACAAATTATAAAAGATATGACTGACGTGATTTAACGTTGAACCAGCATATTCTAAAGCCTCGATGGTGTTTTCGAAAGTAGGTTCGTCAGGGTTGTTGATGATAGTGTCTATTTCTACTTTAGCTTCTGCTATGGCTTGCTTGAATGCTGGAATATAATGTTGATTTTCAATCTTGTCGAATTGAGGTGCGCCGTATGGCAATTTCGATGTTGTTAAAAGAGGATTGTTCATAGTATTTATTATATGTATTTGTTGTTAATAAAGGACAAATGTATAAAATAACTTTGAATAAAAAATTGTCAATGAATGATGGAAGTATATTGGCTAAATATTATTTCATTAATTCTTGTCGTGTTTCTTTGTCGAATTTTTCTATTGAATATCGCAACATTGTTCTTGGCATCATTGTTTTGTGTTCCATAATAAAATCGTATAGTCGTTTCGGATTTCGTTTGCCAGCTTCGCGTAACATCCAACCTATTGCCTTGTGCATTAAGTCGTGTTTGTGATGCATCATTTTTTGAGATAGTAGATAAGTGTCGTCTAAGTCGTTGTTTCTGATGAATGTCAGTGTTGAGACTATGGCAATTCTGTTGTCCCAGAGCAAGTCGCTTTCTGCTAGTCGGTAAAGTATGTCGCGTTTTCTGTCGAGAAGAAATTTGCCTACTATTTGTGGTGCGCTTAAATCTACCAAGTCCCAATTGTTGATATATCTTGTCTGTGATAGATAGAAGTCGAAGGTGTCTTGTGTTACTTCTTTTTTGGAATTGTTGACAAGAATCAACAAAGCGCACATTCGCATCTCGTGCCAAGGACTGTGTATCAATTCCTTAATGACATTAAAACTGACATTACTGAATTCTTTTGCTACTTCTCTGATATTTGGAACGGTGACTCCAAGGAATTTGTCGCCTTCTCCATATTGACCTTTGCCGGTCTTGAAGAAACGTGGTAAAACGATTTTCTTTTCTTCGTCAGAACGAGCGACTAAAGCGTTGTATATTTGGTTTGTCATATTTTTAGTTAAGTTTATGTTCATTACATCAAAAGCAATAAAATAATTTGACCGCTTATGATTCGCAAGAACATTGTTAGAGGATAAACGGTGGAATATGCTACGGCAGGTTTGTCATTGTTTGCAGACTGACTAGCAAATGCTAATGCAGCAGGATTCGTAGTGGCTCCAGATATAAGTCCTGCCAATGAGAAATAGTTGATATGAAATACATAACGCCCTAATAATCCGATGATGATAATAGGTATTATAGTGATTATTACTCCGTATGCGACATAGAGCAAGCCGTCACCTTCTATGATGGTGTGCAGAAAACTGTCGCCAGCATCAATGCCTACACTTGCTAAGAATAAAGCAATGCCAATTTCTCTTAACATAAGATTGGCACTCACTGTGGTGTATGTGATGAGTTTTAGTTTATGCCCGAAACGACCAATTAGAATAGCTATGATGAGCGGACCGCCTGCGAGACCGAGTTTTACAGGTGTCGGCATTCCTGGGAATTTTAATGGAATACTTCCGACAAGAATGCCGAGGAATATTCCAACAAATATTGTGATGATGTTAGGAGTGTCCAATTTCTTTAATTCGTTTCCTAACAATTGGGCAACATGATCAATAGATTCTTTTTTGCCAACAACCATGATTCTGTCTCCGATCTGTAGTTCAAGGTTTGGGTCTGCAAACAAGTCAACGCCAGAACGATTTACACGGGTAACAATGACATTATATATGTTTGAAAGATGTAAGTCTTTAAGTTTCTTTCCGTTGATGTCAGATTTAGTGATGAGTATACGACGTGAAATCATAGGTAAACTTTCGTTGATCCAGTTGAAATCGCTTTTTTTGCCGAAAAACTTAGTGATAGACTCAATATCTTCTTCTTTACATATAACCATGATGAAGTCACCTTGATGTAAGATTGTGTCAGCGTCGGGCTTGCTGATTATGTCTTGATGACAAATTCGAGAGCATATAAAATGATGTTGAGTGAGTTTTGTTATTTCTTTCAATGGCTTAGCAGTGATGGCATCGTTGCAAATTTCAAGTTGTAATACTGTTAACGACTCGCCATCTTTGTCATGTGTTTTCAGATATTCTTCTTCCTTATCAATATTAATACGGCATATATATTTGACGGCAATGATGGCAATGATGGCACCTGCTATGCCGAGAGGATAGGCACAAGCATAACCTAAAGATATTGGGTCGCCAGTGTAGTTAATCTGGTTGAGTGCTTCGTTGGCGGCTCCTAAACCTGGAGTGTTGGTAGCTGCGCCAAATAAAACGCCGACTATCATAGGTAGCTCGATGGAACCATCAATATAATATAAAACTAATGCGACAATAATGTTGAGAAATACAATTCCCATAGCCAATATGTTGAATATAATGCCTCCTCGTTTAAAAGATGAAAAAAACGAAGGCCCGACTTGTAATCCGATACAAAATACGAATAATATCAGACCGAAGTCTTTAATAAAAGTTAAGGTGTTGGGTTCTATCTGAAATCCGAGGTGACCGGCGAAGATACCGACGAATAAAACCCAAGTGATACCTAGTGAAATGCCTCGTATTTTGAATTTTCCTAAAAATACGCCAATGGAAATTATGATGGCATATAATAAAATTGTGTTAGCTGTGCTTAAATAATTGGAGCATAATGATTCGAACCAACTCATGATGATTTTAACTTGATTAGTGCAAAAATATATACTTATTCGGTTTTTCCCATTGAGAATAACATATTATGATGGATAGTTGTTTTTAAGATAATTATTTATTTGATATACTTTTCGGATAAATAAACTCCAAGGAAAACAAATGCTATTGAGATAAGTACTGATGCTAAAATATAAACGATTGCAGATAACCGTTGTCCGCTTTGCATCATCTGAAAGGCTTGGGCTGAGAATGTGGAAAATGTGGTGAACCCTCCGCAGAATCCTATGGCTAAAAGAAGATATAATGGGCTTTGCGATGCAGGGATAAGCAAACCTATGATGAAAGAACCGACTATGTTGACTAATAAAGTCGCTAACTCACTGCAAATTGACAAATATGTGAAAAGACAAGTAATTAAGTAACGCGCAATGCTACCTAATGCGCCACCGGCTCCGACTAATAAAATGTTTTTTATCATAATTTTAGATTAATAGACAACGGTCAACAGTCAACAGTCTTTGAATATGCAAAGGTAGGAATAGTTTTTAAGGTTTTTTGTAAAATTCTATAGAAATTAATCTGATTTTTATATTTGTTTTTCATATTCTTTTTTTGTAGTTTTGTAAGATATTAAAATGTACAAAATATGAGAAGAATAATCGCAACACTTTCATTTTTGATGATCTTAATGTCATCATCTTTTGCACAAAATTCTGAACATTTGAAATTTAAAGGCGTACCTATTGATGGAACTTTGAATGAGTATGTTAGTAAAATGAAGCAAGCTGGATTTGTTTTAGAAGGAACAGAAGATGGAATAGCTTTGTTGAGCGGTGAATTCGCTGGATATTCGGATTGTATTGTAGGTGTACAAACTTTGCAAAAGTTAAATCTTGTTCATGAGATAGTTGTGCTTTTTCCTTCTCAAGATAAATGGTCTGGATTGAGCTATGATTATGAAAGATTGAAAACTATGCTTACTAAGAAATATGGTGCACCAGACGAATGTATTGAAAGGTTTAATAGCCCGTCTTATAGGATTGAAGATGATAACGATAAAATGCGTGAAGTTAGGATGAATAATTGTAAATATTATTCTACATATAACACGGATAATGGTTCTATCTCATTGACAATAAGTAATGACGGATATGGGATTGGTTGCAGAGTTAAGTTATTCTACTCTGATAAAACTAACTCAGAGATTTTTGATGAAGCTGCAATGGAAGATTTATAAATCTTCGTTATGAAAAAAATAAAAATAACTGTGATGCGTATGGCTCGTTACGACGACCTTATGGCGCAATATGAAAACCCTATTGAACATGCTTGCGACTTGCATCTCGGTCAGACTTTTATAGTTGAAAATGTTCAAAAACCTGAAGGATTGTGCGATAGCGCATGGGAAACACTTTTGCCTTTTGTGAAAGAACTTTCTGAAGGTGGCGGCAACTTCTTCGATGGCTGGATGAAGAATCCTCATTCGGCAATGCTTTCGTGTAACGACGGTTTCCGTCCAGTGAGTTTCTATGTAGAAGTTGTAAAATGACAACTAATTATGAATTGTGCATTATGAATTATGAATTGAACATAAGGAAGGCAACCCAATCCGATGCGCATCTCATTGCCTCAGTCGTCGCTATGGCGATAGGGGAGGAATCCGCAATATTGTACGGCGGCGAAAACTACATGAATGTCTTTGAAGAAATCGCTCTTTTGGAAAACTCACAATATAGTTATCGTAATGCCTTTGTGGCTGAAATAAACGGCAATGCCGCAGGCGCAGTGGTAGCATATGATGGTGCGGAATTATATCCTCTAAGAAAAGCGACTCTCGATGTTATTTCAAAACATACTGCAAAAGAACTGCAAATGGCTGATGAGACTGACGCTTCTGAATTTTATCTCGACAGCCTTGCTGTACTTCCAGAATATCGTGGCTTTGGAGTTGGCGCAAAACTGATTCATGCTGTGAAAGAAAGGGCTTTTAATGAATATAATAAAAACCTCGGACTTCTGGTCGATTTTGAAAATCCTGATGCTGAACGTCTTTATCAATCTGTCGGTTTTGAACGCTCTGATGTCAAGGATTTTCTGGGACATAAAATGTGGCATCTTGTGGTTAAGACAACAAGACTATAAGACAACAAGACTGCAATTTGTATTTGGAATAATTTGGAATAAAAAGAAATAAAAAGAACTTGTGTTTTTTTACAAAAAAAAATAATTTCTAACAATTATTTTATACATTTGCGGTATGAGAAGTGCTTGTGTACATAATAACCAAATTAAAACTAAGATATTGTTGCTTTTAGCAGTATTTATGCTGTTTTGTGAGGTTGGACAAGCACAAGTAAAAAAAACTTCCCAGTCACGCTCGGCTTCGAAATCTTTTATAGAAGTGCTAAAAAGAGGCCTTAATGTAGAACATATTCCTTTTGCTCTTAAAACGAATGCACTTGGCGACTTGATGGCAATACCAAATATAGGCGCAGAGATATGTGTTTATAAGAATTTTACTGTTGGTGTGTCTTACAATAACATTTGGCTTCGCAATAAAGCTCATACAAAATATTACCGTTTCGAGGCATTTGAAGCAGAGGTCAGTTATTACATTAATAAGCAAAGAGCATCATTTGTCAAAGGTCATCATGTCGGCATTTACGGACAAATGCAAACATGGGATTTTACACTCAAAAAACAAGGCTATCTTGCTGAAAGATGGTCGTTTGGAGGTGGAGTTTCATATGGTTATACTTTGCCTATTGTCAAAAATTTGAATGTTGATTTCGAAATAGGCTTAGGTTATCTAGGCGGAAAAAGACATCAATATGTGCCAGAAAATGGACTTCGTAAATGGATGTCTTCTAAACAGTTCCATTGGGTTGGCCCTACAAAGTTAGAAGTGACTCTACAATGGGTTTTAGATTTTAAAGGATGGAGGTAAGATAGAAATGTTGCAGAAAATCACCTACTTACTGGTATTCTTGTCTATTATCCTGGCAGTCGTTTCTTGCCAGCCTCACGACCCTTTTTATTTTAGTAGCACACAAGGAGCAAGAGTTGGAATTGGTGTGGATTGGTCGGAGTTTAAAGAAGATGATGTGAGCGGTCTTAGTTTGGTGATTTTCCCTTCGATGGATACTACTCGTAGCATACGCCATACCACAAATTCTATAAATCATGTAGAAATGAATCTCCCTGTAGATGAATATACAATACTTGCTCATAATCAAGGTGTTGCGGAATTTGGTACAATTGTATTTAGTGGTATGAACCATTTGTCAACTGCAAAAGTTTCTCCAGAACGTTGTTCTTCCGATTGGTACAGACCTAGAGAGAATGAAGTTCTGGTGGTAAACCCAGAGTGGCTGGCGTTTGACAGAAACGTGTTTATGGTGACTGAAGAAATGCTTGATGGCTCCTATTATGAACCAAACAAGAAAAAAAGCAGCGATGCATTTGAAGTGGCATCATTGTCGCCTAAAAATGTCATCTACACTTTGCATGTATCTATTGGCGTAAAAGGTATCAATAATTTTAGAACAGGACGAGCTTCGATTTCAGGTATGGCAGATGGCTACTTCCCTGGAATTGAGGAATATAACACCCAACAAGTGACGCATTTGATGGAAGATTGGAAGATTGATAAGAAATACGCTCATCCTGATGGAATGCAAGAAGGAACGATTACTTCTCAGATAAGTTGTTTCGGACTTCCTGCAGAACATGCTAGCGATTCTACTGATAATGTATTGCAAATCAGCTTGTTGATGGTTGATAATCAAACGGTGGTTAATCATACGTTTAATGTGGGCGACAAATTTTATAAACGAACAGCTGATGGTAATTCTCTCCATATCTATCTCGACTTGAAATTGCCTGAACAGTTGCCGGATGTGAATCCAGAAGAAGGAAGCAATGGACAAAGCGGTTTCGACGCTGAAGTCGATGATTGGGGAGAAGAGGAAAAAACAGAAGTGATAATGTAATGAATTTTATAAATAAACCTATTATTAACATTTAAAAAATTTAATTATGAAAAAGAATTTTTTATGGGCAATGATGGCAGCCGCAGTATTGATGAGCTGTAATCCAGACAAAGACTTGATGGAAAATCGTAATCAAGTCGATGGCAACGCTGTTGCTTTTAGTACTTATGTTAACAAATCTCGTGCTAGTGTAGTTGATACAGACCACATTAAACTTCACGGTTTTGCTGTTAATGCTTACTACACAGGCCTCGACATCTTCGAAGATGCTACACAACCTGGCTTTGATGGCACATTCGAAAGATTTATGGACAACACTAAGGTGTCATTTAACGAAGAAAAAGGCACTTGGACTTATTCTCCAGTAAAATACTGGCCTAACACAGAAGGTGAACAAGTTAGCTTCTTCGCTTATGCTCCTTACAACTGCCCACAAATCACATTCCCTAATGATGACAATCGTTCAACATTGCTCTTCAGTGTTAACAACGATGTTAAACAACAAGTAGACTTGGTTTATCACAAGGCTGGCGGTGATGCAGTTGCTGGTATTGAAAAATCTATTGACCTTCAAAAACCAACTATCAACAGCACAATTAACTTGAACTTCTTACATGCTCTTTCTCGTATTTCTTTCAACGTAAAGGCTGTTGTTGATGATGTAAATGCAAATAGCGACAACTTACTCGATGGTAATACTCGCATCAACATCAGAAAGTTGGCTTTAATCACAGCTGACGATTCTTATGTATATGAAGAAGGTAATCTCGTTGGTCCATTCTATACAGAAGAAACACTCAATACACTCAATGGTGAATGGGGTAACAATGATGCTCAAGCTACACAAGGTTTCGAATTTGATGGCGATGAATTCTATCGCGCAGTCGATGTTAACGATACTCCAGCTATCGAAGGCGACGACATCGTTCAACTCAACAAGTTCAATACAGCACAACGTTTGTTGAACGACGAATCTTACTTGATGATTATCCCTCAAAACTTCGAAACAACAGATGGTTTCCGTATTTATATTGAATACGATGTTATTTCTGAAGAACTTGACAACAATGGTCAAGACAATAACATTATAAGTGATAACAGCACAATCACTAACAAGATTTACTCAGATGTAATGAATACTAACTTCGTTGCTGGTAAAGCTTATGCATTCAACCTCTACTTAGGTATGACAAGCGTTAAATTTGATGCAAATGTTACAGAATGGCCAGCTGAAACAAATGGCGATGAAAATGATGATACTTGGACTCCAGAAAACGATACAGAACATCAAAACTAATTATCTGATTTGATAACAAAAAATCGGGTGCTGCTATAAAGTGGCACCCATTTTTTGTATTTGGCAAATAAATGCAACAGCTAAACCTCTGCTAATCATTCCTGATAATCTTAAATTTTACAGACATATCTGGATCTGTAACTATTTCCTCTCCTGGCTTTAGATTGTCGAAAATCAATTGGAATGATTCTCTGTACCAGTCTGTGTATGACGTGAAAATATCTTTGATTTTCTCGCTGAGATATGAGTTCCAAGATGTTATGAAATCGTTGTAAAAAGGCGTGTCCGACGGAATCTGTTCTGCCCATTTCTTATAATCTGTGCTGATGAGATTTTGATACATCTCAGCAATTGCGTTGAATTCGTTAACATCTGAAACAGGTCCTTCTTCAATCTTGATTTTTATTGCTGCAATTTGTGCGTCAATATATTGTGTGGCTTTTGCTAAAATTTCTTTCTCATTGATAGTGTATGTCTTGCCTGAGATATAATGTTTGGTAATTGCGAATGACAAGGCGAAGAGAAGAATTAGAATTGTAGAAATAACGATGCTTGTCTTTGTGATTTTCTTTTTCTTGATGTAATTTCTGATTTCGCCAACGGAAGAAAAACGCCTCTCTTTATCTTGCTGAGCGCATTTGTCTGCGATTTTCTGATATGACTTAGGGAAGTTATTTTTTAAGATGATTCCTAAAGAATAAATGTCGGCGCGACAATCTATTGTGTTGTTTGGAGTCATCTGTTCAGGAGCGGCGTATTTTCTAGTGCCTGCAGCTTGTTTAAGAATGACGTAATCGTCGGTATCAGAAAGACCGAAGTCGATGATTTTTACGTTGTTGCCGTTATTTGTGATAAGAATGTTGCTTGGCTTTAAGTCACGATGAATGATTTGTTTTGAGTGAAAATACTCCATCGCATCAAGCAACTCATTGAAAATCTTATCATAAAACCCCTTGGTCTGCGTCAGCGTCTGTGTCAGCGTCTGCGTCAGAGTCAGCCCCTCGATATATTCCATCACGATGCAGTCGCCGAGATTAGGAATATTTTGGAAGTCGATAGTCTTGACGATATTGGGATGGTCTAATGAACGTGATATCTCAAATTCTTTTTTGAGTAAGTCTTGATAGAATCTCTCATTTTTGAATTCAGGTTTGAGACCTTTCAAGATGACTTTCTTTCCAAGATATGTCGCAGTATGGAGACTGCTATATCCTTTAGTTTCAATTTCTTTAATGTCGAAGAAAGAAGACTTTGTTTCTGAATGACAATCTTGAAACACAAAACCTGAACTTGAAATATCGTTGCTGTTCATCGTTGCTGATTTTGGAGCAAAGGTAAGAAAAGTCAACGGACAACAGACAACGGATAACAGATTTTTCAGAAATAGGGAAAGTAGTCTGTGGTCTTATAAAAAGAATTAAAAAGGACTAATAAGAACCAAATTAGTTCTAAAAAAAGTCTTTACATTTGCGAAAACAAATAGTTAAGGTATGAAGACAAGTCAAGAAATTATAAAGTTAAAACAACTGGTTGAAGATTCTATTCCTCGTAAAATAAAGACTCCGGCAGATTTTGTGTATCTTTCTGGTGTTATTTTCGAGAGATGTGGTGAGACGATTTCTGAAACGACGCTCAAACGTATTTGGGGATATATAGAAGGTTATGACACAACTCGTTTTCATACGCTTTCTATCTTGGCTAAGTTTGTTGGATATAACGACTGGGACGATTTCGTGAAAGAAAACACCGCCGATCCTAACGAGCATTCGGAGGAGATTATGCAGAAATGTATATATACCAAAAATTTAGTTGTTGGAGATAGGATTTATTTCACTTGGTTTCCCGACAGAGAATGTCTTGTTGAATATCAGGAGAATAATGTTTTCAAAGTTATAGAAGCGCAAAACAGCAAGTTGCAGAAAGACGATAGCTTCGTCTGTGGTTTCTTCATCGAAGGGCAGCCTTTATACATGGATGACCTTACAAGAGATGGCGAGACATATGCGATGTTCGTCGTTGGAAAGAACGGAGGGTTGAAGATCGTGGAGAAGAGGTGATTTGGTTAGGAATTAAGAATTAAGAATATTGGGACGTATTTGATACGTCCTTTTTTTGTGTCAGCCAGACACGGGTCTCTACATGAAAAGGACTAAAAAGAACTTTTGAAATTACCTTTAGCTTGGTTTAATTTGCAAACAGAATAAAAATATAAAATATCGTTTATGAAAATTCCTGGATTATCAATTTCGCTGAAACGTGCAGTTGGCATCAGCGGGGTGAAAAACAAAGTGGCTAAGAAACTGGGTGTTCCGACAACCAAACAAGGATTGGAACGTAAAATCGGCGATGCAGTCATCAGTGCTGTGGTAGGCAAAAAGAGAAAACGTAAATAAGACGGTATGAGAAAGTTTTTCTATATATTCATTATCTTGTTGTTAGTCAGTTGTGATAATGATAAGATAAAGTTGTCGGAAGAAGAGATGCTTCGATACAATACCACACTGCAACAAATTGAGGAGGTCGAGAAACTTTATGCCAAAGCGGAAAGATACAAAAACAATGGTTCTTTGGCTCAGCTGATGGAAATGTCGGAGTCTCTTGCATATGACTATAATGATAAAGGAATGAATCATGTGACGATTCAATATTGCGATTCTTTGAGGGATAGAGTGGTGAAACTGAAATCAGATTGCAAGGACTTTTACGAACATACGATAATTTCATCAGGAAAGATTGACTTGATGAATATTCATAACAATCTTATTGAAGGAACGGTGACATATCCGGTATATCTTAATCAAGGAGAGTTGCTGTTTTATAACGTAAGGTCAGAAATATCATCATCGGTAAAGATTTATAATTATGACGCTCGCAGAATGATGAAACAATATGCTAATCGTCAGAATGTAAACGATTCGTTAAGAATCAGTTTTTCTGGAATATATCTTATAGAAATAATTCCTGGTGGGAGTCAGTATTGTTCAGTTGACATCGCTTGCCGTCCTTGTAATGCGAAGGATATTTATTATCGTCCTGAAATCAAATCAGAGGTGGTGGCTTGTAACAAAGGTGATTTTGGTTATAAGGCTACGCAAGGAGTTAAGATGTATAATTGTTTTGATGAAGCAAGGAAATTCACTCTTAGAGGACAGCTTAAAGCGGTTTTCTCAGGAGCATCCACAGCTTTGGTGGCGGTTCAGATTCCATCAAATGCAACAGACATACTTTATTCTTTACGAATTGCTACGAGCGAACAGGACCGTTCTTCTGATGGTGAATTCTACGACGACCTGACATATTCTTACAGTAAAATAAAGTTTCTGGGCTTGCCTATCTATGAAAGAAGCAAAAGTAACGGCTTGTTGAAGACTTTGCTCGACGACAATCGCCCTATTCGTGAAGAGGACGCATATTGCAATATGTATGTGTTTAGAAACACGACGCAGGCAAAGCAATTTCAAGATGGAACGAAGAAAGCGTCTGAGTTGAATTACGATGTGGATTATTCAACACTCGGCACGCAGTCGTGTAACGGAAGAGTACCTGTCAATGGCTTGAAAACAATATACCTCGCCTTTGAAAACGAAAGAGTGAGATATACCAATTACATCTGGGTGGAAGCAGTGGCAATTGTTCCTGTTACAGAATATCACAAAACAGAATATACAATTCAATAAATAAACAAACTTTAAAATTTAAGTGTTATGGCAATGGAAGAAAATAAAACTATTACGGCGAACGAACAACTTGAAAAATTGATGGATATGGCATTGGTTGACGGTATCTTAACCGACAAAGAAAGAGAAGTGATAATGAAGAAAGCTCAGACTTTAGGAATTGATGCAGATGAAGCCGAGATGATATTGGAAGCAAAAGTTTATGAATTTAATAATAAAGACACACGAAATAAGGCTGAAACAAAAACGCAGATACAAAACCAGAATGTTTTTAGGGTAAATGAAATCTTTTCTACTAACACTGCCCATTTTAGAGAATATAAAAAACTTGTAAAAGAAGAGTATTCTATTCATAAGGTTATGGGCTTTAGGAGTAATAAAATACATATTAGTGATCAAGAAAAAAATGAATTTGAGCGTAGAAAAAGCGAAATTATTACGAAAAAATTCGAAAATTATCTTATGTCTGTCGATTTTAAGGATGAAACGGAACAAATGACAATGCTTAATTTCCTTTTTGAATTATGTTCTAAAAAAGACAAAATTTATGAGTATACTTGTCCAATAATAATAGATAATGCTGAGAAGATACTAAATCCAATAAATCCTCAAAACTTTTCAGATATAATGAGCACATTGGATATTTTGTGGAAGTTATATCCTGGAAAAAGTGTGCTTCCCCAAAGACTTGATGAAAATATCTCATCGAGGATTATAAAACTTATTAATAACGTCTTTCCTGAAAATGAATCTGAGGTGTTGGAAGCATTAGATGTTCTCTTAAAGTTCCTCCCAAAGGTGGCTGAAGAGGTTGATGAAATCAAATCAACAGCCATATCAAAAATAAAGGAAGTTATTAAAGAAGCAAAGGTAAACTTTGGTGATAATGAATGTATTTTGGAAAAGATAAAAACAGTGACTGATGAATTCAGTAATCTTGTTGAATTGTATAAACAAGCTGCTAAATCTGAAAAGAAATATAAAAGAGCATTGAAAATATATAATTTTTTAAAAATCTTTTGTACAGTGTTGTATGTAATTCTGGTGGCAGCTTATATATATGGAGCATATTTTATAGGTGATTGGGTCTGGGGTGATGGCAGTGATGCTAAAGTTTTTGGACAGATAATAAGAATACTTGGAATCATTATGGCTGAATTCGTGTATAATCTTACAATCATTATTATCATTTATGGTATTTTCGAGTTGTTTGGTGAGCCTTTTAGTATTGATTCTCTTATGCCAAAATGCCCAGAAGGAAAAATAATTTATGCTGAGAAATATATTCCATTATTTAAATTAGAAGCATAACTATATTTATTTTACCTTAATAAAAACACAAAGGCGTCATTTTTACAGTGACGCCTTTAGTGTTTTTTTGTTACATACATGTATAGTAGTGTGCTAATCTATGCGTAAGACAATATTGACATGTCTTTATATACATTCATTTTCTGTTATAAATAAACTTCATTATAGGAGCAAGGAAGTTATTTTTGCAGACACAATAAAAAGCGAAATTGTTCTTATAGACCTCAAATTCTTTATATGTCTGTTCTTTAATCTCCATTTTTATATTGGAAATATTAGTTGATTTTTTGTCATAGGTATTCTTGTCTTCTTCTATTTCCCGCTCTAGTTTAAGTGCTCCCGCTTTTACATTTTCAATTTCTTGCAACTTCTCTTCATATAGAACAACTATTGGTTTTTTTGCTTCAGCTTTCGCTTTTGCTTGTTCATAGCGTTCCTCTGCTTTGCTTATTACACCATCGGTCTTTTCTCTTAATTCATCAATTTTCTTTTCTGCAAGATCGTAGAATTTCTCATATTCCTTTTTTAATTTCCTATCCACTTTTTTATCCTCTCCATAATAATTCTGCCACTTATCATACAAAATCTCGCACTTTTGATTCATGGTTTCTTCAAGAGCCTTAAGCTTGTTTTCTTGTTCCGCTTTTATACGTTCATATCTCTCTTTTTCTATTGATAGTTTTTCGAGAGCTTCTTCGTAAGCTTTTAATTCAGATTCTTTTTTTGCTTCCTTTTGTTTTTCAATTTGCTCAGATAATGTCTGAACTTTTTCCATTAATGAATTCTGATGTTTGTTGTAGGTGTCTAAACGTTCTTTCTTTTTCTTATACAGAGATATGTATTCCATATCTCTGTATATCTGGTTATTTGAATTTATACGTTTTTGTATAAGCTCTTGAATCATTTTTTCTCTATCCATAGTCTTTTGTGTTTTATGTCTCAAAATAAGCAAAGACGTGCCAATCTATGCATAATACAATGTTGACACGTCTTTAATGGAAAACTTTTATTTTAGAGTTTTCTTGTGGGCTTGTAGTCTTGCGATATCACCTTTGAGGCCTGCAATTTGAGTTTTTTTCATCCCCTTGTCCCCAAGGTGTATGCCAGCTTGTATTCTTGCAATTTCAGCTTTTTTGTTGGCAATTTCTCTTTCGCATTCTGCTTTTGTTGATGGCATTCCCATGATTTAATGTGTTTTAAAATTATGCCTACTCTTTATAGGATTTTCGGCTTGTTCCTTTTTTAATTTTTTGTTAATTCTCTTATATATTTCAGATTTGTGTAATCTTTCTCTAGAAATCCAGAGGTAATGGTAATTCTTTGAAGAATAGTATTTTATAAACCCTATGCTGCGGTTGAAGCGCATTGCTATGTCATTGTCTAATTCACAAGCGGTTCTTACTTTGATTCCGTTTTCAAGCATTGTATCGATAAGCAATATATAGGCATTGTAGTTTAAAAGTGTGTTGCCTGAAATCCAGCCTCCGCCATGTAAAGAGACCTTGAGGTTTTTCTCATCTTCAATGTATGCGTAAATGAATCCGAATGGCTTGTTTGTTTTCAGATTATATGATACATAACACTGGCCGCAATCATAGCTGAGTAATTTTTCTAATCCATGAATATCTGATATGTCTGAAAAGATTCTCTTCCAGTCAGACTCTTTAAAAGAATCTATCAAGGACTCTGTTGAGCGGCATCTCCATTCAACGAGTTCGTTTTTAGCATCAAGTCCTGTCAATAAATCCTTTATCATTTTTTAAGCTTTTTCTGTTTTTATTCCGTAATGTTTCTCAGCATAGTCAGACAACGTCTTGAAATCATCAATGACTTCGTTGCCGACTTTACGATTAGACCAGAATTTCAGTGTCATGACTTTGACACCATTTAAAACAAGATGATATTTTTCTGCTAAATCTCCCTTGTAAAAATCCCATTCTATATATGCTCTCTCTGGGAATTTTTCAGTGTCGTCGGTATATTTTATCCTATTTTCTGCGTCATATTCATAAAATAGATATTGATATACTTTTTCGTAATGACTTGCACATTCGTTGACAGGAAAGGCATTTCTTAGGTCAGACAAAGTTGCATTTGGATTTTGCTCAGCCCAAGCTTTGAAAATGTAGAAAGAGGCGATGCTCTTAGGAACGGCTTTGACATTTCCTTTGTTGTCGGTTTCGTTGATAGTCACGCCATTGTTGTTGATTACAATGTATTTTACATTATCGCGGTTGCTTGCTTTTATATCGAACAACTTTTTAAGGCTATCGTTCTGGTTGCCTTCGTTTTCATCCTCATTGTCGAATTCTTTTCCATATAAATATATTATACGAAGCAGCATTTTGTTGGTATCCCAAAAAGAAGAAAGCAAGGATTCGCAATTATTGTCCTTAATACTTTTTCTGATGTTGCTAAGATTGTCCCTGAAGATGTTTTTTAATTCCACTTTTTTGTTATAATAAGCTACCATTGAAGAATTTAGCAAATCATCGTATCTCATTAGCAATTCTGAGAATGTTTTCTTGTTTTTCTTTGAAACTGCTAATATTGTTTCCAGATTGCTCATTTTTCCATTGTCGTCAATCTGTTTTTTAGCCTGGCCGAGATTTATGATATAATCTTCCAATATGATTTTAGTGTCGGTGTCCATTTCCATATTCAACAATGGTTCGATGACATGTTCTAAAACATCTTGGTAAGTGATTATGAAATAATTGGCAATTTCGTTCTTCTCGTTTTCTGGATAAGGAGTCAGATAAATAGGAATTATGATGCTGTCTTTGTATTCCTTTTCAGCCCAATCCTTGTATGTCGTAGTTTGGTCATCGTGATGCTTCGAATCAACTTTATTCTCTATGATGACGATAATATCCTTTTTGAAATCTTTTTCAGAATTTTCTTTGAATATGTTGAATTTAGCGAAAATGTCGATTCTTCCTTTGTTCTTATCACTTTCGACGGCTTTTTCCGTCTCAATATGAAAGTCTTGTATCTTATAATCTCCAATCAAAAGGATGTTTAGAATGTCTTCGTTGAGAATGTTATTGTTATCTGTATTTACCAGCATTCGTAATAACTTTTTCAATGGCTCTTCGTCAAGGTTATGGCTGCCGTTTATGTCGAGTAGCCATTTGAGGAATGCACTATGAGAAAGCTCTCTTCGCTCAATATTCATTATATTGAAGATAGTAGTTCTATTATAATATGAATTGAGCCTCTGGAAATCAGAGTCGTTATAAAACTTTATTATTTGGCTTCTCATAGAATTGTTATTATGCAAACACTTTTAATTTTTAAAAAGATTAGAAAAGAAACCAGAATTCGATTTTTGATCGTTGGTTTTATATTTAAGATCTGCTATTTCGTTTTTAAGGTTAGTTATTTCGTTCTTAAGATCGGCTATTTCGTTTCTAATTTCCAAGAATTCGTCGTTAGAGTTTGCTGTGGTTTCAGATTTTTCAGAGCTTGAATTAAGTCTTGGATTTTCTGATATATTCTTGAACTGTCCCCATAGTGGATGGTTTTTATAAGTGTTTAAAGCACCTTGAGGAACCATTAAAATATCGAAATCTGATATGCCAACAAGCTTTCCAAGCATAGGGGGAATTTTGCTTTTCAATGCAATGACTATTTTATTACTATCGGTACCATATTTTCCACAACCTTCTATTTTTGTTATTGATTCAACGCTCGCTGGAATAGTTAAATTACAGCCGTAGATATTTCCTATAGAAATAATCGTATCTGGAATTATTATTCCAGTGCAATTAAATATGCTGCCAATAGAAATGTAATCATTAGGAATAACTATACCGTTAGCTTCACTGATTGAGTCAATAGAACTGCTTTTGCCCAAATAGAAGCTAAATTCACTGTAATGATGTTCTCCGATTTTTATATTTGCCATAATTTTTAAGTTTTAGTTTATAAGAAAAATGTTTCTGCAAAAGTCAAGGTTTCTTTTTACATATCAAAAGTTCTTTTTGGTCCTTTTGCGTAGAGACGCGTCGAACACACAAATGAAATAAAACAAGGAGTGTTTGACACGTCTTGATGGGATAATATAACGAGAGACGTGTCAACAACCTCTTTTTATATTTTTATGGTGTTGTCGACGCGTCTCTACCTAAGACCCAATTATGCATTAAGCATTATGAATTATGCATTAAATAAACCGCGCATCCTCCGCCGGCTGCCATCTTAATAAATAAGGTGTCGTTGGATGATACTGTCTTCTTTTCTATTTTGTATGAGGTAGGATTCGTCTCCCAATGAGCGTCGTCGCCATCGGAATAAATCGTCGCTTCGTATGATTTGCCTTTCTCTAGGAACGTAAGAGGAATTTCGATTTCACGCGCCGAGCCGTTCGTGGCCGCTCCTAAAAAGAAATCCTCTCCGGCTCGGCGCACAATCGCTACATATTCTCCAGGCTCGCCCTGAAGCGCCTCCGACCAGTCGCAGTCGGGATTGAAGTCGCGGAAAAACTGAAACGCAGGATGTCCTTCGTAATGCTCAATCATGTCCGATGCCATCTGAAGCGGAGAATATAATATCACCCAGTTGGCGAGTTGTTTCGCCAGTGTGGTGTTGACGCGGCTGTTGCCTTTGTCGTTGTCGTTCCATTTCTTACGTTGTGGCGAGTTACGAGTGTTGTCGAACAAGATGTCGAATGTGCCGGGAGTGTAGTCCATCGGTCCGGCGAGCAGTCGTGTGAAAGGCAGCATGACATGATGTTCTGGCGGGTTGCCTTCGCTCCAGGCGTTCCATTCCATACCGCGTGCGCCCTCGCGTGTCATCATGTTAGGGTAGGTGCGTCGTATACCAGTGGGTTTGATAGGCTCGTGTACGTCGAGCGTGATATGATGTTTCGCTGCTGTCTCCACGACTTTTCTGTAATGACGCACGTTGTGTTGTCCGTGGTGATTATGGAAGTCGGGGAGGCCTCCAGCGTAACCTGTCTTGACGCAGTTGATGCCTTTCTCTTTCGTCCAGCGATATGCTTCTTCTAACTGATTTTCATAGTTGATGATGTTACCGCCAGTCTCATGGTGTCCGATGACTTCGACATTTTTCGTTTTCGCGTAACGCATGATTTCGTCAATGTCGAAGTCGGCGTAAGCCTTGGTGAAGTCGAAGTTCTGACGTCCGCCCCAGCTGTCCCATCCTTCGTTCCATCCTTCGAAAAGGACAGCGTCGATGTTGTTATTGGCGGCGAAGTCGATATAACGTTTTGCGTTTTCCGTCGTCGCGCCGTGACGGTCGCCCATAACCCAGCTCTCCACGCCGAGATGCATTCCCCACCACACTCCGACATATTTCATCGGTCTTATCCACGAAAGGTCGCCTTCTAAAACGCAAGGCTCGTTGAGGTTTAAGATGAGGTTGGAGTTTATTAGACCGACGGCTTTGTCGGAAATCTGTATTGTACGCCAAGGACTTATGAAGTTATCTTTTTCAAAGATGGCTTTTATGTTGCTGTTAGGATAAGGAGCGAGTTTTGCTTTGAGCTGTGAGCCTTGAGCTGTGAGCTTCAAAGTCATCTCTGGAAAATCCGTCAACGCAGCCTCGTGGATGCTGGCGTAAATTGACACTGACTCTGACACTGACTCAGAACTTATAGACTCATTGACTGATAGACTTGTAGACTTGTAGTCTTGTGGTCTTGTGGTCTTAAAAGTAAACGGTGTATTAGCGTCTTCGACTTCATTCAAAGGGAGCGTGCGATATAGCAATTCGTAAGTCTCGAAACTCGCTGGAATAGACCAAGAAACGCCGTTTTCTTTTATGTTGAAAGTCGTTAGTTCGTCGGTTAGAATTATTTTGTCTGTGTCTTTTACTTTGTATTCATAACGGAAGCCAAGTCCGTCGTTGAAGAGTCGGAAGCGTATTATGAGATAGGTGCTGTCGATGTTAGCGAGGTGAATCGCCATCTCGTTATAATGGTTGCGAATGTTTTTGTTTTCGCCCCAGATTTGTTCCCAAGTCTCGTCTTTAGAAGAAAATTCTGTCTTTATTATTTCAAAAGAATTTTTAAGATTAAGTCCGTCTTTTGCATCGAAACCTAATTGAGAATCATCGATGAAGATGTTGTCGTCGACTTTTACGTCGTAAAACATTTCGCCTTCGATGTTAGTTTTGAAAGCGACTTTTATCCTTCCGTCAGGAGAGCTGACTTCATTCTTCGGTGATGAGCAGGAATATAATAATGTACAATTGACAATTAACAATGTGCAATTGACAATTAAGAGTGATAGCTTTTTTATTTTTTGGATGATGATATTCATAACACAAAGATAGGATTTTTTGAAAACATAGGATGAATTTTATGGAATAAGTCTGTTGACTGTTGTCCGTTGACAGAAACATTTGTTAAAAAAACTTTTAAAAAAACATTGGTTTAGAAAAAATAAATGCTAAATTTGTTGCTCGATTAAAAAGGGAAAAAATATTGCGATATTGTCGTGGTATTTTTAAAATTTAATTCGTTTTATATTATTTATCAACAAGATAAAATTTTTTGATATGACTACTCTTAAAGTATGCGTCGGCAGTTCATGCCATTTGAAAGGTTCTTACGATGTTATCGAAGCCTTTAAGGAAATATTAAAAAAATATGATGTAGAAGACGTTGTTGATCTTCAAGCTAGTTTCTGTCTCGGTTTCTGCGCTAAAGGCGTTACCGTAAAAACAGAAGGTTTCGACGAACCAACAGTTCAAAAACTCGGCGAAGACTGCCTCTTCATCCATAACGTAAACAAAGATAACGCAGAAGAACTCTTCGCAAAAGAAGTTTATCCTTTGTTAGGTTTATAATCTAAAACATAATTTCGTCGATTTTTAATTTTAAAAAACATGGCGGATTATCTAGAATTTAAAAACGCTAAGTGTAAGGACTGCTACAAATGTCTTCGTGAGTGTCCTGTCAAAGCTATCGAGGTCAAGAATCATCAGGCTAGAATCATCGAGAGCCGTTGTATCTTGTGTGGTCATTGTACCTTGATATGTCCTCAAAATGCTAAGATAGTTCACAGTTCTTTGAACGAGATAAAGCAGATTCTTAACAGTGGCACAAAAGTCGTTGCAAGTGTTGCACCGTCGTTCCTTTCAAGTTTTGGCTTAAAGGATTTTAACGTATTTAAAATTGCCTTGGCAAAAGTCGGTTTCTTCGATGCAGAAGAGACTGCTTACGGAGCAGAGCTTGTGACACAGCAATATAAGGCTTTATTAGAGTCTAAACAATTCAAGAATTTCATCACATCGGCATGCCCTGCAGTGTGCCGCCTCATCCAAGCTTATTATCCAAAGGCATTGCAATATCTTGCTCCTGTCGACTCTCCAATGATAGCTCACGCTAAGATGTTGAGAAAACAGCATCCAGATGCAAAAGTCATCTTCATCGGACCTTGTATCGCCAAGAAACGTGAGGCGATAGAAAGCGGCATCATCGACGGCGTCTTGACATACGACGATATGCAGGAATTGTTCGCAGAAAAGAATATCGTTCTCGACGAAATTATCAACATTTCTTTGGAAAATAAGAAAGGCACAGCTTGTCTGTCAAAGGCTTATCCTATAAGCCACGGCATCATCAAGGCGTTTCCTGAACTTCCAAAAGGTTACGACTATATGGCTGTCGACGGTCCTGACCGCTGCGTCGATGCGTTGCAAAACATCGACAACCTCGAGAATGTATTTCTTGAGATGAATATCTGTAAAGACGGCTGCGTCAATGGCCCTTGTAGCCTCAGCGTCAATATCAAAGGTGGTAGCATCAAGGCGACTTCAGATGTGTTGAAATATTATAAAAACGACATCAGGACTTTGGCTCCTCATAAATATGAAGAGCACGATATAGACCTTAATAAATTATATCCTCGCATAAGAAACAACAGCATGCCGCCACCGGAACGCGAGATTAAATGTATCTTGGCGAAAATCGGCAAACATAAACCTGAAGACGAACTTAACTGCTCGGCTTGCGGTTACGACACTTGCCGCGATAAGGCTTGGGCTGTGTATAACGGCTACACCGACGCTGAGATTTGTCTCCCATATATGCGCGAACGTGCTGAGTCTCTTTCTTATGAAATCATTCAGCATAGCCCTAACGGTATCATCTTGTTGGATTCTGATTTCTATATCCAAGATATTAACGATAAGGGTAGAGAACTCCTCGGCATCAACGACCCTCACGCTGAAGGTCGCCACGCTAAAGACTTCTTCAACCTCACCGACTTTATCATAGCTTATAACGAAAAACGTAACGTTATGGTAGAGAAGATGTTCGTTCCATCAACAGGTAAGTACGTCGATATGGCGATAACTTATCTTAAAGATCAGAATATGCTGTTTGGCATCTTGATGGATGTCTCTAACCAAGTTAATTACGATATGGAAATTAATAAGGTAAAGATGGAGACATTGAAGACTACCGACGAGGTTATTAAGAAACAAATGCGTGTGGCTCAGGAGATTGCGTCACTTCTCGGCGAGACAACAGCAGAGACAAAAGTCGCTCTCTTGAAATTAAAGAAGACACTTTCTGACGAACGTATAGAGAAAGGAGATAAGTGATGGAGTTGTGTTTGGAATATGGATGTACCTCGGTGAATAAGTTCGGCGAAGAACTCTGCGGCGATAATGTCGTCAGCATGGTCGACGGCGACTATACCACATTGGTGCTCGCTGATGGTCTGGGCAGCGGCGTGAAAGCTAACATTCTTTCCACCCTTACCTCAAAGATTTTATGCACCATGGCAGCCAATGGCATCGACATCGACGAATGCGTCGAGACTCTCATCCAGACATTGCCGGTATGCCATGTGAGAGGCGTCGCTTATTCCACATTCTCATTGATACGCGCTAACAACGAAGGACGAGGTTTCCTATATGAATTCGATAACCCTCAGGCAATATATTATCATAAAGGTAAATGCACTGATTTCCAAAGAGAAAAACTGGAGATATGCGGTAAAACTGTTTATAAGTCAGAACTGAATCTTGAGGAAAATGACGTTATCATGGTGATGTCTGACGGCACAGTTCACGCTGGCATCGGACAGATTCTTAACTTCGGATGGGAACGCAAACAAATCATGGAACATCTCGACAGAAACCTGAAACCAACGATGTCGGCAAGAGCGATGGCATGTGTCCTGACAGCAGCGTGCAATGACTTGTATCTCGACAAACCAGGCGACGATACAACAGTGGCAGCGGTGAAGATACGCCCTCGTCTTAACGTCAGCATCATGGTCGGTCCTCCTGTCGATAAGGAAAAAGACAACTTCTATGTGGAACGTTTCATGGAAGGCGCAGACAAGACTATCGTTTGCGGCGGAACGAGCTCTCAAATCGTGGCTCGTTATCTCAACAAACCGCTTCGCACTAGCTTCGACTTCCCTGATAAAGACGTGCCGCCAATAGGTTTCATTGAAGGCGTCGACCTTACAACAGAAGGCGTCCTCACATTACGACGACTCCTTGACCTCTCGGAGAAATATCTCTCTCTTAACGACTTAACACCAAAGACATTCACAAAACAAGATGGTGCTTCTCTCTTGGCAAATATACTTTTTGAAGAAGCAACACATATAAAATTCTTCGTGGGACAAAGTGTCAACGTGGCTCACCAAGGTCTGCCAATCGACATCACCATGAAAATGAAACTCGTAGAGAAACTCGCAGAAAATATGCGTTCTATGGGTAAGATAGTAACATTGAATTATGATTAATTTAAAGATATGAGCACAAACAAAAGAGTTTTTGACACAAACGTACAAGTTGTAAAGTACAACGTTTTGAAAGAAGTTATCCGCCGTGCATACGAAGGCGGTTTGGAAGAAGCATATTATGAAATTCCTAAGGTGATATGCCCAGGTCCAAAACCTCAAATCCGTTGTTGTATCTACAAAGAAAGAACTATCATCCAAGATAGAATCAAATTGGCAATGGGTGGCGACAAAAACAACCCTAACCCAGTGGAAGTCATCGACATCGCTTGCGACGAATGTCCAGCAGAAGGCGTAATGGTAACACCAGCATGCCGCGGTTGTATGGTCCACGCTTGTCAAGAAGTATGTCCTAAAGGCGCTATCTCAATCGTAAACAAACGCGCTGTCGTCGACAAAGAAAAATGTATCGAATGTGGTAAATGTTCAAAGGCTTGTCCTTACTCAGCAATCATCATGCAACATCGTCCATGTATGGTAAGCTGTAAAGTGAAAGCTATCACCATCGATGAAAATAAAAAAGCTAAAATCGACAACGACAAATGTATCTCTTGCGGTGCATGTGTTTACAAATGTCCTTTCGGCGCTATCTCAGACAAATCATACGTTCTCGACATCATCGATATGTTGAAGAAATCTGAAAACAATACTAAGTATAAAGTATACGCTGTCATAGCTCCAGCTATCGTAAGTCAATGTCGCTTCGGCAGACCAACACAGGTCGTTACAGCAATCCAAAAGCTTGGTTTCCACCAAGTTGTTGAAGCAGCTCTCGGCGCTGACATCACATTATACCACGAAGCATTAGAATGGAAAGAAAAAGGTTTGATGACAACATCATGCTGCCCATCATACGTTGCTTTCATTGAAAAGAACTTCCCAGAATTAGTTCAACATATCTCACACTCAGTATCTCCAATGATTTTGACAGCTCAGATGATTAAACACTCAGACCCAACAGCTAAGTGTATCTTCATTGGACCATGTGCTTCAAAGAAATTCGAATTCAAATTGCCAAAGACAGGCGGTGCTATCGACTGCGTAATGTCATTTGAAGAATTACAAGCATTCTTGGATGCTCGCGGCATCGACACTGTTGAATGTGAAGACACTGTATTAGACAACGCTTCATTCTACGGAAGAATCTTCGCTAAGTCAGGCGGTATCGTTCAAGGTCTCCTCGACGTAGCTAAAGAACTTAACGTTGAAGGTCTTAAACCAATCGTGATGAGCGGCATCGACGAATGTAAAGCTAACTTGATGAAGCTTAAATTCGGCAAGGCAACAGAAAACTTCTTCGAAGGTATGGCTTGCGAAGGCGGCTGCTTGAACGGACCACTCTGTATCACACACAGCCCTCGTAACATCGTCGACGTTGATAAGTACGGTAACGAAGCAAAAGAAAAGACAATCCATAATTCTGTTAAGTTGTACGAAATGACAACGAAAGAATAACACAGACACAGACGCTGACTATTGACACAGACACAGACTATTGACACAGACTAGTCAGAGTCAAAAGTCAGAGTCAGAGTCAAAAGTCAGAGTTCATATAAAAAGGCGCGATTCGAAAGAGTCGCGTTTTTTTTTGAACTAAGAACTAAGGCTTTTGAACTAAGAACTTTTGCTGATAGCTGACAGTTGATAGCTAGCATAAAAAACTGCAAAAAAAACATGTAAAAAAAATATCCTAAATAGAAAAATATAGTATATTTGCACACGTTTAAATAAGGTGTAAAAATCTTATTAAATTAAAACGTAAAAAATAAAAATTAATCACAGAACAGAAATAAAAATAAAAAGAAATGGCAACAAAACAAACTCGCACAGAATTTGACCTTATTGGTGCACGCGAAATCCCAATGGAATGCAAGTATGGCGTTCAAACAATCAGAGCTATTGATAACTTCCCAATCACAGGTATCGGCCTCAACCGTTATCCTAACATTGTTAAGTATTTAGGCGTTATCAAGAAAGCTGCAGCAGTCGCTAACTACGAAACAGGTAAAATCAGCAAAGAAATTTACGAAGGTATCGTAAAAGGCTGTGATGATGTTATCGCTGGCAAATACAACGATCAATTCCCAGTTGACGTTATCCAAGGTGGTGCAGGTACTTCAACAAACATGAATGCTAACGAAGTTATCGCTAACCTCGCTTTGGAATATATGGGCCACGAACCAGGTCAATACGAATTCTGTTCACCTAACGACCACGTTAATGGTTCACAATCAACAAACGACGCTTATCCATGCGCAGTACATTTAGCAATGTACGCTGACCACCTCGAAATGGTTAAACATTTGGATATGCTCATCGAATCTTTAGAAAAGAAAGCTGAAGAATACAAAAACATCATCAAGATGGGTCGTACACAGCTCCAAGACGCTGTTCCTATGACATTAGGTCTTACATTCAACGCTTTCGCTCAATCAATGAAGAATGAAAAAGCTCACCTTCTTGAAGCAGCTAAAGAATTATTATATAGCAACATGGGTGCAACAGCTATCGGTACAGGTATCTGTTCAACATTAGAATATAGAGAAGTATGTCTCCGCGCTTTACGCGAAATCACAGGCTGGGACATCCAATTAGCAAAAGACTTCGTACAAGCTACATCAGACGCTACTCCAATGTTAGTTTACTCAAGCGCATTGAGAACACTCTGCACAAGCTTATGCAAAGTATGTAACGACTTACGTTTAATGAGCTCAGGTCCACGTTGCGGTTTAGGCGAAATCAGCCTCCCAGCATTACAACCAGGTTCATCAATCATGCCAGGTAAAGTTAACCCAGTTATCCCAGAAGTAGTTAACCAAATTTGCTACCGCGTTATGGGTAACGACCACTGCATCATGTTAGGCGCTAACAACGCTCAATTAGAACTCAACGTTATGGAACCAGTTATGGTTTACGCATTGTTAGAATCAATCGAATTGATGCAAAACGGCTTCGACGTATTACGTACACTCTGTATCGACGGTATCGTAGCAAACGAAAAACGTTGCAAAGAATTAGTTGAAAACAGCGTTGGCGTTATCACAGCTTTAGTTCCTGTCATCGGTTACAAACCATGTACAAAACTTGCTAAAGAAGCTATCGAAACAGGCAGAGGCGTTATGGATCTCGTAAGAGAACAAGGTTTGTTAACAGAAGAACAAATCGAAGACGCAATGTCAACAAAGAGAATTATGCTCTAATTTAAGATAAATTGCAAAACGGATGGTATCTTTTGATGCCATCCTTTTGTCGTTTTTAAAAGTATAGTTGTAAATCCTTATCTAAAGTATATATTTACTTTTTTAAAAATAAACAACTTTTTATGATTAAAATTAAAAAAGGTATTGATATTCACCTTGTTGGCGAAGCAAAGAAAGAGATGAAGGTCTACGAACCTACTCTTTATGCTATCAAACCTCTCGATTTTATCGGAGTAGTGCCAAAAATGCACGTTGCAGAAGGTGATGACGTGAAAGTCGGTACCGTTCTTTTCCACGACAAGAAAAACGAAGGCATTTTCTTCACATCTCCAGTATCAGGAAAAGTGAAAGCTATCGTCCGTGGTGAAAAACGCGTCATCCTTCAAGTCGTCGTCGAATCAGATGGAAAATATGAAGCCATCGACTTCGGTAAAGCAGAGCCATCAAAACTCACACGCAATGAGGTGATAGAAAAAATGGTACAAAGCGGAACATGGACAATGCTTCGTCAACGTCCTTATTCAACAATCGCTAACCCACAAGATGAACCAAAATGTGTTGTCGTATCAATGTTCGATACAGCTCCAATGGCTCCAGATAACAACTTCATCGTTGCTGGAAAAATGGAATCAATCAAAGCTGGCGTCGAAGCTCTCGCTAAATTGACAAACGGCAAGGTTTATCTCAATGTCAATTCTTCAGAGACAAAGAAAGCTCTCGAAGCATTGAACTTCTCAGCAAAGAACGTTTCAGTTAACGAATTCCAAGGTCCACACCCTGCAGGTAACGTAAGTACTCAACTCAATGTCTTGTCACCAATCAACAAAGGCGAAACTGTTTGGTACACATACGCACAAAACCTCGTAGCTATCGGAAACCTCTTCCTTACAGGTAATTACGACAGCAATAGAGTAGTGGCTTTCACAGGTTCAGAAGTTAAAGAGCCTGCTTATTACCAAACAAGAATCGGCGCTGATATGTCAGGTTTATACAGCAACATTACATCAGAAAATGTTCGTATCATCAGCGGTAACGTATTGACAGGTAAGAAGATCAACGGCGACAACTTCTTGGGATTCTACGACTCACAAATATCAGTTATCCCTGAAGGTGACCACTATCAACTCTTCGGTTGGTTAGCTCCTAACTTCAAGAAGTTCACTTCAACAAACACAATGGGCGCATCATTATGCAAGAAGAGCCGCAAGGTTCTCGACACCAACCTCAACGGTGGTATTCGTCCTTTGATTATGACAGGTAACTTCGAAAAGGTTTTCCCATTCGACATCTATCCAATGCAGCTCATCAAAGCTTGTATCATCAAAGATATCGACCAAATGGAAGAACTCGGAATCTATGAAATCGATGCAGAAGATTTCGCATTGTGTGAAGTCATCGACCCATCGAAGACACCAATTCAACAAATCATCCGTGAAGGTTTAGAATTACTTCGCAAAGAAATGAACTAATTGAATATCAATATTATGGGATTACGTAAATTTATAGATAAAATAAAACCTAACTTTGAAGAAGGCGGCAAACTTTATTGCTTCCACTCATTCTTCGATGCAATGGAGACATTCTTCTACGTTCCTAACAAAGTCACTATCAACGGTGCTCACGTCAGAGACGCTGTCGATATGAAACGTAACATGATTTATGTCCTCATCGCTCTTATTCCTTGCTTCCTCTTCGGAACATGGAACATTGGTTATCAACATTTCCTTTCTCATGGTGAAGCCGCAACATTGATGCAAAACTTCGGCTACGGCTTGATGAAGATTTTACCTCTTTACATCGTGAGTTATGTTGTTGGTCTTGGCATTGAAATCATCTTTGCACAAGTCAGAAAAGAAGAAGTCAACGAAGGTTTCTTCGTAACAGGCTTCCTCATTCCTTTAATTATGCCAGCTGATGTGCCATTGTGGATGCTCGCTATCGCAGTAGCTTTCGCAGTTATCATCGGTAAAGAAGTGTTCGGCGGCAGCGGTATGAACGTTGTCAACCCTGCTCTTCTCGCTCGTGCTTTCATGTTCTTCTCATACCCATCACAAATGTCAGGCGACAGCATCTGGATCGCAGAAAAAGCAGACGCTTATTCAGGTGCAACACCACTCGGTACATTGTTGAATGGCGGTGGAGTAGAACAACTTCCAAGCATGATGGAAATGTTTATCGGAACAATTCCAGGTAGTGTTGGCGAAACATCAAAAATCGCTATTTTATTAGGTGCATTATTCCTCATCGTTACTGGCGTTGCTAGCTTGAGAGTCATCCTCTCAACATTCGTTGGCGCAGCAGCATTAGGTTTGTTATTCACAGCAATCGGCGTTTCAGACGTTCCATTCTACTATCATTACTTAATGGGCGGCTTCATGTTCGGTGCTATCTTCATGGCAACAGACCCTGTTACAGCAGCACAGACAAACTGCGGTAAGATTATCTACGGTTTCCTCATCGGTGCTATGGCAGTATTGATTCGCGTTGCTAACCCAGGTTACCCAGAAGGTATGATGCTCGCAATCTTGTTACTCAACGTATTCGCTCCATTAATCGACTACTGTGTAGTAGCAATGAATATCAGTAAACGTAAAAAACGCTGGGCTCAAGCAGAAAGGAGTGCAAAATGAAAGATAGATATATTTTCTTCTACATCACAGTCTTGACAGTGATAGTTGCAGCTTTGTTATCAGCAGCAGCATTGGTTTTACAGCCATTCCAAGAAGCAAATGTCAACAATGAAAAAATGATGAACATTTTACAAGCAGCCAACGTAAATATTGAAGAAGGCGCTAATGTTCAAGATCTTTTCAATAAAGACTGCGTTAAAATGATGCTCGTAAATGGTAAAGGTGAAGTTGTTGAAGAAACAACAGAAAACTACCAAAAATTTGCAGCTTTCACAATGAATTTGAAAGACGAGCTTTATAAGAGAGACAATGGACAAGACTTCGTATTACCAGTTATCGTTATTAATAATGGTAAAGAAAATGTCAACGTTCTTCCACTTCAAGGTGCAGGTCTTTGGGGTCCTATCTGGGGCTACATCGGCATGACATCAAACTTCCAAAATGTTGTAGGCGTTGTTTTCGACCACAAATCAGAAACTCCAGGTTTAGGTGCTGAAATCACAACAGATAAATTCAGAAGCCAATTCCAAGGCAAGACAATCTTCAGTAATGGCGAATTCGTATCTGTTGATGTTGTTAAAGGCGGCGTTGCTAAATTATCAGCTGACCTTCAAAAACACTCAGTCGACGCTATCAGCGGTGGTACTATAACTTCACAAGGAGTTAATAATATGATTGAAAATGTGTTAGGATCTTATTTACCTTATATTGAAAAACAATGAGTAAGAATTTAGAACTTTTAACAGCTCCATTACGCAAGGCAAATCCTGTCACAGTATTAATATTAGGTATTTGTTCTGCTCTCGCCGTAACAGCTAAGCTCAAACCGGCATTGGTAATGGCTCTTTCAGTAACAGTGGTTATCGCTTTGTCAAACCTTGTTATCTCTTTATTAAGAAAAGGTATTCCTTCAAAGATACGTATCATCGTTCAACTTATAGTTATTGCAACTTTAGTTATCCTCGTTGACCAATTCTTAAAGGCTTTCGTTTATGATGTAAGCAAGCAGCTTTCAGTATTCGTCGGTCTTATCATCACCAACTGTATCGTTATGGGTCGTCTCGAAGCTTTCGCTATGGCAAACGGTCCATGGGAATCATTGCTTGATGGTATTGGCAACGGTCTCGGTTATGGTATCATTTTGGTTATCGTCGCTTTCTTCCGTGAACTCTTCGGTTCAGGAACATTACTCGGTTTCCAAATCATCCCTGAAGGACTTTACAATTTCGGATATATGAACAACGGTCTTATGATTCTCCCTCCAATGGCATTAATCATTGTTGGTGTTATCATGTGGCTACAAAAACCAGAGGAGGATAAGAAATAATGGAATCATTAGGTATTTTCATTCGTTCGATATTTATCGACAATATGATATTTGCATACTTCCTCGGAATGTGCTCATATCTCGCTGTTTCAAAAAATGTTAAGACATCATTCGGTCTCGGCGTAGCAGTCGTTTTCGTTCTCGCCATCACAGTGCCTATCAACTATTTGTTAGACAAATACGTTCTCTCAGCAGGCGCATTGGCATGGTTAAGCCCAAAATTCGCTGATGTCAACTTAGACTTCTTAACATTCATTCTCTTCATCGCTATCATCGCTGCTATAGTTCAAATCCTTGAGATGGTAGTAGAGAAATTCACTCCAGCATTGTATTCATCATTAGGTATCTTCTTGCCTCTTATCGCTGTTAACTGCGCTATCATGGGTGGCTGTCTCTTCATGCAAGAAAGAGACTTCAGCTCAGTAGGTCAGTCACTTTCTTACGGTTTAGGTTCTGGCCTCGGCTGGTTACTTGCTATCGTAGGTATTGCAGCTATCAGAGAAAAGATTAGATATTCACATGTTCCTAAGTCATTACAAGGCACTGGTATCGCATTCATCGTTACAGGTTTGATGGGCATCGCTTTCATGTCATTCCTCGGTATTACATTCAAATAATCAGTTACAGTTAAAAAGAAAAAGAAATGAGTACTACATCTATTATTTTATTAAGTATTGCAGTATTTTTAGTCGTTGTCTTGATTCCTGTAACAGTATTAGTTTTTGTTAGAAAAAAACTTGCTCCACAGGGCAAAGTGAAAATCAATATCAACGATGAAAAAGAAATTGAAGTAGAACCAGGCAACTCATTGCTTGCTACTTTAGCTAACGAACAAATATTCCTTCCATCAGCATGTGGCGGTGGCGGTAGTTGCGGTATGTGTCGTTGCCAAGTTCTCGAAGGCGGCGGAACAATCCTTCCAACAGAAACAGGATTCTTCAGCAGAAAAGAACAACAAAATCACTGGAGACTCGGTTGCCAAGTTAAAGTCCGTGAAGACATGAAGATTCACATCAACCCACAAATCTTCGGTATCAAGAAGTGGGAATGTGAAGTTGTCAGCAACAGAAACGTCGCTACATTCATCAAGGAATTCGTCGTTAAACTTCCAGAAGGCGAACACCTCAAGTTCTTATCAGGAGGTTACATCCAAATCGACGTTCCTAAGATTGATGTCAACTACAAAGACATCGACGTTGATGAAGAATACAGAGCAGACTGGGAAAAATTCGGTATGTTCGACTTGGTCATGCACAACCCTGAACCACAGTTCAGAGCTTATTCAATGGCTAGTTACCCAGCTGAAGACAACATCATCATGCTCAACGTTCGTATCGCTACACCTCCATTCGACAGAGTTAACGGCGGCTTCATGAAAGTAAATCCAGGTGTTTGTTCATCATACATCTACTCATTGAAACCAGGCGACAAAGTCACTATCAGCGGTCCTTACGGTGAGTTCCACATCAAAGATACAAAACGCGAAATTATCTTCATCGGTGGTGGTGCTGGTATGGCTCCAATGCGTTCACACATCTTAGATTTATTCCTTACAAAACATACAGACAGAAAAGTATCTTACTGGTACGGCGGTCGTTCATTACGCGAACTCTTCTATATCGACGACTTCAGAAAGATTGAAGAAGAAAATCCAAACTTCAAATTCAACATCGCTCTTTCTGCACCGCTTCCAGAAGACAACTGGACAGGTTATGTAGGTAACATCCACGAAGTATTGTTAGAAAATTATCTTAAGAATCATAGCGAACCAGAAGAAATCGAATACTATCTCTGCGGACCTCCAATGATGACAGCAGCAGTCTTGAAGATGCTCGACAGTCTCGGCGTTCCAAAAGAAATGATTTCATTCGACGACTTCGGCGGATAATATTTGACTATGGGCAATGAGCTGTGAGTTATGAGCATTTCATTAAGCTCAAAGCTCATGGCTCGTAGCTCAAAGCATAAAAGGAAAATTAAAAATCTAAAAAAAAACAAACAAAATGAGTTCATCAATCAACAAAGGTCAAATCATTAAAATTGCTATTGCATTAATAGCTTTTTTGGTATTGTGGATTCTTCCAACAACAACATTGGGATTACCAATGATTTCTGTAGTTGAACACCGTGTCATCGCTATCTTCGCTTTAGCTTTGATATTATGGTTCACAGAAGCTATTCCTTCATGGACAACATCAATTTTGATTATTGTTGTTCTTTTATTAACCTGTTCAGATCAGGCTATTATTCTTTTGCAAGAAGGTGGTAAAGAAGCTTTCAAAAGCATCGCACTTTCACACAAAACAGTGATGGGTTCTTTCGCTGATCCAACAATCATGCTCTTCTTAGGCGGTTTCGTTATCGCTATCATGGCATCAAAAATGGGTATCGACGCTCAACTCGCAAGAGTATTGTTAGCTCCATTTGGAACAAAATCAAAAGTTGTTCTCTTGGGCTTCTTACTCGTAACAGGTGTCTTCTCAATGTTTATCAGTAACACAGCAACAGCTGCTATGATGTTAACTTTCATGGCTCCTGTTTTACGTCAACTCCCAGCTGACGACAAAGGTAGAACAGCTTTAGTATTAGCTATTCCAATCGGTGCTAACATAGGCGGTATGGGTACACCTGTTGGTACACCTCCAAATGCTATCGCATTGAAATACTTAAATGAAAGCTTAGGTTTCAACATCGGTTTCTTCGATTGGTCAATGATTATGATGCCTTTCGCAATTTTCTTGCTTATATTCGCATGGTTCATTCTCACTAAGATATTCCCATTCAAAAACGAAGAAATTCATTTAAAGATAGAAGGCGAAACAGCAAAAGGTACACCTCTTATTATTTCATACGTAACAATCGGTTTGACAATCTTATTATGGTTAACAGATAAAGTTACAGGTATCAATGCTAATACAGTTGCTATGGTTCCTATCGCAATATTCTGCGTATTAGGCTTGTTTGGTAAGAAAGAACTTAAAGAAATCGATTGGGATGTTATCTGGTTGGTAGCTGGTGGTTTCGCACTCGGTACAGCATTAGACAAGTCAGGTCTTGCAGCACACTTAGTAGGTGCTATCCCATTTGCAGAATGGTCACCATTAGTAGTTATCATTGGTGCAGGTTTGATTTGCTGGTTCTTCTCAAACATCATCAGCAACACAGCAACAGCAGCTCTCATCATTCCTGTTATGGTAGCAGTTGGTACAGGTATGGGCAGCGTACTCGAACCATTCGGCGGCATCTTGACACTTATCCTCGGCGTTACATTAGCAGCATCACTCGCTATGATATTGCCAGTATCTACACCTCCAAATGCTATCGCTTTCAGTACAGGTATGGTTGAAGTAAAACACATGCGTACAATGGGTGTCATCATGGGTGTTGTAGGTCTTATCTTAGCATTCACATTGCTTATCATCATTGGTAAAGCTGGTATCATGCTTTAATAATTTTAAAAAAACATAAACATTAAATATTATGGCAAAAGGTCTTTCATCAATTACAAAGAAATTGATCATGGCTGTTACAGGTGGAGCTTTGGTGTTCTTCCTTTTATTCCATGCTTCAATGAACATTGTCGCAATCATCAAGCCAGAAGGCTACAACAAGATTTGCGAATTCCTCGGAGCTAACTGGTATGCTTTAGTAGCTACTGCAGGTTTGGCATTACTCATGGTGTTCCACCTTATCTATGCTTTCGTATTGTCATTACAAAACTACAGAGCTCGCGGTAAACAACGTTACGCTGTTGTTGAAAAACAAGAAGGCGTTTCATGGGCTTCAAAGAACATGCTCGTCATCGGTGCTATCGTTCTTATCGGTTTAGGCTTACACTTGTTCAACTTCTGGGCTAATATGCAACTTCCTGAAGTATTGCATAAATTAGGCATCCACGTTGAAGAAGCTGTTATGGATAATGTTACAAATGGCGTTCATTACATCGTTAACACATTCTCAAGCCCAGTTTATTCAATCATCTACTTAGTATGGTTGGCATTCTTATGGTTCCATCTCGCACACGGCGTAGCAAGCGTTATGCAATCAATCGGTTGGAGCAACCATGTATGGCAAAACAGAATCGAAGTTATCGGCAAAATCATCGCTGCTCTCATCGTTGTCATGTTTGCTGTTGTAGTATTATATTATTGGTTAATTGTTGGTTAATAGGATAATATTATGAAAGAATTAAATTCTAAGATACCTGCAGGTCCATTGGCAGAAAAATGGACAAATTATAA
>JAFOBJ010000035.1 GCA_017381865.1 Bacteroidales bacterium
AGAGTCAGAGTCAGAGTCAAAAAAAAAGACAGCCATAAAGCTGTCTTTCTTTTATCGTACCAAGAACTTGGATTATTTTTCTCCTTTACGAGTTGAGTAAGTGAGACGGAATGCACCGCATTTACGGAGTTCTTGTTTAACATCGGTGATGAGACCCATTCTTACTTCTTCATGACATTTCAATGAAGTTGTGAGGAGAGGGCGGTCAGATTCGCTACGAGCTAAACGTTCACTTTCAATAAAAGGAATAACGTCTGTTATTTTTGCGAACTGGTCATTGAGCTGAATACGAGACTCTGTACCATAAACTTTAGCATTTGTAGGAGGTCCGATGTAGATATAGCTAACTAAAGATTTCTTTTCTAATTTTTGAATTTCAGTTGCTTCAGGTAATTTCATTTTAACCTTCAAAGACACTTCACGCATTGATGTTGTAACCATGAAGAAGAATATCAACATGAAGATAATGTCAGGCATAGAACCGGTACTCATTGCCGGAACTTCCTTAGCTTCGTCTGATCTATATTTTGATGCCATAATAATAATCTCCTATGTTTTATTAATATTCTTTAGGTTCAGCCTCTGAGATACGGACAGGAACAATCTTGTTGATAGCGTTGATCTTGTCTTCATCTTTTAAGTCTGCATAATTTTGATTGAAGTACTTCAAAGACATTTCGTCTTTCATTTCGTTGAAAGCTCTAGCCAATTCATTTTGAACGCTTATATACATCACATAAGATGTACCACGGTCGTTTTGGAGTGACACAACACCTTTGCTTAACATCACGTCGCCGACGAGTTCGATGTTTTTAACTTCTACCTCTGGAGCTGTTTCGTCGCTTGGACGAGGTGTGATGAATTCTTTTGTTAAATCTTTAAGTGTAGCTACATCACCTGGTTTTCCGTTGACTAACAATTTATCATATTTGTTAATCATAACGTTCATAATGTTTCTTTCTTTAACTTTGACATCCATTTCTGGATTTTCAATTGGTGGAGGAAGACGACGGGTAATACCAGTGTCTGTATCCATAGTTGTAGTAACTAGGAAGAATACCAACAGCAAAAAAGAGATATCGGCCATTGAACCTGCATTGAGATCCGGTACTTTCTTTTTTTGTCTAGCCATATTGATTTTCTTAATTAGTTAAAGAGTTTATAAACAGCTGAGCCTATTGCTACTACGAATGTTCCACCAAGAACGATGTATAAGAACATCATTAAGAAGTCGCAAATAGCTTCTGCGCTTGCTGTAACATTCATTGATTCTAAATATTCTTGACTTAATGTTGCACCTGGAGATGCGATGTAAGCTATCAAAGCTACTACTGCGAATGCGCCTAAAGCAATAACGATTTTTTTGACGCTACCAGGATTAACAATAACTCCATAGATAGGAGAGAAGAGAAAAGCTCCGCCGAGTAATATAACGAGAGCGTATGTCATATACATTTGGAGGTCGGCACTTGTTTCACCTTTGAATACGCAGATTGCAAGGATTACAACAATAATGCCCATGAGACCCCAAAGCCCGTATTTACATATCTTTAATAATTTATCGTCCATTGTTAACTGTTTTTGATGTTAACGAAAATTAGTTTTTCTTTGAATAATCGTTTAAGATGTCCATGAAAGTGATTGTGCTGTCTTCCATGTCGTTTAAGATACCTTCAATCTTGTTGAGGATGAAGTTGTAAGCAACTTGGAGGATCATAGCTGTGATCAAACCGAAAACAGTTGTTAACAAAGCAACTTTCATACCGCCAGCAACGATTGTAGGGCTGATGTCACCAGCTGCTGCGATTGAGTCGAAAGCTTGAACCATACCGATAACTGTACCGAAGAAACCTAAGTTAGGTCCTAAAGCGATACATAATGTAATCCAGCTTGTGCCGCTTGAAAGGTTACCATTCATAACTGAACCGTAAGAAATCATAGCTTTTTCTACTTCGTCGAGACCGTCGTTGTAACGCATTAAACCTTGGTAGAAGATACTTGCGACAGGACCGCGTGTGTTACGGCAGAGTTCTTTTGCTTTTTCTACGCCACCTTTGTTCAAAGCTGCTTCTAAGTCAACGAGCAATTTCTTTGTGTTTGATGTGCTTAATGTTAAATAAATAATTCTTTCAATACAGAGAGCTAAACCGAGGATTAAACAGACGAGAACGAGTGTCATGAAACCCCAACCACCGTCGATGTATTGTTTCTTAAGAACTTCGTGGAATGTTGGTTCTTCTTCAGCTTCTTCGATAGTTGCTGTTTCAACAACTTCTTCAACTGGAGCAGCTTCTTCTGCTGGAGCAGCAGCTTCTTCTGCAACTTGTTCTGTAGCTTCAGCAGCTACTTGCTCTGTTTGTGGTGTGTTTTCTTCTTGTTGTGCAAGAACTGAATTGCTGATACCGAATGTCATAAAACCAGCAATTGTAAGTAAAGCAATTAATTTTTTCATGATTAAAAATGTTGATTACTACTTTTTGATTTTGTTTGTTTACTATTTAAATTTAACTTAATTTAATTCAATTTTAGCCTTGCGGAGAGAGCGGGATTCGAACCCGCGATACCCTTTTGGAGTATACACACTTTCCAGGCGTGCTCCTTAAACCACTCGGACATCTCTCCTTTCTCAAAGTCCATAAAAGACTCGCCAAAGTTACACATTTTTTCTTTAAAAAATGAAAATATTTTAAATATATATCTACTTTTTTTTGAACCTTGAACTCTGAACTCTGAACTCTGAACCCTGACACTGACTATTGACTTAGTAACTCAGTAACTCAGCAACTCTACAGAGTAATCTCTCCTCTAATAGGGATTTGCAGCAGTTCCTTAATCTTTTCGATTGGATAATCTTCGCCTAACAAATACATTAATTTAGCTATTGCCGATTCTGTGGTGATGTCGTGTCCGCTGATGACGCCAATTCTGTTCAAGTCTAAACTTGTTTCGTAGCGACCCATTTCAACAGATCCTGATTTACATTGTGTTACGTTGTAGATTATAAGGCCTCTGTCGATAGCGTTTTTTAATTCATCGATGAACCATGATGCTGTTGGGGCATTTCCTGAGCCATATGTTTCAATGATTACGCCTCTTAAATTAGGTGTGTTTAATGTATGATGAACTAAATCCTTTGTTATACCTGGAAATAATTTCAAGATAGCGACGTTGTTGTCTAATTTGGTGTGGAGTTTTAATTTTTTGAAGTTAGGTTTTGTTATATACTCCTTATTATATTTTATGCGAACGCCTACATCGGCTAATGAAGGATAGTTGCCAGAAACGAAAGCATTGAAATGTTCGGCATTGTGTTTTGTGGTTCTATTGCCTCTTAATAATTGATTTTCAAAGAATATAGTTACTTCTGGTACTTTAGCAGTATCTTCGTCTTTAGCAGCAGCAATCTCTATGGCAGCGATGATGTTTTCTCTGCCGTCGCTTCTGACCATGCCCATTGGCAATTGTGAACCTGTGAATACTACTGGTTTGTTAAGATTTTCTAACATAAAACTTAACGCAGATGCTGTATAGGCCATAGTGTCGGAACCATGTAATACGACAAATCCGTCGTATTTTTCATAGCAGCTCTCGATTTTCTTTGCCAATGTTACCCAAAAATCAGGTGTCATGTTTGAAGAATCTATCAGATTGTCAAAGGCATAGAAGTCTAATTGATAATCCAAGTTTCTCAATACAGGCAAATGATCGTATAGATTGTCAAAGTCGAATGGAACCAAACTGCCAGTCTGTGGGTCTTGCATCATACCGATGGTGCCTCCAGTATAAAGTATTAATATTGATGTTTTTTCTCCTGACATAACCTGATGTTTTATGTTATAAATTAAATAATTTTATTGCGTTATTTGTCGTTGCTTCAGCAACTTTATTGATGTCAATGTTTTGAATTTCAGCTATTTTCTTCGCTACTTCTATCATATAAGAAGGTTCGTTTCTTTTTCCTCTGTAAGGAACGGGTGGAAGATATGGGTCGTCGGTTTCTAATATTATTTTATCTAAAGAAATATTTGCCAAATAATTTTTAACATCACAGTTTTTATATGTGATGACGCCTCCAAGTCCGAGGTGAAATCCTAATGAAATGGCGATGTTGGCTTGTTCTTCGGTTCCGTTGAAACAATGGAATACTCCTTTTAGGCTACCGTCTTGTTCTTTTTCTAAAATATTGAACATAAGGTCGAAGGCTTCGCGAGTATGTAATGCAACAGGAAGATGTAGTTGCTTCGCCCAATGTAATTGTTCTGTTAAGACTTCAACTTGTTGTTTTTCAAATGTTTTATCCCAATATAAATCCAATCCTATTTCACCGACGCCAACCCAGCAGTTTCTTTCCATTTCTTTTTCAATGACAGAAAGATGTCGCTTGTAATCTTCTTTGACGCCTTCTGGATGAAGTCCCATCATTACTTTGCAGTTATCTATGTGATTTTCATAGAAATCCATCATAGGTTTGATGGTGGTTTCGTCCGTGTTTGGAAGGAGTATCGTTTCGACACCGACTTCAAGAGCTCTCTGAAACACCAATTCTCTGTCGGTGTCGAAAGCAGCGTCGTAAATATGTGAATGTGTGTCGATGTACATGATAATCAATATAAAAAGTTATCGTATGGGTATCTGATTGCGTGCATGTCGCGAATCTCTTGATACAAAAGGTCTCTAAAGTCTTGATAGTTGTCTTTTTCAACTGCAGAGATGAAAATGCAAGTGTTGCCTTTTGCCATCCAAGTTTTCTTCCAATCTTCTAAAGAATAATTTGATTTTGTGACAGGAGTGAGGTCGTCTTCTTCTTTTTCAATAAAGCTATAAGCGTCAATCTTATTGAAAACCATAATGATTTTCTTATCGCCAGCTCCAATTTCGGTTAGAGTTTTGTTAACGACTTCAATCTGTGACTCGAAATCTGGATGTGAGATGTCGACAACATGAAGAAGGATGTCCGATTCTCTTACTTCGTCTAATGTCGATTTGAATGATTCGACGAGTTGATGTGGAAGTTTTCTGATGAAACCTACGGTGTCGGATAAAAGGAATGGCAGATTTTCTACCACGACTTTACGGACTGTTGTTTCAAGTGTAGCGAATAATTTATTTTCTGCGAAGACGTCAGATTTGCTTAATAAGTTCATTATCGTTGACTTGCCGACATTGGTGTAACCAACGAGAGCGACTCTGACGAGTTGTCCGCGGTTTTTACGTTGGACTGTCTTCTGCATATCTATTTCTTTAAGTCTTTCTTTGAGACTTGTGATTTTGTCGCGAATGATACGACGGTCGGTCTCGATTTCCTTTTCACCAGGGCCTCTGAGTCCGATACCACCTTTTTGTCTTTCAAGGTGAGTCCACAAGTGAGTGAGTCGAGGCAACATATATTGATATTGAGCGAGTTCCACCTGTGTCTTGGCGTGTGATGTTCTAGCGTTTTTTGCAAAAATATCCAAGATAAGGTTTGTTCTGTCCAATATCTTACATTCTAATTCTTTTTCAATATTACGAAGTTGTGTTGGAGTAAGCTCATCGTCAAAGACAGCCATTGTGATGTTTTCGGCTTTGATATATTGTCTGACTTCTTCTAACTTTCCTGTGCCTAAATATGTTACACTGTTAGGATGGTCGAGAGGTTGGATGAAACGAGCCACTGGCACGCCACCAGCAGTCTCGACTAAGAAAGCGAGTTCATCAAGATATTCTTCCGTCTTCTCTCTGTTCTGTGTTTGAGTGCTTACTGCAATCAATACAGCAGTTTCTTCTTTTTTTTCGTAAACTACAAACTTCTCCGACATATTTTTTTGACTCTGACTTTTGACTCTGACTTTTGACTTTTTAATGTTTGTGTCAATAGTCTTGGTCTGTGTTAATTTAAAAACTTCTAAAACCGATGATTTCTCTGACTTCTTTTATAGTCTTGCTTGCGCTTGCATGAGCTTTTTCGGCTCCCATACGAGCTACTTTCTTGATATATTCGTCGTCGCTTGAGAGTTCGTTGATACGTTCGCGGAATGGTGTCACCATTTGAATGATGTCTTCTGCGAGTTGTTTTTTCATATCGCCGTAGCGGATGCTCATATTGTTATAAGCCTCATCGAAGAATTGAACTGTCTCAGGTTTTGAGACTATCTTCATAAGGTTGAAGAGATTTTGAATAGGTTCAGGTTTAACTTGATTTGGTTCTGTTGGGCCGCTGTCAGTTACGGCGCGCATCACTTTTTTGCGTATTGACTTGTCGTCTTCATACAAGAAGATTGCGTTGCCTTCGCCTTCTGATTTTCCCATTTTTCCGCTGCCATCGAGTCCAGGGACTTTTATGAGTTCTTTTCCATAGTTAAATGCTTGTGGCACTGGGAAATAATCTATGCCATAAATACGATTGAAGCGTTCTGCGAAGTCGCGTGCTTTTTCAAGATTTTGTTCTTGATCTTTTCCGACAGGGATATAATTTGATTTATGAATTAAGATGTCGGCTGCCATCAAAGTAGGGTAGGTGAGGAGACCGGCATTTACGTTATCTGGTTGTTTACGAACCTTTTCCTTGAAAGTAGTGACACGTTCCAACTCGCCGATGTAGGCGTTCATGTTTAAGAAAAGGTAAAGTTCAACTACTTCAGGAACATCGCTTTGGACATATAATGTAGCTTTTTCTGGGTCGAGACCTGCAGCGAGATATTCCACCAAAATCTGTTTTACTCTTCCGTGTAAGTCGTCTGGATGAGGATGTGTCGTAAGTGAATGATAGTCAGCAATGAAAAAATAACAATTGTAGCTATCTTGCAATTTGATGAAATTTTGAACTGCTCCGTAATAATTGCCGAGGTGTAAATTACCTGTTGGTCTGATACCGCTTAAAACTATTTCTTTCATATTTATAAATTAATACGCAAAGATAATAAAATAACTCTGACTTTTGACTATGACGTTGACTTTTTTTAAGCGATGAGTAATGAGCGGAGTGCTATGATTAAGTAAAAGTGATTTATAAAAATAAAGAAACAGAGCTTCATGAGGTGAAACTCTGTTTCTTTTCTAGTTTTTTTGTCTGATGCTCGTGGCTCATAGCTCACGGCTTTAGTGCCTTGATTTGTTACAGAAGTATTTCTTCTCCGTTCTTATTCAGGAAGTTATATTGCATAATATGGAAATTCTTTGATTCTTTCACACTTATTTTTTTATGATATTTCCATTGCCATTTTTTTCTGATTGAGAAAAATCCTTTTGTGAGATAAGCGTATATAAATGGATGAACTTGTATTGTGATAGATTTTTCGTTTTGGTCTAACAATAAGTATCTCAGGTTATTCTCAATTTCATCTATTAACAATGATGAAGATTTAATTTTTCCTGTGCCTCTGCATGTTGGGCATTCTTCTTGTACGGTTACTTCTGTCTCTGGTCTGACTCTTTGACGAGTTATTTGGATGAGACCGAATTTTGAAGCAGGTAATATCGAGTGTCTTGCACGGTCTTTCGACATTTCTTCTTTAAGTTTATTGAAGAGTTGCTTTCTGTTTGCAGAGTCTTGCATGTCGATGAAGTCGACGATAATTATACCGCCCATGTCGCGGAGTCGTAATTGTCGTGCTATTTCTACTGCTGCTTCTAAGTTTACACTCAAGGCGTTCTCTTCTTGAGATTGTTCTTTGTTTACACGATGGCCACTGTTGACGTCGATGACGTGCATGGCTTCTGTGTGCTCAATAACGAGGTAAACACCATTTCTAATTGTGACTACTCTACCAAAAAGGCTCGCTATTTGTTTGTCGACACCGAATTCAGCGAAGATATGTTCTTTGCTTTTGTGGAATTTCAAGATGTCTTTCTTTTGTGGAGCAATGGTAGTGATAAAGCTTTTTACTTCTTCATAAAGATTAGCGTCGTCGACATAGATGCCATTGAACGATTCGTTGAGTAAATCTCTCAGCATCACTGATGTACGGTCTAATTCGCTGATGAGTTTACATGGATTTTTGCTTCCGTTCATGACTTCTGTCATGGTTTCCCATTTCTTGAGGAGGGTTTTGAGGTCGGCATCTAATTCAGCTACTTTTTTGCCTTCGGCTACTGTTCTTATGATAACGCCGAAATTGTTAGGCTTGATGCTTTGGATGAGTAGTTTCAAGCGTCTACGTTCTTCGCTGCTTCTGATTTTCTGTGATACCGAAATGCGGTTTGAAAATGGTACTAAAACGATGTAACGTCCTGCAAATGAAATGTCTGACGAAATTCTTGGGCCTTTTGTGTTGATTGGTTCTTTTGCTATTTGGACAGGAATTCTGTCGCCTACAGTCAACACATCTGATATTTTTCCTGACTTGCAGGTGTCTTTTTCCATTTCGAAATTGTCCATATTAAGCTGATTGATGTCTCCTGATTCAGCTAATTTGGTGAATTTGCGCAATGAAAGTATTTGTGGACCAAGGTCGAGGTAATGTAAGAAGGCGTCTTTTCTGCTTCCTATGTCAACGAAAGCTGCGTTTAATCCTGGGAGGATTTTCTTGATGCGTCCTAAATAAACATCACCTACGGAAATGCTGTTGTTTTTCTGTTCTCTATGAAGTTCAACAAGCTGTTTGTCTTCCAACAAAACAATATTAACCTCTGAAACATCAGAACTGATGATGAGCTCTTTGTTAGTGTTTATAATTTCGTCCATTCAGTTAAATATTTACAAAGGTTTAAAAATTAAAAAAAACATAACACAACATTAACAATTTAATAAATAAGCGTTGTAATGTTGTGTTATGCAAATGAAGATAATCAATGATTATTTTTTCTTCTTATGTCTATCCTTTCTTAAACGTTTTTTACGTTTGTGTGTAGACATTTTGTGTCTTTTATGTTTTTTACCGTTTGGCATAACTGTATATGTTTAATTATTTATTATTTAACTTCGTTAGCAAAAGTTTTTGAAGGTTTGAATGCTGGAATGTTGTGTTCTGGGATGATGATAGATTTATCTTCTTTAATATTTCTTCCAACTTTTTCTGCTCTAGTTTTTCTGATGAAGCTACCAAAACCTCTTAAATAAACTGGTTCGCCTTCAGCAACAGATTTCTTAACGATATCCATGAAAGCTTCAACGACTACTTGTGTGCTTGATTTCTCAACGCCAGTTTTTTCAGCAATTTGAGCTACGATTTCTGCTTTTGTCATTTCTATTATTTTTTAAATGTTAATAATTAAAATTTTAGAGTGCAAAGTTAAGAACTTTTTTTGATTGTGACGGCAAAAAAAACTAATTTTTTTTACTAAAAGCATTAAAAATGTGATAAGTAGCTTTTTTTTATCAATTTTCACCTTCTTAATAATGTATATGGGTCAAAATTATTTTTGATTTTATGATTTATTCTTGAAAAATTAATGTAATTTTGGTAAAAGTTTTTTAACATTTATATTTATGGCGAGTTTGAATAAAGTTATGCTTATTGGTCATCTCGGAAAAGATCCTGAGATTATATCATTTGAAAATGGAACAAAGAAAATGTCTGTTACATTGGCGACAACAGAGCGTTATCGTGACCGTAACGGAGAATGGGCTGAACAAACTGATTGGCACAATTTGGTTGCATGGGGTAATCTTGCTCTCGATATTGCAGAAAAAAGACGCAATTACATCAAAGGCGATTTTATGTATGTAGAAGGTCGTCTTAAAACTCGTCAATATGTTGATAGCCAAAATGTAACTCGTTATGTGACAGAAGTTATGGTGGATAAGATGATGAGTATGGGGACAAAACGTCAAAGCAATCCTGAACAAGCTAATGCTTCTTATAATAGCTATCAGCAATCGGCTCCAAGTTATCAGCCTGCAACGCCAGCTTATCAAGCAGCTCCAGTTTATCAGCAGCCTATTGCACCTGCTCCAGTTGAATATCAATCACAACCAGTGATGAGCGCTCCTCAGCCATCATTCAACAATCCTCCTTTGCCACAAATGCCAGACCCAGGATACGACGGTGATGATCTTCCGTTTTAAAAGTTGCTGAGCTACTAAGTTGCTGAGCTACTAAGTTGCTGAGTTACTAAGTTGCAGAGATTATAAAAAAACTTAGTATCTTAGCAACTTAGCAACTTAGTATCTTTATTTTTTCGTATCTTTGCACTCGAATTTAAATATCTTTATTTTGGAAATAGCTTCAATAGACCCTCTTATATGTATGCTGACATTGTCGGCAACGGAACCTTTTTTTATTGGCGTATCAGCTAAAGTCGTTTTTTGTTTAATATTAATGTGTGCCTTGTTGCTTTGCTCGGCAATGGCTTCTTCAAGCGAAACAGCTTATTTTTCATTGCAACCAAACGACATCAACGAACTGGAATCTTCACAAAACCATAACGAACAACTGGTTCTCGAAATACGCCAAAAACCAAAAACTCTTCTTGTTACAATACTTATTTTCAATAATTTAGTAAATATATCAATCACGATATTTTCTACTTACATCATGAGTATGATGTTTAATTTGGCGGTCAATCCTGTTGCGGCATTCATCTTAAACGTTATCGTGGTGACATCATTGATATTGCTTGTAGGTGAAATGATTCCTAAAGTTTATGCTTCTAAAAAAGCAAAATCAATCGCAGTGTTAATGGCTCCAATATTGAAAGTGCTTATCTTGATTTTCAAACCGTTAAGTAATGTTTTTGTCTCGTCAACATCTTTCATTGATAAGAAATTAGTGAAAAAAACAGGCTCTATCTCATTGAGCGACCTTTCAACTGCGGTAGATATAGCAACGGAAGAAGGAAGTTCTCCAGAAGAAAAAAATATGCTTAAAGGCATCGCTACATTTGGAGAGAAAGAAGTCAGCGACATTATGCGTCCTCGCGTAAATATGTTTTCTGTTTCTTTAGAGACTGATTTTGAAGAACTTATGAAACAAGTCGTCGATAAAGGATTTTCTAGGATTCCTGTGTATGATAAAGACCTTGACGATGTTAAAGGCATACTTTACGTTAAAGATTTGCTTCCTTATATTGATGAAAAGGATTTCGCATGGCAGAAATTGTTGCGCCCTGCGTTCTTCGTACCAGAAAACAAAAAAATCAATGATTTGTTCCAAGATTTTAGAGCAAAGAAAATACATATCGCTATCGTTGTTGATGAATATGGCGGAACATCGGGATTGGTGACATTGGAAGATATCGTGGAAGAAATCGTCGGCGACATCAGCGATGAATTTGATAAAGAACCTGAAAACGATAATTATAAGAAAATCGATAATGAGACGTATATATTTAAAGCTCAGATAAGTATCGTCGATTTCTGTAAAGTTTTCGGTATCAATGACGATTATTTTGAAGAAATAGAAGGCGAATCTGATACACTCGCCGGAATTATTCTGGAAATGGAAGGCCGAATTCCTGAAATGGGATTCAAATGTTCATACAAAGAATTCACTTTCGAGATAGTCGAGTCTGATAACAAACACATTATTAAAATAAAAGTGATACGAAAAGATGAAAATATTTAATAGACAACGGACAATGGACAACGGACAACAGTCAAAAGGTAAAATGCTCAAAGCTCAAAGCTCTGGGTTCAAAGTTCTTAGTTCTTAGTTCATTGTTAATTGCTCTGTTTTCTTCCTGCGATAATAAGCAATATCAACCAAAACCAAGAGGCTACTTTAGAATAGATTTTCCTGAAAAACAATATGTTAAGCTTGATAGTATGAGCTATTACAGCTTCGAATATCCAACATATTCTATTATAACTCCTGATTATCTTTCTCTTCAAGAAAAAGAATGGGTCAATGTGGAATATCCAGCTTACAAAGGTACGATTCATATCAGCTATAAGACTGTAAATGATAATCTTAACGTATATCTTGAGGATTCATATTCAATGATGACTAAGCATATTTCTCGTGCTATGGGAATTAGAGATAGTGTTATCGTGAATCCTGATAGAAAAGTTTATGGATTGGTTTATTTTCTTGAAGGAGAAGGAGTTGCGTCACCAATGCAGTTCTATCTTACAGATAGTGTAAACCATTTCATGAGAGGCTCCCTTTATTTTAATGTTAAAACAAACAACGACTCTCTCGCTCCTGTTATCGATTTTATCCTCGACGACGTTCGTCATCTCATTGAAACTATAGAGTGGAAGACGGTTGAAAATTGAAAACTGAAAATTGAAAGTCAATAGTCAGAGTCAAAAGTTAAAAAAATCTTTCGTCTTTTGTCTTTTGTTTTTTGACTTTTTTTATCTTTGCACGAATTTTTTACCAATACATCTTATGTAGGATTCACATTATAGTTATTCATTTATCAAAGAAAGGGGGAAACCATGATAGAAACATTAACAGTAGGCAAACTGAAATGGCATCATATTACAGACCCGACGGAAGAAGATTTCGTTGAATTAAGAGACAAATTTCATTTTCACCCTCTTGATATTGAAGACTGTAAGTCTGTGAACCAACGTCCAAAGATTGACATTTATGACGATTATTATTTCGTCATCCTGCAATATCCAGATTTCGATAGACAAGACAAATTCATTTTTCCAAAAGAAGTGAAGCTCTTCTGGGGCAAGGATTATATCATCACTTTGGAAAGAAAACGCTGGCATGTAAGCCAACTGTTTAATGAATACAACGAACGTGATGATAATTCATTGGTAAAAGAACTCGCAACATCCGATATTCTCCTTTATCGTATCATAGAAAAATTGATGAAAGAATCTCTCTATCTTTTGAAGAAGATAGGCTTTGAACTTGAAATGCTTAATAAAGAACTCTTTGGAAGCAAGCAAGTTAGAATCATCGAGAGAATATCTGTTACAAGAAAAAATATCATAACAATCAATACAATCTTCAAGCCACAACTTAGAATGTTCCACAGTTTTGAAACTGGTCAGATTAAAGGTTACGGCGACGTGGAATTCATGGAAGACTACTGGGGTAATATCCTCGACTACTACCAAAAGGTATGGGATATGACGGAAGACCACGAAGATTTGATTGAAGGTCTGTCGAAGACATTTGATTCTATGCAGACTAATAAGACGAATGAAATTATGAAGATGCTCACTCTTCTTTCGTCAATCATACTTCCTCTTACTTTTATCACAGGTCTTTTCGGAATGAATGTGATGTTCCCGTTTATCACTTCAACCAAGGTCGCATTTTGGATTATCATCGGAGTGATGCTGGTAGTAAGTGTAGCTTTGATATATTTCTTCAAACATAGAAAATGGTGGCAATGAGCAATTGACAAAAGTCTAAAGACTAATGACTAAAGATTTTTGGCAACATTGCAAGATAAAAAAAGGATGGTAATTTACCATCCTTAATTGTTTATTGTCAATTTTCAGCTTTCAATTTTTTATTTTATTGTCGCTGCTACTTGTTCTGCTCTAGCAAGAGCCTTGTGGATGTGGTCAAGAACATTTTCTTCGCCAACCATATCAACGATGCCAGCTTTCTTGATTGCTGCGTGAACGTTTTGGTTAACGCCAGATAAGATTATGATATGACCTTCGTCTTGTGCTGATTTGATGAAAATCTCAAGGTTGTGAACACCTGTTGCATCGATGAAACTTACCTTACGCATTCTGATGATACGAATTGTGTTGTCGGTGCGACGATGTGATAATTCTTCAAATTTATTAGCGATACCGAAGAAGAATGGACCTTCGATTTCATATACTTCAGTGTGGTTTGGAACCATAAGTCTTTCGTCTTGTTCGCCGTCGCTGTGAACGTCTAACTCATCTTGAATGACAGAGATGTTTGTGCTTTCCATGATACGTTTGATGAATAAGATGACAGCCAAAACCAAACCGATTTCGATAGCGATGGTGAGGTCGAAGATGACGGTGAGCAATAATGTTGTGAAGAGAACAGCGATGTCGCTTCTTGATTGTTTGCACATTGAAACGATAGTCTTCCAGCCGCTCATGTTATAAGACACAACGATAAGAACACCAGCGAGGCATGACATTGGGATGAGACCGACAAGGCTGCCTAAGAATAACAACACTAATAACAATACTAAAGTATGGACGATGCCAGCTACTGGAGTGCGGCCGCCGTTGTTGATGTTTGCCATGGTACGAGCGATAGCGCCTGTTGCAGGGATGCCGCCGAAGAATGGAACCACTACGTTAGCAATACCATTACCGATGAGTTCTGTGTTTGAGTTATGTCTGTCGCTGATGACACCGTCGGCAACCATAGCTGAGAGTAATGACTCGATGGCGCCTAACATAGCGATAGTAAATGCTGCTGGAAGCACCTTTTGTGCTGTTGAGAATATTGTTTCGCCTTCTGCTATTGCAGGCATTCTGAATGATGGAAGACCTGAAGGCAATTCGTATAAGTCGCCGATAGTCTTGATAGAATCGACGCCTGCATATTTTTTCAAAACCCAAGTGATGACTGTCATGACTATGATTGCCAATAATGAGCCAGGGATTTTCTTTGAAATCTTTGGAGTGAGTACGATAATCAAGATGCTGAGCACACCTATTAATAATGCCCACCAGTTGATGTTGGAGATGTTTTGGAAGTAACATGCCCATTTGTCGATGAAGTTGGCTGGCACGTTGCTGATGCCGAGACCGAAGAGGTCGTTCATCTGTGTTGAGAAGATGGTGATGGCGATACCGCCTGTGAAACCAACGATGATAGGATAAGGCATGAACTTGATGATGCTGCCGAGTTTGAAAGTACCCATGAGAATCTGCATGATACCAGCGAGGATTGTAGCGATGGCAAGGCCTGCAAGACCGAATTGCTGGATGATGCCGTAGATGATTACGATGAATGCACCTGTTGGACCGCCAATCTGTACTTTAGAGCCGCCGAGAGCTGAGATGATGAAACCAGCCATGATAGCTGTTACGAGACCTTCTGTTGGACCAACGCCAGATGCGATACCGAAAGCGATGGCCAAAGGAATTGCGACAATACCGACGATGATACCTGCCATCGCGTCTTTAGCGAACATCTGTTTGTTGTAATTCTTTAATGTTGAAAATAAGCGAGGCTTAAAATCAATAGAAAATTTACGGCTTTTCTTAGCCTTTGTGTTAACAGTATTTGTTTCTGTCATGACAAAAAAAACTTTGAATTATAATACTTTATAAAATTTTTTAAGAAATTTTCACTGATTTTTTTGAAGTTGCAAAGATAAGAAAAATTAGGAGTTAGGAATTAGGAGTTAGGAATTATTTTTTTGAACTCTGAACTCTGACTTATAGACTCAGCAACTCAGCAACTCAGTAACTCAGCAACTTAAAAAAAAGAAGCGCCACTGTAACAGTAGCGCTCCATATACTTAGTGTCTCAGTGTCTCAGAGACTTAGTGTCTTAAAATTACCAAGCGAACAATGGGAATTCTGACATCATTTCGTTGACTTTTTCTCTTACAGCTGTCAATTTAGCTGTGTTGTCGATGTTGCTGATAACGTCGTCGATGAGTTCAACGATTGGTTCCATATGTTCTTCTTTAAGACCGCGTGTTGTGATAGCAGGAGTACCGATGCGGAGACCTGATGTTTGGAATGGTGAGCGGCTGTCGAATGGAACCATGTTTTTATTAACTGTGATGTCGGCTTGAACGAGTGTGTTTTCAACCATTCTACCTGTTACTTCAGGGAATTTAGAACGGAGGTCGATGAGCATGAGGTGGTTGTCTGTACCGCCTGAGATGATGTTGTAACCTCTGTCTGTGAAAGCTTTAGCCATCACTGTAGCGTTTTTCTTAACTTGGAGGATATATTCGAAGTATTCATCTGAAAGAGCTTCGCCGAAAGCAACAGCTTTACTTGCGATGACGTGTTCGAGTGGACCACCTTGTACGCCTGGGAATACTGCGCTGTTGAGGAGAGCTGACATCATTTTAACTTCGCCCTTAGGAGTTGTGAGACCCCATGGGTTTTCGAAGTCTTCACGCATCAAAATCATACCGCCGCGTGGACCACGGAGTGTCTTGTGTGTTGTTGTTGTGATGATGTGACAGTAATCCAATGGGTCGTTGAGGATACCGCGAGCGATGAGACCTGAAGGGTGTGAAACGTCAGCCATCAAGATAGCACCGACTTTGTCAGCGATTTCGCGCATGCGTTTGTAGTCCCAGTCGCGTGAATATGCTGAAGCACCAGCGATGATGAGTTTAGGTTTTTTCTCGAGAGCTACTTTTTCCATGTTGTCGTAGTCAACGCGGCCTGTTTCAGGGCTTACTTGGTATGCTACTGGATTGTAGAGGATACCTGATGAGTTGACAGGAGAACCGTGTGAGAGGTGACCGCCGTGTGCGAGGTCGAGGCCCATGAATGTGTCGCCTGGTTGCAAACATGTGAGCATAACAGCCATGTTAGCTTGTGCGCCAGAGTGTGGCTGTACGTTTGCGTATGTAGCGTTGAATAATTCGCATGCTCTTGCTATTGCGATTTCTTCTGTTTGGTCAACTATTTGACAACCACCATAATAACGTTTGCCAGGATAACCTTCAGCATATTTGTTTGTTAATACTGAACCCATAGCTTTCAAAACTTGATCGCTGACGAAGTTTTCTGAAGCGATAAGTTCGATGCCGTGCATTTGGCGTTGTTTTTCTTTACGAATCAAGTTAAAAACTTTAGTGTCTTTTTTCATGATTTATCTATTTAATTGATATTTAATAAATTACATTATTTAAGCGCAGTACTAAACATCTTGCGCTTTGAACTCTCAAAGGTATGATTTTTTTTTGAATAAAAAAGAATTTTGTAAAAAAATGCTGTTGACTATTGACCATTGACTATTGGCTATTGACCATTGAACTTTAATTATGCATTATGCATTATGCATTATGAATTGAATTTTGGGCGTTTCGGCAAAGCCGTCGGGCTTTCCGCTATATCTTTGCTCGCTACGCTCGCAAAGGATGCCGCTCCAATCCCTAACGCATTGGTGGCGATTAAAACCAGAAATATCCCCAAAATCCAGGAATCCGTTAAAATCCAGAAACCCGTTGAGACGCCACAGGGGTGACGTCTCTACAATCCCTCAATTCCTAACATCCAATTCAATTATGCATTATGCATTATGAATTATGAATTAAAAAAAGCTATCTTTGTAAAAAATAAAATCTCCAATGAACACTCTCGACTCGATAAAGAAAACAATAGAAACTGAACTGAAGCAATTCAATGTCTTTCTGGAAGATAGCCTGAAGTCTTCGACACCATTGTTGAATAAGATTCTGAAATATGTCTTGAAACAGAAAGGTAAGCAGATACGTCCTTTGTTTGTTTTGCTGTCGGCGAAATGTCATGGCGAGATTAACGAGAACACTTACAGAGCAGCTGCATTTATAGAACTGCTACACACTGCCACTTTGATTCACGATGACGTGGTGGACAACTCAGACAAACGTCGTGGCATGTTTTCTCTCAATGCTTTATGGAAAAATAAGATTGCGGTACTCATCGGGGATTATCTTCTTTCAAAAGGAATGTTATTGGCATTACAGAATAAAGACTATCAGATGCTGGACACTATCTCAGAGACCGTCAAGGCGATGAGCGAGGGCGAGATTTACCAGATGGAAAAGGCGAGACGAATGGATATCACGGAAGAAGATTATTATGATATAATAAGGAGGAAGACAGCCTCTTTGATTTCGTCGTGTTGTGTGGTCGGTGCGTTGTCGGTCAATGCCACGGAAAGTCAGGTTGAGAAGATGAGAAATTTCGGTATTTCTGCAGGAATCGCATTTCAGATTAAAGACGATATTTTTGATTATCAAGTTAATAACAAGACTGGAAAACCAGCAGGTAACGACATTCAAGAACATAAGATGACGCTTCCTTTGATACATTTGTTAAAGATTGTTGACAATTCAGAGAGAAGAAACATTATCAGGAAGATAAAATATCACAGCGATGATGTTGAAACTCGTATGGGAATAATTAATAAGGTGCAGCAAAATCATTGTCTAGATTATGCTGAAGAAAAGATGAATTCTTTTGTTGAAGAAGCTTTGAATCAATTAGATGAGATTAAGAACGAAGAAGCATTAGCGAGTTTGAAGTCTTTGGTAAATTATTGTATAAATAGAGAGAAGTGATTATGAAGGGTTTAAAGGAACTTTTTTGTTTATTGTTGGTGTTGTTTTTGGGAGTTAATTTGTCGGCGCAGGAGTTTTTTGGCGGATTTATTTTAGGTGGCGATATGTCGCAGGTTGGAGGCGACACACGCGGGGGCTATAATAAACTCGGGGTCGTGGGTGGAGCCTTCGCGGGCTTGAATCTTTCATCGGATTTTGATGTTCAGATGGAGTTGAAATACATTCAAAAAGGCTCATATTCGACTGATGTGGAGACTTGGCCAGTCTTTGACCCATTCCTTATTAAATTAGATTATGTCGATTTGCCTATAGTCATTGGATATAATCTTAATAAAATAAATATCAATGACATAAATATGAAATGGCTTAAACTCGAGTTTGGGTTGAGCCTAGATTTTTTGGTCAATTACAAGCAAGAAATACGCGGTGAAGTCGTAGTAAACAGCGATCCTTGGAGGAAAGTGGCTCTTAATACGGTCGTCGGTGCTAGAGTCAGTGTTAAAGAAAATATAGAAATAGGATTACGCTTCATCGACTCGATGACATCGATTTGTAGAAGCTCGAAATATCCATACGGCAATGGCAATGTGCTTTATATCAGAAGACTTTTTGGCCGATATGGAATGTTCAACGACGTCTTGCAGCTGGCGGTGTTTTGGAGGATATAGGAATTAAGGAACTGAGGTATCACACGACGCAATACATAATCTACAACTTCAACTGTTGTTTGTCAATTGCCTCATATCCTCCGTTTTTAGCAACTCCTTTGAAGATAATTTGCTTTTTGTCGTTCAACTTTTTTAAATAACGTTGCGTGGTCCTTAGACCATAACTCCTGCTGGTACTTTTCACATTGAATCAATTTATCCTGTAAATCGCCTGAAATCATTTTTTTCTGTATATGTTTATATGCGTACAAAGATAAACAAAACTATCACCTTTACCAACTTTACACCGCCACTTTTTTATTTTACACCGCCATTTATGTTATCGACGTATGCAATATTTTTTGGGGGATATATGCGATAGTCCTCACTAAAACAACTCCAATTCTCCATTCGTTGCGCCTCGTGTTCGTCCTAAGTGTCTGTAGGCGAATTCTGTCGCTTCGCGTCCGCGTGGCGTTCTCATGAGATAGCCTTCTTGTATCAAGAAAGGTTCGTACACTTCTTCAATAGTTCCAGCTTCTTCACCGACGGCAGTCGCGATGGTGTTAAGGCCGACAGGACCGCCTTTGAATTTGTCGATGATTGTCGACAGGATACGATTGTCCATATCGTCGAGGCCGTGTTGGTCGACGTTAAGAGCTTTGAGGCCGATGCGAGCGATGTCGAGTGTTATCGTTCCATTGCCTTGTATTTGAGCGAAGTCTCTGACGCGCCGCAGCAAGAGATTCGCAATACGAGGGGTTCCGCGGCTGCGGCGCGCGATTTCGAATGCTGCTTCATGTTCGATAGGAACGCGTAATATCGAAGCTGAGCGTTTTATGATGTTTGATAATGTAGTCGCATTATAGTATTCGAGTCTCATATTGATGCCGAAGCGTGCGCGCAGTGGGGCAGTGAGCAATCCAGAACGCGTGGTGGCACCTATGAGCGTGAACGGGTTAAGAGCAATCTGCACGGAACGAGCATTCGGACCGCTTTCAATCATAATGTCGATGCGGTAGTCTTCCATGGCGGAATACAGATATTCTTCCACGATAGGACTCAGACGATGTATCTCGTCGATAAAGAGAACGTCATTCTTTTCTAGGCTTGTTAAGAGTCCGGCTAAGTTGCCTGGCTTGTCCAAAACCGGTCCTGAAGTCATCTTCATTCCGACACCTAGTTCGTTGGCTATGATATGTGATAATGTAGTCTTTCCCAATCCTGGAGGCCCGTGAAGAAGGACATGGTCTAACGACTCGCCTCTTTGTACAGCAGCACGCGTGAAAATGAGAAGGTTTTCAACGACTTGCTCCTGGCCTGCAAAGTTCTCAAAAGCCTCAGGTCGCAAAGCACGCTCAATCTCTAACTCTTGCTTGCTGAATGACTTACCGTATGCATCTAAATTCTCGTTCATAAAAAATACTTATGTCACAAAATTACATAAAAATTGTGCTACTTGTATCAAATTTTTGTTTATCTTAGCAGAAAATTATACAAAAAAATGAAATTAATTTTAACAATATTATTCTCGTTTGTTTCAATATGTTGCTTCTCGCAAGATGATGGCTATGTTATCCTTAATCAAGATCAGCGTATTGAGCAATTGATTCAAAGACAAAAAGAGATACATGATGCGGATAATACCATCGATGGATATAGAATCCAAATCTTTATGGAGTCTGGCAATGATGCCGTTGAACATGCAAATGAGGTTATGGCAGAATTTAATGAAAAATATCCAGAAATGCCTGTTTATCTTGTCTTTGGACAGCCTTATTACAGATTGAGAGTCGGTGACTTCAGAACTAGATTGGAAGCGGAAAAGGTTTTCCAGACCTTGAGCCAGGATTATAAAAAGGCGTTTATTACATCTGATAGGATACGATTGCCAAATAATATTTTTTGTAATCCTTTGTTGGATGAAGAATTGGAAGTTATTGAAGATTATACAGATACTATTGAAATAATACGATAAATATAAATTCTATTATAGATAACTAAATTTACTAACCTTAAAAAATTAGAATTATGAACGGTAAAATTGTAGTCGGTATTGATTTTTCAGAATGTTCTCTCAATGCGTTAGCACATGCTGTTAACTTAGCAGAAAAATCAAATTTGGAAATAGTAATGGTATGGGTGAATAAATTTTCTGAAGAATGTGTGCTTAATCACAACTGTGAATTGCTTGTTAGCGGAGCAAAAACATTGTTTTCAGAACTTATCGAAAAATATAAACCTGTACTCGGCGACAGAATTTCTTACGTTATCAGAGATGGTCGCGTTTATGAATCTATCAATGAACTCTGCGAAGAAATAAAACCATTGTTGGTTATCATTGGAACTCACGGAATATCAGGATTCTCAGAAAAATGGCTTGGTAGCAACGCTTATCGTATGTCATTGATGCTTGAAACTCCAGTCATTATAATAAGAAACGTGATAGATGTCCAAAAACCATTGACAAAGATATTGTTGCCTATAGATAGTACTGTTGAAACACGACAAAAGCTTCCTATGACAGCAAAATTAGCACAGTATTTTGATGCGACAATACATGTCTTGGCAGTTCATACATCAACGCTTGATGATATTGTTAATAAAGTTAAAAGCTATGTTAATCAAGTTGTTGAATATCTCGAAGATAAGAATGTTAAGTATGTAACAGATGAAATCTATCCAAGAGACTTAGTTAAGGAAATTGTTGATTATGCAGAAAAAATAGATGCTAACTTGTTGAGTATTATGGATGAACAGGAAATGTCTTTGAAGAATGCATTTGAAGGTTCATATACTTTGCAACTTGTTACCAAGTCGGAATGCCCTGTTATGATTTCTCATATGAAACAAATGTTTTCTCTTTCGATAAAATAATTTTTACATAATTTTATCTGACATACAGCGTTTGATGGAAATTAGGAATGGTTTTTGATTCGGAGCCATAAAATTTTGACTATGGAAAATGAAGAAATAAATAAACAAATGGAGGAGCTTTTCCGTCTCTTTAAAAAGATGATGGAAAAGTATCCGCCAGATTCAATGCCAGGTATTGATAAGGCTCAAGCTGAACAACTTAAAATGATGTTGTCGAATTATGATAGCATGAAAGTGACTTTCTCTTCTGATATGTTCGGTATCTTTGATGAGGAAACGACAAAGAAAATACTCGCTAAGTTGATTTCTCAATTGCGTGAACAATTGGGTGAGGACGCACTCGATGATGTGGAGGAGAAGGTGTCTGTCGTTGAACAAAAAGAAAAAGAATTCGAACAACTTCCAACTCAAGACAGATATGTAGCTCTTCTCGATGCAATTGATTCTGAACTTAAAAAACCAAATCTTTCAATGGATGAAATCGATATGTTGTTAGATAAAAGAAAAAAAATCCAAGATGCTATCTCGAAGCAATTACATAGTTAAATATCAATATATGAAAAAAACTTCTTTATTATTTATCTTGTTGTTCTTGTTCACTTCATTGTCTCAAGCTCAGCTTATCTCAGAAAGAACACAAGGAAAAGTGATTATCGGTGCGGATATTTTTACCGATTTTAGTACAGGAAAGAAATATGATAATTTTGATTTGCGTGCTATAAATCAGGGTGTTAGTGTGTATTCGATGTTTAATTTTAAGTTCGATAATACTCCTCACTCAGCATCAGTTGGTGTTGGATACACTGGCCATAATTATTATATGAAAGGCGCTTATGTTAAACAGCCATATAACGAAGTTACAGAGTTCGTTAACGTTCCTTATGACTATAAATTAAGTAAAATAAATGTTAATTATATTGATATCCCAGTTGAAGTTAGCTTCAGATTTGTAGATAAATTTAAACTTACAGCAGGATTTAAGTTCGGTATCTTGGCAACAGGAAAAACTAAATTTGTTGGAGAATTGCTGGATAATGATCAGACATACAGATTGAAAGCAAATAGAATCAGTAATTTAGAAAAATATGTATACTCATTGACTTTGCGTGCAGCATACAGAAGCGTTCATGTATTCATGTCGTATCAATTTTCAGATACTTTCAAAAATGGAACAGGACCAGCTGTTAAGCCATTTTCAATTGGTATCGGCGTAAGACCATTCTGATAGAACTAAGGCTTTTGAACTTAGAACTAAGAACTTTGAGCTGATTATAACAAATTATATATTAATAAAGGTATAATAAATCCTACAGCGAATCCAGTGTAAATCTGTGAGTTGCTGTGGGATTTTAAGTATAATCGCGCCGAACCGACAAGGCCAGATAATATGAAACTAGCTATTAAATAAGGTAAAAATAACGTAGAAGATATTGTTGCCATAATAAAAAGTATCGCAGTAAAGGCTCCCCAACCTATTTCGTGCATACTTATTTTCCACCAGAAATTGATCCAAAATACAATAACGCATAGGACTAAATTGCAAATCAAATAGAAATTGTATAAGGCTAATGGTTTGATTCCGTTAAAGAAACGGATTGTGGCGAAAAGAAATATCACAACGACAAAAAGTGGTATAAATCTATCTTCTCTTTTTTCCATTGTCAACGATTCGATTATCTTGAATTTCTTTAAGATAAGAATAAATATTATCGGTAATACGAATGTTGTGCCGAATATTACAGATAGACATATTTCAGATCTGATTAATGATAATTTGCAAATTCCCGATGCAATGAATATCAGGAACATCCATGTGGGTAATAAAATAGGATGAAAAATTATTGATATAAATTGAGCTAACTTATTCATAAGTTATTACAGTTCTTTGCGTAATCGAGCGACGGGAATGTCGAGCTGTTCGCGATATTTTGCGATGGTTCGTCTCGCAATATTGTAGCCTTTTTCTTTTAAAATTTGAGTTAAGACATCGTCTGTCAATGGTTTGGATTTGTCTTCCTGTTCGATACAATCCATAAGAATCTTCTTGATTTCTCTTGTAGATACTTCTTCGCCGTCATCGTTTGTCAATGATTCGCTGAAGAAACTCTTCAATGGAAATGTTCCGTAAGCAGTCTGGACATATTTGCTGTTTGCGACGCGCGATATTGTTGATATGTCGAGTCCTACTTTTTCAGAAATATCTTTGAGAATCATAGGCTTGAGTTTGGTTTCATCGCCAGTGAGGAAATATTCTTTTTGATATTCCATAATGGCTTCCATTGTGACATACAGAGTGTTATGTCTTTGTTTGATGGCTTCGATGAACCACTTGGCCGATTCTATTTTATTTTTTACGAAGCTGATAGCTTCTTTGTTGCTTTGGCTGTTTTTCTGTTTGGAGAAGTCTGACAGCATGTCGATATAATCTTTATTGACATGAAGCTCAGGAGTGTTGCGACTATTGAGTGTCAGTTCGAGTTTGCCACAATTATTGTAGATTGCAAAATCAGGAATCACATAGTTTGAACGTTGTGAACCGCCGACAGAACCTCCAGGTTTAGGATTGAGTTTAAGTATTTCCTTGAGTGCGGAGCGAAATTGTCTCTCGCTAATGCCGCTTTTTTTGATGATTTTATCGTAATGTTTTTTTGTAAACTCGTTGAAATACTGTTTGATAATTATAATAGGAAGAGTGTAATCGATGTCTTCTTCATTTTCTTCTTGAAGACGAAGAAGTTGGATGAGCAGACACTCTTGCAAGTTTGTTGCACCCACTCCAGCAGGGTCGAATTCTTGTATTATGTGAAGTACTTCCATCACTTCCTCTTCTGTCACGTCAATGTTTTGTGAGAAGAGCAGGTCATCCATGATGCCAGTGATAGGACGGCTGAGATAGCCAGAATCGTCGAGGTTGCCGATGATGTATGTACCTATCTTATATTTCTTGTCATCGAGTTTACGATAGCCAAGCTGTTGTATGAGAATGTCTTGAAAACTCTCTTCGTCGGAAAGAGGGGCTTCATAATGTTCGTCGTCGCGACTATGGTTATTGGCTTTTAGTTTATAAGCAGCGGCGTCGTCATCGTCGTCCTGCATATAATCGTCGAAATCTGAGAATGGATCATAATCATCCACATCAGATTCAAGGTCGGCATCAGCATCAGTGTCAGTGTCTGAGTCTGAGTTGGTGTCAGAGTCGATGTCATCAAAAGACTCGCTCTCTTCAAGAGCAGGATTTTCTTCTATCTCCTCTTTGATGCGAGAACTGAGTTCCATAGTAGGAATCTGCAACAGCTTCATCAGTAGAATCTGCTGTGGCGACAGCTTCTGCAGCATCTTTTGCGTTTGTGTCAGTCGTTGTGAGGACATGGAAGAAAATCCTAATTTTTATTTAGATTATAAATTAATATTCACAATTCTTTGGTGTACGTGGGAATGCGATAACGTCGCGGATGTTGCCCATACCTGTGATGAATAACATAAGACGTTCGAATCCAAGACCGTAACCTGAGTGAGGAACAGAACCGAAGCGGCGTGTGTCTAAGTACCATTCCATTGATTCTTTTGGAATGCCTACTTCATCCATGCGTTTTAATAATTTTTCGAGGTCTGTCTCACGTTCTGAACCGCCGATGATTTCGCCGATGCCTGGGAATAAAACGTCCATAGCTCTAACGGTCTTTCCGTCTTCGTTTTGTTTCATATAGAACGCTTTGATTTCCATTGGGTAGTCAGTTAAGATAACTGGTCTCTTGAAGTGTTTTTCAACGAGATAACGTTCATGTTCTGATTGTAAGTCAACGCCCCAGCCTGTGACAGGGTATTGGAACTTGCCTTTCTTGTTGTAGTTGCTATTTTTGAGAATATCGATAGCTTCTGTGTAAGTCAATCTTTGGAATGGGTTTTCTAAGATGAAGTGTAACTTCTCGATTAATTCCATTGATTTTTCTTCAGCCTTCTTGTTCTTTTCTTCTTCTTGGAGACGTTTGCTTAAGAATTGGAGGTCATCCATGCAGTTATCCAATGCATATTGAATCAAGAATTTAAGCATATCTTCAGCCAAGTCCATATTGTCGTTGATGTCGTAGAATGCCATTTCAGGTTCAATCATCCAGAACTCAGCGAGGTGGCGTGAAGTATTTGAGTTTTCAGCGCGGAAAGTAGGACCGAATGTGTAAATCTTACCTAATGCTGTTGCTGCGAGTTCGCCTTCGAGCTGACCTGATACTGTGAGGTTTGTTGCTTTGCCGAAGAAGTCTTGTGAGAAGTCGATTTTACCTTCTTCAGTCTTTGGCAAGTTGTTGAGGTCTAATGTTGTTACTTGGAACATTTCGCCTGCGCCTTCGCAGTCAGATGCTGTGATGAGAGGAGTGTGGATGTTGTAGAAACCTCTTTCGTTGAAGAACTTATGGATTCCGAATACCATGCAGTGACGTAAACGCATGATTGCGCTGAAGGTGTTTGTACGGAAACGGAGGTGAGCTATTTCGCGTAAGAACTCGAGTGAGTGTTTCTTAGGTTGTAATGGATATTTGTCAGGATCAGCAGCGCCGATGAGTTCGATGCTTGTGACATTCATCTCAACGCTTTGTCCGCTACCTGCTGATTTTACTAAGTTACCTGTTGCTGAAACAGATGCGCCAGTGTGCATCAAAGCGAGGTTTTCTTCTGGAATGACGTTGAGGTCGATTACCAACTGGAGGTTATTGATAGTAGAACCATCGTTCAAAGCGATGAAAGCTACGTTTTTGCTGCCGCGTTTGTTACGCACCCAACCCTTGACATTTATCTCTTTGTCAAGCTCTTGCATTTGTAATGCATCTTTAATTTCTGTACGTTTCACGATTATATTTCTTTAAAATTATTTCTAATTAATTAGCTTACAAAAATAAGAAAAAGTCTGAAGACGAACGACAAAATACAAAAGATTTTTTTGTTGAGAGTGTATAGTTTAGAGTAGTGGAAGGGGGTAAGTGGTAAGATATATAAACCAACTTTTTACTATACCATCACAACAACTATACACTTTACACTAAACCAAAAGCATGTTGACAAAAAAAAGACGTCACTTGTTTCCCAATGACGTCTTTTAAATTTTGTCTTACCTTAATCCCTAATCATGATTAGTTTTGTCTTATAAATATCGAACGTTGAAGTTCAATGTCGTGTTCTACACGACGGATAGTAAGTTTATTGGCGTTATAATATTCATCAAAACAAATACTTACATATCCATCAGCAACCATGTAAATAGTGTCGTTAGTAAGGAAATATTCATCGAGATATTTGGTTTTTTTCGGCAGTTCTATCAAATATTCATTCGCTGGGATATTGCCACTATTAGGCCCTTGAGGAATATTTGTTGTTTTTGTCACTTTTAATTCTTCTTGATAGATGACAAATTCGTCACCATTTTTAATGCTCAAAAGATTTCCTTCTTCAAATATCAAGGTGTAATCCGCACCAGATTCTTCTTGTGTACACATCCACCAAAAACAACCATTTGATGACGATAACTCCCACTTCCATGATCCTTCGATGCCAGGAACACTTTCTGTCAAATCAAGATTGTCTTTGTCGCAAGAGCAAAGAAATAGCGACATTAATGCAATGGTCAAGATACTTCTTTTCATAATTGTAAGTTTTAAGTTTGTAAATATAAAAATATTTATTATAAAAATCATCAGAGGTATTTATTTTTTATTTTTGCAAAAAAATGATGAGAGATAGTTTTGACATAAAGAAATGGATTGAAAATCCCGATGAGCTTTTGCTTATTGCGGGTCCTTGCAGTGTGGAAAGTAAGGAGCAATTTTTTGATGTGGCGACAAAACTATCAGAATTACAAGAGGTTAAGATTTTGCGTGGTGGCATCTGGAAACCTCGAACTCGTCCTAACGGCTTTGAAGGAATAGGAGAGGAGGGATTGAAATGGATGCGTGAGATTTCGGATGAAACTAATCTTCCATTTATGACGGAAGTCGCGACGCCTGAACATGCAGAGCTCGCCTTAAAATATGGCGTCGATGCTTTGTGGATTGGCGCGAGGACGACGGCGAATCCTTTTTCTATGCAGCAGCTCGCTGATGCTCTTCAAGGTGTCGATATTCCTGTCTTCGTGAAAAATCCTATCGCCCCCGACCTTAAACTTTGGATTGGAGCCTTTGAGCGTCTCGCTTCTTCAGGTCTCACTCATCTTGTTGCGATACATCGCGGCTTCCAAGATACCAACGCTGCTCCTTATCGCAACAACCCTCGTTGGGAAATTCCTATTGAATTACATCGCAAAAATCCTAATATACCGATAATCACGGATATAAGTCATATCTGCGGTTGTCGCGAGATATTGAAATCTACTGCGCAGAAAGCTCTCGATCTCGCGACAAACGGTCTCATGATTGAGTCGCATTGCGAACCGGAAATGGCTCTCACCGACGCCGATCAACAAATCACTCCAGATGATTTGAAGTCGATGATAGATAATCTGGTGATACATAAAACGAAATCAAATAATGCGGATTTTCTTCTTCAAGAACTTAGAAGCCAGATAGACAATATCGATGAGGAATTGTTGCAGCTTCTAGCTAGAAGAAGCGACATTTCTTCAAAAATTGGCGTGATAAAAAAAGAGAATAACCTCGCTGTTCTTCAATTAGATAGATGGAATTCTATACTTTCAAATCATATCGAAAAAGGTAAACTTCTCGGATTGAATGAAGCTCTCGTTAAAGAAATTTTCGAAGCTATTCATAAGGATTCGATAGATAGGCAGTTGTAGACTTTGAACTAAGAACTAAGAACCTTGAACTGAATTATGAAAAAAATACTCTTTTCTATACTATGTTTATTTTTATTAACATTTGATGTTAAAGCAGAAGTCATAAATCCTGAAGCGGTTACAGATTTTCTTAATAGAATTTTTGGTCAACAAACAACTATCAACGGTCAACAGCCAATCCTCACTATTTTAGACGAAAATTTAGACCAACAGTCAATGGTCAATAGTCAATGGTCAACAGTCAATGGTCAAAATCCAGATGTTTTTATTATCACATCAAAAGACGGCAAACCCTGTGTGAAAGGGAATTCTATTTTGGCAATAACGACAGGTATCAATTGGTATCTTAATCATTATGCCAATATAAATATTTCTTGGAATCAGCTCACTATCAATGATATTGATAATTATAAATTCCCACTTCCTGAAAATGAAGAACGTCATATTTGTTCTGCCGATTATCGTTATTATCTTAATTACTGCACTTTTTCTTATTCGATGTCAACTTGGACTTGGGAGCGTTGGGAAAAAGAAATCGATTGGATGGCGCTGCATGGAATCAATATGCCTTTGCAGATTGTCGGTCTTGATGTGGTTTGGAAAAGATTGTTAACAGAATTTTACAATTACACCTCAGAGGAAGCGAACGATTTCGTTGCGGGCCCTTGTTTTCAGGCTTGGTGGGGAATGAATAACCTTGAATCTTGGGGCGGTCCGAATCCAGATTGGTGGTATGAGCGTCAGTCCGTTTTGGCGAGAAAGATATGCAACAGAATGCGAGAACTCGGCATGCAGCCCGTGCTTCCTGGGTTCAGCGGTATGGTGCCGAGTAATTTTACAGAAAAGACAGGAATATCGGCGAATGGACAAGGCGACTGGTGTGGATTTACGCGACCTCATATCTTGAATCCGAATAATGATGACTTTAAGACGATGGCTGCCAACTATTATAAAGTGCTTCAGGAGGTTATGGGATCATCGCAATATTACAGCATGGACCCGTTTCACGAGGGCGCAAATACGAACGACATCGACGTGGCTTCTGCATATAAAGCCATCGCCGATGCTATGTTTGCGGCAAATGACAAAATTGATGAGAAATGGGTGATTCAATATTGGCAGTGGAATGCTGAACAATATTATGTACTTGATCAAGTGGAGAAAGGCGATTTGGTAATACTTGATTTGTTTTCGACGGCGCACACGCATTTTCTGGAATACAAAGGCCATGACGCCGTCTATTGTATGTTGCCTAACTTCGGAGGTCGCTCTGGCTTCATGGGGCGTTTCAATGGTGTGATTGATGGTTATTTTGAAAATAAAAATTTGCATTCTAACATAAAAGGAATAGGCGCAACTCCTGAAGCTATTGGCTCAGTGCCAGTTTTATACGACATTTTGTTTGAATTGCCTTGGCATGATGAAAAACCAGACGCTAAAGAATGGATGCGCAATTATACCATAAGTCGTTATGGCGTTGAAAACGAGTACGCACTGCAGGCTTGGGAATTATTAAGAAACTCTGCTTTGGATTGCAAGACCTCGCTTCAAGGTCCGCACGAAGCTGTGATATGCGCACGTCCTTCGCTTACAGTTGATAAAGTATCGTCATGGGGAGGAACGGAAATTTTTTACAATCATAATGATGTCATAGAAGCTTCTCATCTGTTGCTAAAAGCTGATTTGTCGGGAAAGAATTATAATTTCGATTTGATTGAAATATCGCGTCAGGCTTTGATGGATTATGCTTATTTTTTGTTAAAAGATATTAAGAAATCGCATGAGAACTCTGATGCTGACTTTGACTCTAAATGTAAGATGTTCTTGAATTTGATAAAAGATATTGATAAATTGCTCAATACAAACGAGAATTTTATGTTAGGTCAATGGACGCAGATGGTGCGCGCTATCGCTGATGAAGTGGAAGGTACGACGGAAGCTGACAAGGATTGGCTGGAACTGAATAACGCTCGCACTCTAATAACGACTTGGGGCGATGAAATCAATGCCAACAAAGGCGGTCTGCGTGATTATTCATACAGAGCATGGAGCGGAATGTTAAAGGATTTTTACTATCCACGATGGGAATATTTCTTTGAAAATGATTTGCAATCGCCCAAAGAAAGCTGGTTTAAAATGGAGAGAAGTTGGGCTCTTGATAAGAATTTGAGTTATTCTAATGAACCACAAGGTGATACCAAGAAAGTCCTGAAGAAAGTCTGGAAAAAATATCTATCTACAAAATGAAAAACTATCCACGAATCCACACGAAATCACACGAAAGTTTTTAGTGTCGATTAGTGCAGTTTAGTTGAAAACCATCCACGAATCCTCACGAAATCACACGAAAGTTTTAGTGTCGATTAGTGTAGTTTAGTGGAAAACTATCCACGAATCCTCACGAAATCACACGAAAGTTTTAGTGTCTATTAGTGTAGTTTAGTGGAAAACTATCCACGAATCCACACGAAATCACACGAAAGTTTTAGTGTCTATTAGTGCAGTTTAGTGGAAAAACTATCCACGAATCCACACGAAATCACACGAAAGTTTTAGTGTCGATTAGTGCAGTTTAGTGGAAAACAATCCACGAATCCTCACGAAAACACACGAAAGTTTTTAGTGTCGATAGTGTAGTTTAGTGGAAAACTATCCACGAATCCTCACGAAATCACACGAAAGTTTTAGTGTCGATTAGTGCAGTTTAGTGGAAAATAAAAAAAGCCGCTCTTTAGCGGCTTGATTTTTTATTTGCTGATACTTTTGCGTCTGTTTTTATCACCCCAGAGACCGTAAACTTCGCTTACATTACCCGCTGTGATGAACGCATTTATTTCGTTTTCGTTGATGAACTTCATCAAATCAGAGAACTCATCTGTTGATAAAAGAACTTCGAGTTTCACTTTGTCTTCACCGCTGTAACCACCTTTTACATTATAGATAGTGACACCGCGTGAGATATCGTTGACGATGAATTGTCTGATTTCTTCGTGTTGGTTTGAAATGATGCTGACTTTCTTTCTTCTATTGAAACTAGCTGTGAAGTAGTCAACAACCAAACCGTTGATCCAAGTACCGATTAAACCGATGATAACCAAACGTGCGTCGTTAATCATGAAAGCTGTACAGCAGATGATCCAACCAGCGACTGATACAGATGTACCGATATCGAAGTGTAAGTATTTATTAACGATTTTTGCTAAGATGTCGAGACCGCCAGTAGAAGCGTTAATCTTGAACAAGACTGCTTGAGCCAAGCTTAATAATAATACGAAGCAACAGAGGTCAAGCCAGAGGTCACCCATGATTGAAGGGATTTCTGATGTTGTTGAAATGAAGTTTTCGTATGGTAAATATTTTTCCAAAACTCCGATTAGTGGTCCCAAGATGAGAGCTGTATAAACAGTCTTGATGCCGAATTCTTTGTCAATAAGAATGTAGGCTAAAATCAACAGGATGGCATTGATTACTAAAATCACTGTTGATACATTGAGAGGGAAACCGAAAAACTTCTCGCAGATTCCGCTGATAACGATTGAAAGACCTGAAATTGTACCGATGATAAGCTTGCTAGGTACGAGGAAATAATAAACTGCACATGCTGTTACTATCATACCTACAGTCATGATAATCAATTCAACCCAAAACTTTTTGGTTGCTACATAATTGAGGATTTCTCTAAAATCAATTTCGAATTTCATAGTGTGTTTTTTTAATCGTGCAAAAGTACAATAAATTATGATTGAATTTTAAGTTCATTGATAATTTTATTAGTTTTGTGCAAAAGTTTTTTTATGAAGAAAATATTGCCTTTAATTTTGGTTTTAACATCACTTTTTTCATGTGCTAAAAATGAAGTTTTTGTAAAGGAAAATATAATTCCAACGCCTAAAGAATTCGTTTTAAAAAACAACAAATTACACAAAATCAATAAAATATCTATTTTTAAAACATCAGATAATTTGTCATATCCTCAAAATAAAGACGAGTATTATCTGAAAATAGAAAAAGGCAATGTTATAATAGAAGGTAATGAGGTCTGGGCGAGACAGACTTTATCGCAACTCCAAGATAAAGAAGGTCGCGTGCCTGATGTCGAGATTCACGACTGGTCGACGTATCCTTTCAGAGGTTTCATGCACGACACTGGCCGTAATTTCCAGACTTTGGAGATGCTGAAAGAAACCATTGATTTGATGTCATTTTACAAAATAAATTACTTTCATTGGCATCTTACCGACAATCCAGCGTGGAGAATAGAATGTAAGGTTTATCCGCAACTCAATGACCCACAATATCAACGTCCAGGTCGTGACTGCGGAAAGTTTTATACTTATGATGAAATCCGTGAGTTGATAACTTATGCTAAAGAACGTGGTATCACTGTGATGCCAGAGATTGATATGCCAGGACATTCGGCTTATTTCAGAAATGCATTTGGCTTCAGCATGGATTCGGAAGAAGGAATGAAGGTTCTTGAAAAATGTATAAAAGAATTTTGTGACGAAATTCCAGTTTCGATGTGTCCTTATCTTCACATCGGTTCTGATGAGGTTTATATCGCCGACCCGAAGGGTTTTATGCAGTTTACAGAAAATCTTTGCAAAAAACATAGTCGCATTGCGATGGCTTGGGACCCAGGACTTCCTTCTGATTCCACGACAGTGCGTCAAATTTGGAACACCGCCGCTGGCTCAAATGCAGCCCAGACTAAAAAAGGCGGCAAATATGTGGATTCTTTCATGGGTTATCTCAATTATTACGACCCTATCTATTTCACAAACAAAGTGTTTCTACATAAAGCCTGCGCACAAGATTTTCCTGATACCACCAACGCTCTAGGCGGAATTTTATGTCTCTGGAATGACGTGCGCGTCGATGACAAGACACGCATTGCTCTTCATAACGGAATGATTAACGGTATGATGACTTTCAGCGAACGTTTCTGGAACGGTGGCGAAGGCTCGTGGGAAGAACTCGTAGCTTTTGAAGAAAAGATGTCATATCATAAAGACAATCTGCTTCAAAATCATGATGTGAGATGGAATCCTAATGCCGCGACATTGTGGAAGATAACGATAGCGGATAGCATTGAGTTAGATGCAAGAGGCGGCGCTGTCGATGTCAATGACCTTTGTACAGAAAATTCTATTGTAGTGGGCGACACTGTCTCGGCTTGGGCTGTGACTAACATTTATTCTGAAGAATACACAACGATTGATGTATGGGTTGGTTTTGAAGCAGCTGCTCGTTCTAACAGAATTTCGGGCGGCATCGGTCAGCAAGACAAATGGGAAAACCGCGGCCGCCTGCTCGTCAATGACGTGGAATATTTTCCTTCGCAGAAATGGAACGAACCTGAAAAATATAAATTCCATTACAACACATGGCATCGCCCTGAAGAAGAGATGCCATTCACCGACGAGCAATTTTATTGGATGCGCAAGCCTGTGACAATAAACCTAAAAAAAGGCAATAACGAAATAAAGCTCTATATACCAAAGACTTTCAAAGGTCAAAGATGGAGCTTTGGGTTTGTCAAGACAACAAGACAACAAGACAACAAGGCTACAAGTTGTCTATGGTCGCGAAAATACTTGTAGTCTTGTAGACTTTTTATCCGTTTCGCAACAATTTCGCGAAAAAAGTGTTATCTTTGTAACATCATTTTAACAATATGAAGAGACAAATTTTAACGATAATATCACTGATACTTATTGTGTTAGCTTTCTCAACAAAAGCTGATGTTTCTTCGATTGCTAAAGTTTCCGAAACGGAAAACACTTGTATTTTTGATAGTCAACAATCTGATATTGAATCTATTTTCGATTCGGCATCTAACAAAACTATCGTTCCAGAATTGCAAAACTCACTTCCGTTGCCGTCGTTCCGACTTTTATCATCACAAAAGAAGACACAACAAAATTTCATAAATAATATCCTTTTAAAACGCTTCTCCTCAGAAGTTCAACCAACCAAAAACTATAATGTGAAACACTCATTTCCTTTGTCATCGAAGGATGATTTAATTGTTATCGTAAGACACCTTATTATTTAAGACTACAAGACCACATGACTATAAGACCACAAGTGGTTTGTGGTTGCGAGAGTCCAAGGTATGACTCATGCCTTCAAAATTAAGCTTGTTGTCTTGTTGTCTTGTAGACTTGTAGACTTTTATTCATTAACAATTAAATTTAAAAAATCATGACAAACAATATTCAAAACACACAATTAGAATTAATCGAAAAGAAATTTAGCGTAACATCATTATTATTAAGTCTTGTTTTAATCGGCTTAAGTTGCTTCTTATTTATTTATTCTGGCAATTTTGAAGGCAGTAATATGCTTTCATCAACAATGATTTTCGTCGGCATCGCAATAATTGCTTATTCTTTATTCTTATTATTTGCCAGATTAAACAATGAAGTTTATGTTAAGACAAATTCTCCAATAGTCAGACGTCAACTTTATTATGATACCGCTGATTTTCTTGAAATCAAAAAAGCAATCGATGGCGCTGATTATAAATCTATTGAAAAATTTAAAAGAGTTGACGAAGGCAATGTCCAGCTTTATGTGGTTCATTCAAAAGACAAGAAATTTGCCGCTTTGCAACTTCTTAAATACGAACCATTCGATTTCGTTCCGCAAACTGATGTCAAAACTTTAGAATTCTAATTTTTTTAAAGTATTAAAATTTGAAAAAAACTATCTTTGCACAAAAGATAGTTTTTTTTTATGAAAGATGTAATGACATTTCTCAATGGCGTATTAGTGAACAACAATCGCCCTTGGTTTCAAGAACATAAAGACCTGTATCTCAAAGCACAAGAACGTATAAACAATATGGCTATCGAACTTATTGATGGCATATCTAAGTTTGATTCTTCAATAAAAAACCTCAGCGTGAGCGACTGCACTTATCGAATTTATCGCGACATACGCTTCTCGCCCGACAAACGTCCTTACAAAACACACATGGGAATTTATGTCTGCACTAATGGAAAAAAATCCGGACTTGCTGGGTATTATCTTCATTTTGAAGCAGAAGGCTCAGAATATCTTGGACTTAACGGACTTTACGCTGGGTTGTACAATCCAGATAAAAATGTGCTTAAAAATATAAGAGAAGACATCTGTTATGACGGAGCTGCATTTGAAAATGCAATTAAAAAGGCGAAAAACTTTACCTTAGATACGTCATGCAGTCTCAGCAAGACACCAAAAGATTTTCCAAAAGACAGTCCTTACGATTATCTTTTAAGATTGAAGCAATATAATCTCATTCAAGCTTTGCCAGAAGGAATGCTTTATGATAACAAGTTGATAGAATGGGCGTTGGAAGAATTTAAGACAACACTTGAATTTAATCAGTTGCTGAATAGAGCGGTGATGTTCAGCGAGGAGTAAGAAAAACTTTAGAATATTGTAGATTTCATGCAGCAAATTTTCAAAGTCTACGTTAAATGAGTGTCAAATGCAAGAAATATGTCGAGATTTGAAGATTTGTTGAAAGAGTGCAAGCGTAGTAACTCCAAAGCGATGATGGAGTTATACAACATCTGTGCGATGCCGGTTTATAATGCAAGTCTCCATATTGTGAAGAATGAATTCGATGCTGAAGAGATAATGCAAGATTCTATCTTAAAAGCATTTGACAATATAGACAGATTTCTTGGAACGGAAAAAGATTTTATCTCTCTAGTAAAGAAGATAGCTGTCAACAAAAGCATCGATTGGTATCGCAAACATAGCAAAATACCTTTCTTTACCGAAATAGAAAATGAAGTTATCGGTCAGTACGATGATGATAATGATGAGCCTTCGTTTTCTATAGATTTAATAAAAGAAAAAATCGATCTGCTTCCCGATGGATACAGAATGGTTTTATATCTTCATCTCATTGATGAACTTGATTTCGTTGACATAGCTGAAATATTAGATATCAAGCCGTCGTCGGTTAGGTCGCAATACGTAAGGGCGAAAGAAAAACTTAAGAGAGAATTAGGTGCTTAAGAAATAGAATACTTTATAATATGGAAAACTATATAAAAGATAACAAGAACAAGTTTATGGTTGAGTTACCTGCTGGTCATCAGGAACGTTTTGCTATGAAACTGCAAAAACGCAACGAAACTGAGCCAATAATTCGACGTGTTTGGTTCGGCATTTCTTCTGCGGCAGCAGCTGTAATACTTGCCTTATTGATTCTTGGCGAACAAGATAATATTAAACCTAATCTTTATAATGAAAATGAGAAGGTCGTTGAAATGAGAAGGTTGTATGAGCAACAGCTTGACAAGACGATTATGTTGCTTGAAGATATCTTGGATAATGTAGATGATTCGACAAGAAACGAAATCAATATGTTGATAGAAAGCATGAATCATACCACAGAGGTGTTTGCTGAAATTGCTCCTTTGCCCGAAGAGAAACAACTCGCAATAACGTCGCAAATTTATAATAATAAACTGCAGACATTAAATTCGATATATATAAAACTCAATAAAAATAAGGAGGAATAATTATGAAAACTAAGATGATGACGATTGACCGTTGGTCATTGGCAAAGCTGGTTTTTACATTGCTGCTGTGTTTTGTTGTTTCGTTTAGCTTTGCAGAAGGTTCGCCAGATAAGGAGTTTAACAATAATTATAAATACACTAAGAAGAGAATCATCGACGCTAACTTTGATGCTGGTGAAAATTATACACTTAATCTTTTGGGTAAGTATAGCGACTATGAGATTTCCACATGGAATGAAAATCATATCAGTTTTCATGTCGAGATAATAGTTAAGTCAAATAAGGAGCAAAAAGCTGAAGAACAGCTGTATCAGATTGATATAGACTTTGAAAATTCTCAAGCCAACAAAGAGATAATGGCGAAGACTGTTATACCTAGTAGGATGAATAATGTTGAGTTTCAGATTGATTATTATATCATGATTCCTAGAAATATATTCCTTGTAATTCATAATGCTTATGGCAATGTCAATGTTGATAAACTCAACAGATATCTTGACTTGGATTTGGATTACGGTAATTTTTCAATCGACAGTCTGTTCGGCGACAATAAGATGAATCTTGCTTATAGCAATGCTAAAATAAAATATGCGGATAAAGTTGATGCTAAAATACGTTACGGCAATATTCGTGTCAACACAGGAAATGATGTTAATGTCAATATTCAATACGGTAACGGTAAGTTTGGTGACATACAATCGTTGAAGGCATTTTGTCAATACTCAGATATTTCATGTTCTGATATTAAAGCCGCCTATCTTAAACTGCAATATAGCGACACATACTTAAAAAACGTCAAGGATTTGACAATGGATAATTCTTATAGCGATGTTGAAATAGATCATCTTTTAAAGAAAATCAATTTCACTTCAAGATATGGTGATATCGAAATAAACAAAGTGCATCATGATTTTGAACTTATTGACATAAAAACCGAATACTCTGATGTTAGTGTCATATTCAAAGAATCTCATAAATTTTCATATAATATTGCAGCTCTACATGCCGATGTGGAAAGTGTTTTTCTTGAAGATACAGCAATGAGATATATCAAGAAAGATGATGAGACAACGATAATTGGAGATTATAACGGAAGCAACGATATTCGTCATGTAAAGATAGACATACGATATGGAGATCTTGAGTTTGAATTAAGGAATGAATAAAATAATTTAAAATTTAATGATATGAAAAGAATAGTATTAGTTTCGATTTTAATTACTTTGGTTGTAAATGTTTTTTCACAAGAAACAAAAAACGACACCATAGTGATTGCCAATGGTAATAATGTTGAGGTTCTTATAAACAACAATAAGGTAAAGATAGTTGATAGTTTTAACGGATTGAAAATTAACGTGTATTCTGTCAGTGAGGATGGTGAATTTGAGAAAAATCCTTATTATGAAAGCCGTTATGAAAACAATATCGTTAGTAAGACCGAGAGAAGGAACGTTACCATCAATGTCCCATCAATCCTACATTTATCAAAGATGACAGTGATTCGGAAGATGACAAGACTCCCAAATTAAAATTCCGTTACTTTGAACCAATTTATCCTACAATATATTACGCATATTCAACTTTGGCTCAAACAAACAGACTTGTTATAATACCTTTGATGTCAAACTCATTTGAATGGGGCTCATATTTCTCTCAATTTAAATTATATCATAATAAGAAAAATACATTTGGTCTGACATCAGCATTGGGAATATCAAACACTTATAATTATTTGAATTGCGTTTTGGGTACTCATAACCATCCTGGCACTAACTCCAATAATTGTACATATTTCTATTATGGCAGTGACATGAAAGAAGCACCTGACGGTTGGGGCAATGTTATGGATGGACGTGTCAAGAAAAGTTATTTACGTTATTGGAGTCTTCGTATGCCAATCAGTGTTCAGTTGAAGTGGAGGGTTGGAAATAATGCAATGGCATTCTCCTTCGGTCCCGAATTTGAATGGCGTTTCGCGATGAAGTCTAAGGTTAAATTCGAAAAAGGTGGCAAATATACTGTTTCAGATAACATTGCATACAACCCTTTTGGTGTCAATGCTTTGGCTGTCTTTAGTTTCAGAGATTTCGTAATCTTTGGTAGAGCAGGATTGATAGATTTATTCAATCGGAACAATAGCCATGAACACTTCGTTCCTGTTAACTTAGGAATAGGATTTAGCTTCTGATTACAAAGAAACCACCTCATCCATTCTGATGTCGTTGTCTTCTGTTGGGACTTCGTCGACGAGCTGGAAGTCGAAGCAGATACCGATACGTTTGACATCAAGGTGCTTGCAGAGAAATCTGTCGTAGTAGCCTTTGCCGCGTCCTATTCGGTTGCCGTTTTTGTCGAAAGCCACTCCAGGAACGACAATTAAATCATAGTTGCCAGTATATTCTTCATTCTGAGGCTCTAAAATGTTGAAGTCGCCGACAGCAAAGCTGGTGTCTTTTTTTAATTCTACAGGAATTATATCGTCACCGACAACGGTAGGAAGTATGATTCTCTTTTCATTACGCCATTTTTCCAAGAAATCGTGAGTGTTGACTTCATCTGGAAGCGAGCTGTAAAGCATCACGGTTTTAGCATCAATAAAAGATTTGTTGTTTTCTAACTTGTTAAGTATCAATTTAGATTGTTCAAGAAGTTCTTCCTTTGAATGTTGTTTCTTTAATGCCTTTATTTGAGCCCTTAATTCTTTTTTATCCATTAATTTTATCTCCATTCCCAAAGTTAATTATGAATTATGCATTATGAATTATGAATTAATTAAATCTTTCACATTGTTGATTTCAAGGAAAGTTGTTCCTCCTTTTTCGCCGAAGCTACCGCCGAGATGAGCTATTTTGTCATCGATGTTTACGAAACCTTCGTTGAGAAGCATTTGCAAGGCTGTAACGTATTGTTCGTGTAATTCTTTTTTATCATGTTGATATATTGGCGTGATGCCGTAGCTGAGCGAAAGTTGGCGTACCAATTTTTCTTTGTAACACAAGGCGATAACAGGATTTGGGCCGCGATAAGATGATAAGATTCGAGCAGTCTTTCCTGTGTTGGCGTCTGTTATGATGCCTTTTACACCGAGTTGTTCCGTAGCTCTGATGGCGTTTTTTGCGAGAAATTCCGTCACGTTGCAGTCGTCGCACAAAGGAATCTCGATGTCGTTTTCGCGAAGCTTGTCTTTTTCAGCTTGTTCTGCTATAGAAGCCATGATTTTCACTGCTTCCAGAGGATATTTGCCTGATGCTGTCTCGCCGCTGAGCATAAGTGCGTCGGTGCGATAATATATTGCGTTGGCGATGTCGGTCACTTCGGCGCGAGTAGGGCGAGGGTTTTTTATCATAGTGTGAAGCATCTGCGTCGCAACGATGACGGGCTTATTTGCGATGACACATTTGCGGATAATCCTGCGTTGGATACCAGGGATATTCTCGATTGGGACTTCAATGCCGAGGTCGCCGCGAGCAATCATGATGCCGTATGAAGCTTCAATGATTTCGTCTATATTGTCTACACCTTCTTGATTTTCAATCTTGGAAATTATTTTTATGTCGCTGCCGTATTCATCAAGAATGTCTTGTACGGCTTTGACGTCGTCTTTACTTCTTACGAAAGAATGCGCTATGAAGTCGATGTCTTCTTCGATTGCCAATTTGATGTTTGCCATGTCTTTCTCTGTCAATGCAGGAAGATGTATGTGGACTCCAGGAACATTGACGCTCTTTCTTGAACCGAGGCGTCCGTCATTTTGAACAATGGCGATGAGAGCGTCGTTTGTCTTATCGACAATTTTCATTGCAAGTTCGCCATCGTCGAAAAGGACATCATTGCCGATGTTTAAGTCGTGAACGAAATTTGGATATGATACGTTAACACATTTGCGTGTTGTTGTTTCAGAAGGATTGCCGCAAATCTTGACTTTGTCGCCAGTATTAAAATAGATGTGATCTTCAACGGATGTCGTCCTTATTTCAGGACCTTTGGTGTCAATCAGAATGGCTAGTTTGTTGGAAACAGTTCTTATATTATTTATAACTTTTTTTATTCCTTCAGGAGTTGCATGGGCAGTGTTGATTCTCATGACGTTGACGCCAGAGTTGTATAATTCTCGTAAAAAGTCGACCTCGCAGCGGAGGTCGCTAATGGAAGCTACTATCTTAGTTTGTTTCATAGTCTTTATTCAATTCATAATGCATAATTCACAATGCATAATTTGTTTTTACAAAGATACGAAAAAGTCATCAAGACATCAAGTCAAAGTATAACAAGTGTAATATTATTTTTCTAAAAATTCTGCAAATTTTTCTGCTTGTATTTTCAGTTCATTAATCTGTTCTTCTGTGAGATTAAATTCACCTTTAACCCAGGCTTCCATGCCGAGAGCGATGCCAGTCTGTGGTTCTTTCATCACGTTCATTTTTATATATTCTAAAAGTTCGTTGAGTTTTTCTCGACACGATTTCGTCTTATTTCTGCCGCCAGCGCCGCTCACTGTGACTTTCTTTCCTTGAACGGCGGTAGGATTGGCGAAGTTGGAAATATCCATAGGACGTGATAACCAATCTAATAAGTTTTTCAATAAACCTGGATAACTTTGATTATATTCTGGAGTGAAAATCCAGATTCCGTCGGCTTTAAGAACTTCCTGCCGGACTCTGAAAACAGCTTGTTGACTTGTAGTCATGTGGTCTTGTCGACTTTCCAAATCCTGATTCATATAAGGAATGTCTTTAAAATCAAGATAAGATATTTCAAATCTGTCTTTGAGCAAGTCTTCTGCAATCTTTGCGAGTTGTCTGTTGAAGGAGTTTTTACGAAGCGAGCCGACGATAAAAAGAATATGTTTCATAGTAGTAAGTTTATTTAGTAAGACAAAGAAGTCGGAGGAATGTTTTAGTGGAATTGAGAAACTGAGAAACTGAGGAATTGAGGGTATGAGGGAAGTTTTTGTTGTTTATACATAAAAAAAACTCTGAAATTCCATTCCAGAATTCCAGAGTTTTTAGTTCAAAGGCTTTAGTTCAAGAACCTTAGTTTAATATTATTTCTCTTCGCTTAATTTTTCATATAGAGCTACAGGACCGAGATGCCATATTTTAGATGATTCAGTTTCTAGTTTTTTATAAGTGGCAGAGGAGTAAATTTCTCTTATAGCATCGATAATGCTAACATCATTGTCTTCCATAAGCATTTCTGTCATCCAGGCTATTTTGCCAGGCAATAATAAATACAGATTATCTTGGTTTATTTCTAAGTTCATAATTATATTATTTTTGATTCTATGAATTTAAGTGCTAGCAGTGATTTTTCTGTATGAAACAGATATTGGTCAACCAATTTGTATGTTTTTAATTCACTGATAAGATTTTCTTTGTTTAACAATCCGCTTTCATATAATGTAAATGCAGCATAAACTCTATCGTTAGCCACAGGTCCATAAACGATGTCGTAATTATGGTGGAAGCTTTTATTTGTGCGGTTGCTCATTACGAAATCAAGCCATTCTTCAGTGGGTGAATTGAAAATGAGACAATTTAATTGCCGCAGTGCCGATTCGTCAAATTCGAAGATGTTGACAAATCCGTGATTTGTGTTATTTTCTGTTATTTTTCGTTGAACCCATTCTTTTGCTTGATTATATGATGTGGTTGTGTAAAAACCATTCCCGTAATCAAGAGTTCTGTTTGGTATCAGTATTTCTGGGATTCTTACTTCTTCAATACTTCCATGATAAAGTTTCATATTTTTTTTGTTTTTCTTAGTTCTATAAATTCCTCAATGTCTTCTAAAATCCATTGTCGGCTTTGCGTGTGCAGGACTTCATAATGTTCGTAAAGGTAGTTCAGCACACCGTATTCATATAGTATCTGAGATGCTGTTTCACCTGTTATTTTTTTTTCATTCTTATATTGTTCAATGCAGAATGATATAAAGTATGCGATATCCTGCTTCTTGCTATTCATTTTATACGAAATATATCTGCAAATATAACAAAATCCACATAAAAATGACATGTAACTTTATAAAAAAAACTCTGAAATTCCATTCCGGAATTCCAGAGTTTTTAGTTCAAAGGCTTTAGTACAAGAGCCTTAGTTTAATATTATTTCTCTTCGCTTAATTTCTTGTAACCTTCGTAGCGAAGTTTTGCATATTGTTCAGTCTTAGCGAACAATTCTTTTGCTTCTTCTGGGAATGTCTTTAACAATGAGTTGTAACGGACTTCACCCATGATGAAGTTTTGGAACTTGCTCCAGTCTGGTTCTTTGCTATCCAAGTGGAAACCGTTTTGACCTGCTTCTTCTTCAGCTGGGTTGTAACGGTAGAGTTGCCAGTAACCGCATTCGACTGCCAATTTTTCTTCGTTTTGTGTGCGGCCCATGCCAGCTTTGATGCCGTGGTTGATACATGGAGCGTAGCAGATGACGAGTGATGGACCTGGATAAGCTTCAGCTTCTTTGATAGCTTTGAAATATTGAGCTTGGTTTGCGCCCATCGCTACTTGTGCGACATAGACGTAGCCGTAGCTCTTAGCGATCATGCCGAGGTCTTTCTTGCGTAATTTCTTACCTGAAGCGGCGAATTTAGCGACAGCACCTGTTGGAGTAGCTTTTGATGACTGACCGCCAGTATTTGAATAAACTTCGGTATCGAGGACGAGAACGTTGACGTCTTCACCAGATGCCAAAACGTGGTCTAAGCCGCCGAAACCGATGTCGTATGCCCAGCCGTCACCGCCGATAATCCATTGTGACTTCTTGACCAAGTGGTCTTTCAACTCAACAATATCTTTGCAGTATGAGCAGTTGCATTTACCTGCCAACTCAAGGATTTGAGGAGCGAGTTTTTCTGTGACTTGGCCATTTTCGCGGTTGTCAATCCATTGTTGGAAGAGAGCTTTCAATTCTGCTGTGCAGCATTTACATTCTTCGATAGCTTCTTTCATGATGCGTTCAACGCGGTCGCGGAGTTTGTTTGTAGCAGTCTGCATACCAAGACCGAATTCAGCATTGTCTTCGAACAAGCTGTTAGCCCAAGCCACGCCCTTGCCGCTTCTGTAGTTTTTACAATATGGAGTTGCAGGAGCTGAACCGCCGTAGATTGAAGAACAACCTGTTGCGTTAGCTACTATCATTCTTTCGCCGAAGAGTTGTGTGATAGTCTTGATATAAGGTGTCTCACCGCAGCCAGCACAAGCGCCAGAGAACTCGAACAATGGTTGAGCGAATTGGCTGTTCTTGATGTTAGCGTATTTGTCGATGAGTTCGTCTTTATATGTCACTTTGTGTTGACCATATTCCCAGTTTTCAGCTTGGTTGAGTTGGCTTTCGAATGGTTGCATTACCAATGCTTTTTCTTTAGCAGGACATACGTCGGCGCAGTTGCCGCAACCTGTACAGTCCATTACTGACACTTGCATACGGAAGTGCATGCCAGCCAATTCTTTTGGCATTTTAACGTCGATGGCTTTCATTGACTCAGGAGCGTTAGCCAATTCTTCGTCTGTCATTACGACTGGACGGATAGCTGCGTGAGGACATACCAAAGAACATTGGTTACATTGGATACAGTTTTCTGATTTCCATTCTGGAACTACTGTAGCAACGCCGCGTTTTTCGTATGCTGTTGTACCTGCAGGGAATGTGCCGTCGATGATTTCTTCGAATGTGCTTACAGGAAGGTCGTTGCCTAACTGAGCTGTCATTGGACGCATAATCTTGTTGATGAATTCAGGTGCGCCTTTCAATGGTTCCAATACGAAGTCTGTCTTGCAGCTTAATTTTGCCCATTCTGCTGGGATTTCCAATTTTGTTATTTCACCGCCGCGGTCAACAGCTGCGAAGTTCATCTTAACGACGTCTTCACCTTTCTTGCCGTATGATTTCACGATGAATTTCTTCATTTGTTCAACAGCGAGGTCGTAAGGGATAACGCCTGAAATCTTGAAGAATGCTGATTGGAGAATTGTATTTGTACGATTACCTAAACCGATTTCGTCAGCGATCTTAGTAGCGTCGATGATGTACATATTAATGTTATGTACAGCCAAATATTTTTTAACGAAGTTTGGAAGGTGGTTCTTTGTTTCTTCAACATCCCATGGTGAGTTGTAGAGGAATGTACCATTGTCTTTCAAACCGCGCAAGCAGTCATATTTGCTTAAGTATGAAGGTACGTGAACAGCGACGAAGTCTGGAGTACCAACGAGATAAGGAGCCAAGATAGGTTTGTCGCCGAAACGGAGGTGTGAACATGTGTAACCGCCTGATTTCTTTGAGTCGTAATCGAAGTAAGCTTGGCTATATTTGTTTGTGTTGTCACCGATAATCTTGATAGAGTTCTTGTTAGCACCAACAGTACCGTCAGCGCCGAGGCCGTAGAACTTAGCTTCGAATGTTCCTTCTGGGAGGATTGAGAATTCTGGAAGCATTGGGAGAGAACCAAATGTAACGTCGTCGTTGATACCGATAGTGAATCTGTTACGAGGTTCTGGACGTTCTAAGTTTTTGAATACTGACAATATGTGAGCTGGTGTTGTATCTTTTGATGACAAACCATAACGACCGCCGATGATGTGTGGCAAGTGTGTGCTATGATGTCTGAACAAGTCGTTGTAAGCTTCAACAACGTCTAAGTAGAGAGGTTCGCCGTTAGCGCCGGTGTCTTTTGTTCTGTCTAATACGCAGATACGTTTTACTGTATCAGGAACGACATTCAAGAGATATTTCACGCTGAAAGGACGATAGAGGTGTACGCTTACCAAACCGACTTTCTTGCCTTCTGCGTTAAGTTTGTCGACGACAGTCTTGATGACGTCGGTGATAGAACCCATAGCGATGATGATGTTTGTAGCATCTGGTGCGCCATAGTATGTGAAAGGAGCGTATTCACGGCCAGTGATTTTGCTCATTTCTTTCATATATTTTGCTACTATGTCAGGAAGAGCATAGTAGTATTTGTTTTGCAATTCGCGTGTTTGGAAATAGATGTCTGGGTTTTGAGCTGTACCGCGTGTTACAGGATGTTCTGGGTTCAGAGCGCGTTCGCGGTATTCTTTGAGAGCTTTCCAGTTGACAAGTTTCTTGATTTCTTCTTGGTCGGCTGCTTCAACTTTTTGGATTTCGTGTGATGTACGGAAACCATCGAAGAAGTGCATGAAAGGAACGCGACCTTCGATAGCTGCGAGGTGAGCTACTGGTGCGAGGTCCATGATTTCTTGTACTGAACCTGTTGCTAAAAGAGCGAAACCTGTTTGACGTGCGCTCATAACGTCGGCGTGGTCACCGAAGATTGACAATGCTTGAGCTGCCAAAGCACGAGCTGAAACATGGAAAACGCCAGGAAGCAATTCACCTGCTATTTTATACATATTAGGAATCATCAACAAGAGACCTTGTGATGCT
>JAFOBJ010000036.1 GCA_017381865.1 Bacteroidales bacterium
TTTTCTTACGGAACCTTGATTCTTAAAAGAATGAATCTCTCGACTTTGCCTGAACATTATTCTTATTTTCTCGATGTGAGACAAAAGTCTAATGGTGACGCTTACGACAGACCAGCATCTATCTTCGTGATTCCTACCGATAGAGCTTTGAGTTTGAAAGACGCTTTAATTGACAGCATTCAAATGCTTCATTCTTACACAGATAAAAGAGATATAACTTACAGAGCAATCAAGCTTGAAGATGATTTCACACCAGTCGTGGAACTAATGCGTTTCTTCACTCCATTCGGCGTAAGTCATTTTAACAACAGAGTGAAATTTGACGGTTTGGAATGGGAAGATGAAGCTTATTACAAACAAGAAATCACTGATGTTGCGAAACACCTTCGTGGTGATGTCTTGATTGGTGCTTTCATCAGCAATTACGATGGCGGCGGCCATAAATTAAGCATGGATATTCTTGCTTATCCAAGTTCTTATTCTTGGGATTTAAGTTATAACGACGACTGGACATTGCCATTGTTCAACACTTGTAACGTAATGGAAATGAGTGGACAGCATTATTGTCGTATGTTCAAGACCGACAGTCTCACCGTTGAATTTGAAGTGCCAGAAACGTCAGCGACCTTCGTTTGCGATATATCAGCACAGGCCACGGCGGCTGGGGCGGAGGCGACGAATTCAACCCTAAAGAAAATGTCATCATCATCGACGGAGAAAAAGTCTTCACACACACTCCATGGCGTTGCGACTGCGCTACATTCAGAGAGATGAATCCAGTTTCTGGTAACTTCTGGAACGGACAATCGTCATCAGATTTGTCACGTTCAGGATGGTGTCCTGGAACAGCAACGCAACCAGTTTACTTCGACTTATCATTCTTGAAACCAGGAAAACATACAATCACAATCGCGATACCACAAGGCGATGACGAAGGAAACAGCTTCAACCACTGGATGGTGTCGGGAATGCTTTTGGGAGTTTGGAATTAGGAGTAATTGTAGAGACGTCACTCCTGTGGCGTCTTTTAATCTAAAAAAATCAACACACATAGATGCGTCTATTAGGTTAAATTATTATTTTTGTGAAAATAAATTTTGAATTTTGAAGATTGCTGTAAATACACGATTGTTATTGAAGGATAAGCTGGAAGGCATTGGCTGGGTAGCTTATGAATGTCTGCGTCGTATGGTGATTTCGCATCCGGAAGTGGAGTTTCATTTCATCTTCGACAGAGAGCCAGACCCTAAGTTCATCTTCGCCGACAATGTCAAGCCGGTAATGCTTTTCCCGCCAGCGCGCCATCCGTTTTTGTATATAGCATTCTTCGAATTCGCTGTCGCGAGATACCTTCGTAAAATAAAAGCAGATTTGTATTTATCTCCAGATGGTTATCTTAGTTTAAGAAGTAAGGTCAAGCAAATCGCTGTGTTTCACGATTTAAACTTTGAGCATTTTCCTCAGGACTTTCCAAAAATTCATCTCTGGCATTATAAAAAGTTCTTTCCAAAATATGCAAGAAAAGCCGATAAAATCATTACGGTTTCTGAGTTTTCAAAGAAAGACATCTGCGAATGTTACGGCATAAATCCAGATAAGATTGAAGTCGCATATAATGGAGCAAACGAGATTTTTTCTCCTGTAAATGAAGAACTTAAAAAAGAGACAAGAGACAAATACACAGCTGGAAAACCTTATTTTATGTTCGTCGGTTCCTTGCATCCTCGTAAGAATCTTGCTCGACTTTTCACTTCATAGATTTATTTAAGAAAAGAAATAATAACGATATAAAACTTCTCATAGTCGGCAGCAAACGCTGGTGGACCGAACCGATTAAGAACGCATACGAAGCGATGACACATAAAGACGATGTCATTTTTGCAGGAAGATTGTCGGCAGAAGACTTACAATTCGTCACTGCTTCAGCATTAGCGTCGGTATATGTCTCTTATTTTGAAGGCTTTGGCATTCCAATCGTCGAGGCTTTCAAATGCGACACTCCAGTCATCACTTCCAATGTGACATCAATGCCTGAAGTGGCAAACAATGCGGCATTGCTCGTCGACCCGTTTAATGAAGAGTCGATTGCCGATGCGATGGAGAAGATTTTAGATAAAGAAGTAAGAAAAGGTTTAATAGAAAAAGGAAGAATCAGACGACAAGACTTTTCATGGGACAAGGCGGCTGAGATTTGGTGGAAGGTTTGTAGTAATGTAGTGACGTAGTGATGTGGTGATTGTTTGTAAACTTCATTACTTCAAAACTCCATTACTAAAAAAAAGATAATTTAAAAAACTAAATAATAAAGTATGAATATCTTAGTATTAGGTTCAGGTGGTCGCGAGTATGCTTTTGCTTGGAAACTCGCTCAAAGTGAATTAGTTGAAAAACTTTACATTGCTCCAGGTAATGCTGGAACAGATTCAATAGGCGAGAATCTCGCTATAAATATTGCTGATTTCAATGTAGTTAAAGAAAACGTATTGAAACTCGGTATAGACATGGTTGTCGTTGGTCCAGAGCAGCCACTCGTTGACGGCATCGTCGATTTCTTCAAAAATGATGCAGAGTTAAAAAACATTAAGATTATCGGTCCAGATCAAAAAGGCGCACAACTCGAAGGCAGCAAGGCTTTTGCAAAGGCTTTCATGGAAAAATATAACGTCCCAACAGCTTCATGTTTCACAGTGACTGCTGCTAATCTCGAAGAAGGATTGCAATATCTCACAACACAAAAAGCTCCTTACGTTTTAAAAGCCGACGGACTCGCAGCAGGTAAAGGCGTTCTCATCATCGACTCATTGGAAGAAGCACAAAACGAATTGAAAGACATGCTTTCAGGCAAGTTCGGCTCTGCTTCTGCAAAAGTCGTTATCGAGACATTCTTGAAAGGTATCGAAGTCTCTATGTTCGTCTTGACCGACGGAGAACATTATGTAGTTCTTCCTGAAGCGAAAGACTACAAACGTATCGGCGATGGCGACACAGGCTTGAACACAGGTGGCATGGGTGCTGTCTCTCCAGTTCCTTTCGTGACACCAGAATTCGTTGAGAAAGTAGAAAACAGAATCATAAAACCAACAATCAAAGGTCTTAAAGAAGAAAATATCGACTATAAAGGATTCATTTTCATTGGTTTGATGAACGTCGACGGCGATCCATACGTCATCGAATATAACGTAAGAATGGGCGACCCTGAAACAGAAGGCGTCATGACACGCATCGACTCCGACTTGGTTGCATTGCTCGACGCTTGCGCTCAAGGCAGACTCAACGAAGTTGAATATCAGACATCTAAAAACACTTCTGTGACTGTAATGCTCGTTTCTGGAGGTTATCCAGAAGATTATAAAAAAGGAATGGTGATGACAGGATTCGAAGAATTGTCAGACTGCATCATCGCTCATGCAGGAACAAAATTCAACGACAAAGGCGAAGTAGTTACTTCTGGCGGTCGTGTCATCGCTGTCACAGCTCACGGTAAAGACATAGAAGAAGCAAGAAACAAAGCTTATCAAAACGTAGAAAAGATTAAGTTTGAAGGCGTTAATTATCGTCACGATATCGGTCTTGATTTAATGAAACTATAAGAAATGTTAAATTTTTTTAAGCATAGTTTTCTAGCGCAACATCTTGTCATCGTCATGATGGCACTTATATTATGGATGCCGGCTTTCATCACGAAGTCGGCATTCATTCCAGGTGAGAATATCACACCTTTATATAATGTCATAATTTCAATATTTGACTTCTCACCATTCATACTCAATACATTAGCTTTTGCAGTATATTTAGTCTGCATATTTTTATTCAATTCAGTTCTGTCGGCAAACCGTCTGGTGACCAAAAATAACACGGTAGGCTCACTGACATTCGGACTCATGATGTGTTTCGCACCACAATTGCATTCATGTTATCCGTTCATCTTCGCTTGCCCGTTCATCTTAATGGCGATGCACACGCTTTTCCTTATCTATCAGACAGATAACCCAGAAAATTATATGATGAACATCGGATATTTCATCGCGATAGCATCATTGTTCTATTACCCGTCAGTATTTCTCATGGTTTGGGTAATAATATCATTTATAATATTGGGATTCAGAGAGATACGATATTTGATAATACCGATGGTAGGATTTCTTCTGATAAACGGCTTGTTTGTAGGATTGTCATTCTTATTCGGAAATTCAGAAGCCTTAATAGCTTCATATTCATATTTTTTCAGAAATATGAAATTCTTTTATGATTTGAATGGAAGCAATGAAATTTTGTTCATAATATTCTGCGTTTTATTTTTGATTACATTTTTAAGAACGATAAGCAATAAGGCGTCCGACAAAGGAAGCAACATCAGGAAAAGGGTAGGAGTGGCTATAGCTTTGACATTCTTTTCTTTATTTATGTTCTTCATTCACACGCCATTATTGAACAACAGCCTGATTTTTATGATGTTCGCATTTTTCTATGCGATAACATTGTCAGACATCAAGAAAACAAGGCTAGCAAATCTTGTAACCATCATTGTTACATTATTAATATTAGTAAATCAATATTTACCATTATTTGGCATAACGATATGAATCTCATAGCACATTATACTGACAATATGATTGAAGCCGGTTGTGACGAAGCCGGCCGCGGATGTCTGGCAGGCCCTGTGGTAGCGGCAGCCGTCATTCTAGATAGAAACAAAGACTATCCGATGCTCGACGACTCCAAGAAACTGACAGAGAAACAACGAAAGAAATTGAGAGAAGTCATTATGCAAGAAGCACTTGCTTACGGAATAGGCATTGTCGACAATAATGAAATCGATGAGATTAACATTTTGAATGCTTCGTTTCTCGCAATGCATAGAGCAGTGGAACAGTTGAAGATAAAACCAGAATTTCTCCTCATCGACGGCAATCGTTTCAATCCTTATAAGGATATAAAACATCAGTGTATCGTGGGCGGAGACGCTAAGTATCAAGCCATTGCGGCGGCATCTATTTTAGCCAAGACAACTCGTGACGCCATGATGGAAGAATACGACCTGCAATATCCGATGTATAACTGGAAGAAAAACAAAGGCTATCCGACATTGGAACATAAAAACGCTGTGGCGGAACACGGCACCACGCCATTACACAGAATGACGTTTAACATGACAATACAGTTAAAATTGTTTTAATTCATAATGCATAATCAGTTAAATTATGAATTATGCATTATGAATTATGAATTAATTAAGCCCCAGCATCTTATATCCCATGGCGTTTAGTTGCATCGCCATTCCCATGAGATACATCTGATGAAGACATTCAAAGTAAGCCTCTACAGCAGCTTTGGTGCTAGGCTCGATATTTTGGTTGCGTAAGAAAGTATTTGTGATACAAGCACATTCAGCCACGATGTCAGTAGCTTTCTTGCAACCTTCTTCATCTAATTTAAGCACGTCTTCGAGTATATATTCATCCATCTCGTCGAAGCCGCGTTTGCTGCGGAGACCTTCATACAAAGACGAAGTCTTCAAAGAACCGTATTTTTCCCAGTCGAGGTCCCAGAATTTAGCCATCGCCATTCCGACGAACATAATCCAGCCGAGAGACACCATAGGATATTCGTTATATTCTCTCACGCCGTCAGGCATATAAGCCTCTAACATTTCCTGCCATTTATCCTCGACGTCAGGGCAGATAGGGAAGCGTTCGCCCACCACGCCTTCCTGACGAAGATATTGCAGTAACAACACTTTTAATTTATCGCTGAAGTTTTCCATGATATATGTTTTATTTTGTTAATTCATTATATAAAGCCATACCTCTTACAGTCAAGAGATATTTTTGTTTTGGATGACGAGGCTTATCAGGATAAAGCAGTCTGACATAGCCTTCCGATATTGCAGGGTTTAGGTGATATTCCATAAAGTTAGGTCTATGTTTTAATCCTATTTTTTCCATCAATTGTGAAATTGAGAATTCATTATGACCGATTGTTTTTATCAAATCAATTATTAATGTATTATTAGTAAATAATATATTAACAGCTTGTTCGGGTACTTGTTCGGGTACTTGTTCGGGTACTTGTATGTTTTTACCTTCGATATAATCAACTATCATATATCTATTTTTGAGAATGTTCTTTTCACCCAACAATAAATTACGGAAAAAGCGAATTAGGAATAATGGTTCATAGCTGATACCTTTCGACAAATTTCGATAATTAGCACGTACTAGGGCATTTCGGAAATACCAAGAATGCTGTTCAAATAATTCATTGTTTACATGAAAGCCCTGAGACCTAAGATATTTGATTGCGAAAACTTCAGCACGTTCTCTTTGCTGCGGTTCGCCTTGGCGAATATATTCATCGAAATTTAAATATCCGTTTTGCATAATATCTTGGAATTAAGGTTCATTCGTTTAAACAAATTATGTCCTACAAAGTTACGAAATAATATAAAGATATGAGAGTGCTTGGTAAATAAAAATTTTCCTGCTCTTAAAGAAACTAGGAATGCCTGCTGACTTTCACCTTTAAATTTTCTTATAGTCTTGTTGACTTGTAATTTTTCTTTTGGGCGTTCGGCTACGCCGTCGGGCTTTCCGCTATATCTTTTTCCGCTCCGCTCCAAAAGGATGCCGCTCCAATCCCTAACGCAGAGGATGAACTCTAAAAATTAATTCCTAACACATCATTTTTAATTGAAGATTGAAGATTGAATATCGATTCTATATAAGTTAAATAAAATCACACTAAATTTCAAAAAAATTATGTAAATTTGTCTTATCTTTAAAATAAGACTAATTATTATGAACACTGAATGGGATAATTATATTCAAAATCTTTCAAATAAGTACGGAAAATTAACTAATCATATTTGGATCAGTAAAAAAAGAAATAAATACATTTTGGAGTTTGCAGACTCTGGAGTTCTTATTATCAATGATGAGAAATATGATTTTAAAGACATATTATCTTGTAGAATCGAAAAACCACATTACGATAATATATGTGAAAATTCATCGGAACCTTATGTGGTACTTATTGGAACAAAAGATAAAACTAATTTACTTATATCGATTACTGTATGGAGTAAAAAAACAGCAGACACTATAAGTTGTTTGATTCAGAATATTACAATGAGATAATTCTTGCCTTTTAATAATTATGCACAATAAAAAATAAAGAGTCATGGCTCTTTATTTTTTTTATTTCATAACAAATCTTAACATCATTTCTTAATATTTCATAGATTTTATGTTAAAAATTGTTAAAAGTAAAATATTCCCTTTACAAATACTTGACAAAAAGATGATGAAGATGTAGCTTTGTAGAACCAAAATTTAGGAATCATGGAAAAAGTCATCAATACTAAAGAAGAAGGTATCTTCTTAGATTCATTAAAAGATATTGTTAAGTCGGCAAGAAAATATGCATACTCGTCTATATGTTTTGCACAAGTTCAATCAAATTGGCTGCTCGGCAAACGTATTGTGGAACAGATACAAAAAGGCAAGGACAAAGCAGAATATGGGAAACATATTTTAAAGATTGCTTCTGAATCTCTTACTGAAGAGTTTGGCAAAGGATATTCCACAACAAATCTAAAAAGTTTTAGAAAATTCTACCTGATTTTCAATGACTATTCAATTGGGCAGACAGTGTCTGCCCAATTGGAAGAACGAAAACAGCAGACAATGTCTGCTAAATTAGAAGATTCAAAAAGGCAGGCAATGCCTGCCCAATTGGAGAGCGAAAATCAGCAAGCACTGCCTGCTATATTGACTTGGAGTCATTATGAACGTCTTATGAGAATTAAAGAAAAAGAAATCAGAGATTGGTATATGAGAGAAGCTACAAATCAAATGTGGAATTGCCGAACATTAAATAGAAACATCAACACACAATATTATGAAAGGATGTTGATTTCTCAAAAGAAGACTATTGTTGAAAATGAGATGAAAGCAAAAACAAATTCTTTTCAGAATGACAAACTAGAATTCATCAAAAATCCTACTGTCTTGGAGTTTTTAGGATTACCAAATAATCAATACTATTTAGAAAAAGATTTGGAAAAAGCGATATTGTCAAACCTCAGTGATTTCCTTATGGAACTTGGGAAAGGTTTCGCATTTGTTGCACGACAACAGCTTATCAGGACCGAAGAGGAAGATTATTATATTGACTTGGTTTTCTATAACTATATTCTTAAGGCGTTTGTCTTGATAGATTTAAAAGTCGGGAAAATTACCCATCAAGATGTAGGTCAGATGGATATGTATGTGAGAATGTATGACGAGTTGAAGAAAGGTCATGACGACAATCCGACAATCGGCATTTTGCTATGCGCTCAGACTGACAAAGACATAGCGAAATATTCTATATTAAAAGGTAATGAGCATATATTTGCTTCCAAATACAAATTGATATTACCCACAGAAGAAGAGTTAGCAAACGAAATAAAGAAACAAAGAGAAATATATCTAGATTCAAATCCTTATCAATCTTAAACAAAAAAAAGAGAGGAGAAACTAAAATTTTTCTCCTCTCCAATTATAATTTATTCTAAAAGCCAATGGCCAACAGCCAAAAGCCTTGGTTTATCATTCCACAGGAATGTCTTTGTTGACATTCTTTGATCCTACTAATGCGTAGAACAACAAGAATGCGAGACCTGCTGCAACAACCCAGTAGCTTACTAAGTAGTTGCCGCTCAAGTCAACGACGAGGTTTTGTACGAATGGCAAGATACCACCGCCACAAACCAATGCCATGAAGATACCAGAAGCTCTTTCTGTGTATTTGCCGAGACCTTCAACAGCTAAGTTGAAGATGCCGCCCCACATGACTGATGTGCAGAGACCGCATAATACTAACAATGCTGCGTTGACTGGAACTTGTGCGATGCCGAAACCTTCTGTACCTTTGAATACTGGAAGACCAACAACTGTTGATGGGTTTAAGAAGATTGCCAATGCAACGAAAATGAAACCGATGCCTGATGCTACTGTCAACATTGCTTTTGCTGAGACTTTTGCACCTAATGCTGCACCTGCCAAACGACCGACGAGCATCAATAACCAGTATGTTGCTGTTACTGTACCAGCGATAGCTTCAGCACCTGTAGCTACGTTCAAACCGCCGTTTTGTAACCATTTTTGCAATACGTTTGGAATACCAACTTCAACACCAACATAGATGAAGATAGCGATAGCGCCAAATACGAAGTGACGGAATGACATTGGTCCGTATTGTGATTTTGCACCTTTCTCGATTTTTTGTGCTGGATTTTCTGGGATATCTGTCATTGAGATGACGAGGAATGCTAAAGCGAAGATTCCTAATGCGATGAACATCAATGGGAATACTTGGCTGATTTTAGCATCAACGATGCTAGGAACGAAAACGCCTGTCAAGAAGATACATGCTGTACCCATCAATGAGTTGAATGAACCACCGACTTGTACGAGTTGGTTACCTCTGTTACCGCCGCCGCCGAGTTTGTTAAGCATTGGGTTAACAACGATGTTCAACATACACATTGAAAAA
>JAFOBJ010000037.1 GCA_017381865.1 Bacteroidales bacterium
AAATATCAAAGAAAAGTTGCTCAAGCTATCAAGAGAGCACGTCATCTTGCATTGATGCCTTACGTAGCTGACTTATTGAAATAATAGGAGGACAAGACATGGAAATTATTCTTAAACAAGATGTAAAAAATTTGGGATATAAAAACGATATCGTAACAGTAAAACCTGGTTACGCTCGTAATTTCTTAATTCCACAAGGTATGGCTATCTTAGCCACTCCATCAGCTCGTAAAGTTTTGGCTGAAGAAATCCGCCAACAAGCTTTCAAACAAGAAAAAATTAGAAAAGAAGCTACAGAATTAGCACAAGTTTTAGAAGGTTTATCATTACGTATTCCTGCTAAAGCTGCTGAAACTGGCAAAATCTATGGTTCAGTGAATAACGTTCAAATAGCTAACGCTATTAAAGAAGCTAAAGACTTGACAGTAGATCGCAAACAGATCATAATCAAAGAAGACAGCATTAAAGAAGTTGGTACTTACAAAGCTGTTATCAGATTACACAAAGAAGTATCTGTTGAAATCTCTTTCGAAGTTTTCGCTGAATAATCCTAAACTGAAGATTTTTCATATTAAGGTTTTTTGTATTTATAGCCGAAGAAATCACTTCTTCGGCTTTTTTTTGAAAACACAGACACATCATTGTACAGACGCATCAATGATGTAATTAAAATAAAAAAACTATTTTTACTATCATAAAAGACATCATTGACACGTCTCTACATATCAATTAATCATGACAAAAAACGACATAAAATTCATTCAATCTCTCAAACAGACAAAATTCCGTAAGGAAAACAAAATGTTTGTCGTGGAAGGCAACAAACTCGTCAGCGAACTCCTCGCTTCCGACTTTAAAGTTGAAAATATTTTAGTCACAGAGACATGGCTGGAGAAATTCCCTGAAATGGCCGCAGGTCTCAAGTCATACGATGTTGTCAATGCAAAACAAATGGAGCAAATGAGCAGCATGGTGACGCCTCCAGGAATCATCGCAACAGCTCACACTCCTTCTTATAACATAAATCCTAAAGATGCCGAAAACGAATTCATCCTCGCTCTCGACGGCATCAACGACCCAGGTAATCTAGGTACTATGATAAGAACCGCCGACTGGTTCGGAATCAATAAAATAGTATGTAGCAGCGACTGTGCCGACGCATGGCAAGCCAAGACAATACAATCTACAATGGGTTCCATTTTCAGAATCCAAATCATAGAAACAGATTTAAAAGATTTCCTTTCTAAAACTCAACAACTCAGCAACTCAGCAACTCCAATCTACGGTGCCTTGATGGAAGGTGAAAACATTTTCACTAAGAAGATTGAAAAGAAAAACGGCGTCATCATCATCGGCAGCGAATCACACGGAATAAGAGAAGACGTTCTACCTCTCGTCACCTCCCCTATTCATATCCCAAGAGGAAAAGGAAGCCAAACTGAATCACTGAACGCTTCTGTTGCAGCAGCAATAATCATTTCGACAATTTATAACTCCTAATCTTCTAAAAAATAATCTATTGTCGTTACGACTCTTACCTTTTTAATATAAGGAGTAAACTCGTCTCTGTCGCTAATGCTGAATTGACCTTGTGAAGCGCGTTTAATCTTGCCAAGTTTGCTGTCGCTGTCTGAAGCAAATTTCTGTGCAGCAGTTCTTGCGTTCTTCGTCGCTTCTTCTATCATCTGAGGTTTAATAGAATTCAAGTCGCTATATTCATATTTCACTCGATACATATAATCGCCGCCAGTAATAGCGATACCTTGTTTCAACAATTCACTCTGCTCGTTGATAAGACGACGTACTAAATCAACCTTAGAAGAAGCTACAGTAATCACTTGCGTAACATTATAACGATAATTGCTTTGATTTGAAGAATAACGTTCCGCATTCATATCAACGATTTCTGGAGCATTAATGGTAATCTCATTTTCATCGAGACCATTTTCTTTCAAAAAATCAACAATCGTCTTATTAGAAGAATTTATCTTGTTATATAAAAATGTAAGGTCATTGCCAATTTCCTTATACATCAATGGCCACGTTACTTTATTAGCCTTCACTTCCATCTCAGCGAGACCTTTAACATTCACAACACGGTCTTTATTAGAAAAGCCGTCAAGACCATTTTTCAAAAATAAGCCCATTAGAAATAATGAGATAGCAATGATAAGAGATTCAATAATATAATTTTTCATAACGATAAATTTTTAATAATAACAAAAATAAAAGAAAATTGTTGTAAAAAATACAATATTTTTTTGCGTAATTTTTACATATTATTTTCTTGACAACTAAAAATTTCTTCTTATCTTTGCGCAAAATTAACGCAATAAAAAAATATGAAAGAGACCTTATCAGAAAAAGTTCAAAAGCCAACAGCCAATGGCCAAGGTTCTGAGTTAAAATATTGTTACAAATATCCACATCCTGCAGTCACTGCCGACTGTGTCATTTTCGGTTTTGATGGAATAAACATCAAAGTATTATTGATTCAACGCGGCATAGACCCATACAAAGGCAAATGGGCGTTTCCTGGAGGTTTCATGAATATGGACGAGACAGCAGAACAATGCGCTCGCCGTGAATTAGAAGAAGAAACAGGTTTGAAAGACGTAACAGTCGAACAATTCTACACATTTTCAGATGTTAAAAGAGACCCAAGAGAAAGAGTCATCACCGTTGCGCATTACGCTTTGGTAAGGTTATCAGAAGTGAAAGGCGGCGACGATGCTGAAGAAGCTCAATGGTTTTCATTAGACGAAATTCCGTCATTAGCTTTCGACCACGAACTCATATTCCGTAAGGCATTGAAGGTTCTGAAAGAAAGAATCTGTTTTGAGCCAATCGGGTTTGAATTATTGCCGGAAGTATTTAAAATGTCAGAATTGCAAAACTTGTATGAAGCAATTTTAGAAGTCAAATTCGACAGACGTAATTTCTATAATAAAATCACAAAATTAGGCATACTTTCAGAAGTAGAAGAACGTGCAAAGGACGCATCACGACGTGTTCCGATAATGTATCGCTTCAATGCTGAGAAATACGCAGAATTAAAAAGTAAAGGTTTCAGATTAGAATTTTAAAATATAATAACATGAATAACAAAGGAATTATTGGAGCCATCATTGGAGACATTGTAGGCTCACGTTTTGAATTTAACAACTATCGTTCAACAGATTTTGAATTTTTAAATGACAAATGCTTTTTCACCGACGACAGTGTCATGACAATAGCAGTTGCTGATTGGGTAACAAACAAACGTCAAACAGACAGACACTTGGCTTTATATTTAAGAGAATGGGGACGAAAATATCCTAATAGAGGTTACGGAGGTATGTTTTTAAGATGGTTGTTATCAAAAGAATTATCATCACCATACAATAGCTTTGGCAATGGTTCCGCAATGCGTGTCAGTCCATGCGGTTTTTATGCACAATCACTCGATGAAGCGTTATTCTTAGCAAAACAAAGTGCTGAAGTTACGCACAATCACCCAGAAGGAATCAAAGGAGCGCAAAGTGTTGCAGCAGCAATATATTTAGCCAAAACAGGCAGCACCAAAGCGATAATCAAAGAATATATTGAAAATAATTTTGGTTACGATTTAAGTCGCACATGCGATGAAATAAGACGTGTCTATAAATTTAATGAGACATGCCAAGAAACTTGTCCTGAGGCTATCATTGCATTTTTAGAAAGCCACGATTACGAATCCGCAATACGATTAGGCATTTCACTTGGTGGCGATAGCGACACCATCGGCGCAATAACTGGAGGAATTGCCTCTGCTTATTATAGCATTCCAGATTCAATAATAGAAGAGGTCAAAAGATTCATACCTTTTGAATTTATAGATATTGTTGAAAAATTTGAAAATAGTATGAATACAGAAAAAAGAATATCTGCTGATATTATCAACAATTTAAAACCAAACGAAATATTTGTCTTCGGAAGTAATCTTGAGGGCATGCACGGCGGAGGCGCAGCTCGTGCTGCATATAATAAATTCGGAGCGATCTGGGGTCAAGGCGTTGGATTACAAGGTCAAAGTTATGGTATCCCAACGATGCATGGTGGCGTAGATGTCATTAAACCATACGTCGATGAATTTATCGACTTCGCTAAATCTCACCCTGAATTAAAGTTTTTAGTAACAAGAATTGGCTGCGGAATTGCAGGTTTCCGAGATGAAGAAATAGCACCTCTTTTCAAAGATGCAATTGAAATTGAAAATATTTATTTGCCAAAAAGTTTTTATAACATTTTAGTAAAATGAACTTTGAATCTTTAATAAGAAATCTTATATTTGCTTATTAAAACTTATTATTAACATCTAAAAATATTAACAATGGTAAATAGATTTATTCTCAACGAATTATCATATTTCGGCCCAGGTGCTCGCAAAGAATTGCCTAACGTAATCGCTCGCTTAGGTTTCAAAAAAGCTATGATTGTAACCGACAAAGGTCCCATCAAATTCGGCGTAGCTAAAATGGTCAGCGATGTTCTCGACGAAGCTAATATTCCTTACGAAGTTTACAGTGAAGTAAAACCTAATCCAACTGTAACAAACGTTCAAATGGGTGTTGAAGCATTCAAGAAATCAGGCGCTGATTGTTTGGTCGCAATCGGAGGTGGTTCTGCTATGGACACAGCAAAAGGCATCGGCATCATCATCAACAATCCTGAATTCGCTGACGTCGTTTCTCTCGAAGGTGTTGCCCCAACAAAACACAAGAGCGTGCCAATTATCGCATTGCCAACAACAGCTGGTACTGCAGCAGAGACAACGATCAACTACGTTATCATCGACGAAGAAAAGAAAAAGAAAATGGTTTGCGTTGACCCTAACGACATTCCTTGCTGTTCTATCGTTGACGCTGAGTTGATGTATTCTTTACCAAAAGAAACTACAGCAGCAACAGGCCTCGATGCTTTGACACACGCAATTGAAGGCTATATCACAAAAGCAGCATGGGAAATGTCAGATATGTTTGAGTTAGAAGCAATAAGAATGATCAACAAATATTTACGCACTGCTGTCTTTGAACCAACAAATCCTGTCGGACGTAATGGTATGGCTGTAGCACAATACATTGCAGGTATGGCATTCTCAAACGTCGGTTTAGGCGTTGTTCATGGCATGGCACACCCAATGGGTTCTTTGTTTGACATTCCTCACGGAGTTGCAAATGCTATGTTATTGCCAACTATCATGGAATTCAATGCTCCTGTATGCCTCGACAAATATGTTGAGATTGCAAAGGCGATGAATGCATATAAAGAAGGCATGAGCAAAGAAGATGCCGCTGCTGCTGCTTGTAACGCAGTAAAAGAACTCGCAATTGAAGTAGGCATTCCACAACACCTTACTGAAATCGGCATCAAGGAAGAAGACATTCCAGCACTCGCAGAACAAGCCATCAGCGATGTCTGCACACCAGGCAACCCAAGAGAAGTTACATTAGAAGACATCATTGAGTTATATAAGAAAGTTCTTTAAAAGACACTGAGTCACTAAGACTCAGAAACACCAGGATATAGACGTCATTGAAAGATGGCGTCTTTTTTTTGCTATGAGCTGTGAGCTTTGGACTTTTTATGCAGGCCAATAAACACTCTGCGTTTCTCTGCGTCTCTGCGAGAGGAGGGGAAAGGAGTGTGTATAGAAACAGAAAAGCCCCAGCGCATCGCTGAGGCTTCCGTTATGGGGTGGCGACGACCTACTTTCCCACA
>JAFOBJ010000038.1 GCA_017381865.1 Bacteroidales bacterium
CAAAATAAAATATCAATTAAAATAAATGCCTATGAATGATTAGCGTAGTATGATACGCACATTATAAAATATTGGAAAAGCGTTTTAGCTTTATTCTTCTGCTCAGAAAGTTTGGCGACTAAAAAGACAGGAAAGAATAATGGTTAGAATGCCTGCGATTAATTCGCGGGCTTTTCGTTATTCTACTGTCTGGGTTACGCCAAACACCTCTGAGCAGGAATAACAAAAGTACCGCGTTTTTTTATGTGTGTATTTGAGATTTCCAAAGGTACTGACGGAGTAACTGAAAAGCCGTTAAGTGAGTAGGGAGAGAAAATTTAACAAGTAAGAAAATGAAAAAAATAATGTATTGTATTACAGTATGTTTGTTTTTGTCTTGTGGAAATGGAAGTGCATCTTACCATACAGAAACAAGTCAAAATGTAGAAAATGTAACTTGTCCTAAATGTTATGGGTATGGTTGTAATTTATGTGGTTATGATGGTGTTGTATACATTCCTGTTACCGTTGAGAATGTATATGAAAAAAAAGGATCTAATGTGTCATTTAAATCATCTAAGAAGAAATACTATGCAGAATGTTCGCATTGTAAATGTGATTTATATGTGCCAATCAGTTCTGGTGATTCTTATTGTGCAAATTGTGCCAAAAATGGACATTATAAATCTCTCAGAGGAGCTCATTTTGAACGTTATCGTTAATTAAATTTATTTGAAAGTTAAAACTGCCTTGAAATGAAAAGAATATTAATGATGTTTATAGTATGTGTTTGTTCAATATATGTTTGTGCCCAAGATGATGGTTCTGTATATATTAATGATTGTTGGTTGGAGCATGGCGTATATGTGAATAATGTAAAGGGAATGAAAATACATTGTAATTTAGGTATAGATAATATGAGAGGCAAAACATTATGCGTTATAGCATATTTTGCTTATGATTATAATGAAGATGAAAGAATTCCTATTAAATCACGTACGGGTAATGCTAAATATAAAAGTATAAATAATGAAATATGTACAGGTGATTATGCGTATGCAAAATATGATGAAACATATTGGGATGATTTTATATTGTTTATGCCATACTATGAATTAGGTGTTGCTGTTTCAGAATCTACTTCCTTGTGTTGCATGATTTCTGTTCAATCAAAATCAGGGGCTCCATATGCCGTTTCAGAAGTTATGACTTTTGATTTTTATAAAGATTAGATAAATGAAAATTGTTATATTTAAATTAAATTAAGATGAAGAGATTATTTTTATTGTTACTTGTTTTTAGTTTTATGTTAACTCCTAATGTGGCAAATAACATTTGTGATGGAGTCAAATTTATTGATGCAAAATGTGTAAATGATGATGATGCAAAATATATAAAAGATGTATCATTATATACTTATGATGGTTATAAATATAAGAAGTGTTGTACAGGGTTGTTATATGAAGTGATATGTATTATATTGTGATAAAAAACACTTCAATTACTCTTGCTGTATATAAAAATTATGATTGGAATAAACCATATAATTCGTGGTCTGTTGATAATTGGGGTATCTATTATTATAATATATAATTACATTTTCATAATATGTCCTCTGCTTCATCTTCATCAAAACTGAATTTGTCGCAGGGGATTTTTTTATTAATATCTATTTGTTCTTTTTTAAACATTTTTGTCCGTTATGCAAAACAAAGAAAAAGAGTCGTAATCAATTTTACGACTCTTTTTCTTATTTATACAAGACGTATCAATATGTTTTTATGTTATGGGAACATTGATATGTCTCTACATTTTTATTTCTTGATGCTCAAAATCAATCCTAACACAACGCCTAAGAATGCTGCGAAAAGCACTTGGTAGTTTCCTGGTAAAAGGAATGTGATTGTGTGTGCTGGATACCAGAACAATGGAATGGTCTTTTTGAAGACGAATCCGTATTGTAAGTCCCAGTTGATTTTGTGTGCTATTGTTTCTTGGATTTTCAATCTGTTGCAGAAGAATCCTTTCAATGTTCCGCCTGTCTCAGCGATGTGGATGTCTGTCACTTTGTGGAATGTCATGAAGACAGGAGCGAAGATGGTGTTCATTAAAACGCTGACTAAGAGAGCGACGAAGACTTTGCCTCCGCTGAAGTCGCCTTTGAACCAAGCGCCTGCTTCTGAAACGCCGAAGCCTTTTTCAAGTAATGTGACAGTGCCGCTCTTGAATATCGTCATTGCTGATGCGATGATGACGCCGAGGAACCCCCAAACGAGCATCTTTGGTACAAGACCGAAGCCTTTTTCAATGTAGCAGCCTTTACGAATTCTTAAAGCCAACATCTCGCCGAATGTTCCCAAGATGGCGAACTTGAAGAAACTCATTATCATGCCGTGCTCGGCAGTCATTTTGTTGAATCCGTCCATCGCTCCAGGAACGAAGGCGAAAGCTCCGATGACTGCCAAGACAGCTAATGTGGTAATTATATCACCTTTTTTCATCTTATATTATTTTTCAATTCTAATTCTAGCGTCAACAGCGACGACGTTCTTAGGATTACCGAGCAATGGGTTCAAGTCCATTTCAGCGATTTCTGGAGCTACCATTACCAAAGCGCTGACTCTTGCAACTTGTTCTGCGTAGATGTCAACATTAACTGGTTGTTGTCCTCTGACGCCTTCCAAAATCTTGTAACCGCGTAACTTAGTTAACATATCTTTTGCTTCGCATTTTGTGATAGGAGCGATAGCATTTTGAACGTCTTTCAATACTTCGATGAAGATACCGCCTAAACCGAAGAATACTTGGTGACCGAATTTTTCGTCACGGATAGCACCGATGTAAACTTCTGTACCGTCGAGCATTGGATACATTTCAACAGCGTATGTTTCTGGGATAGCCATCAAGCGGTCGAATTCTCTGTCGACTGTTTCGATGTCGCGAACGTTCAATGTAACGCCGCCAACGTCTGACTTGTGGAGAGGACCGACGACTTTCATAACGAGTGGATAACCAACTTCGTTAGCGAAGTCTAATGCTTGTTGTTTTTGGTCAACGACGCGGATTTGTTTTTGAGCGATGCCAGCTGCATCTAATAATTCGAAGATTTCATCTGGTCCAATGTAACCGTTTTCGCAGTTGTCGATGACCTTGCGGATTCTTGCTTCGTCAACTTTTGGAAGTTCAACGACTTCTGCTTGTGGTTTTGGTGTGTGATAAATCTTGCACAATGCATTGCCGAAGATACATTCTTCTGGGAAGTTGATTCTGCCTTTATTTGTAATGAAATCGTTGATTTCGTCTTTTACGTTGATGATTGAAGGAAGGATAGGGAAGATAGGCTTTTTGCAAGTCTTCATCTTTTCGTTCAAAACTTCGTAAACTTCCCAGTTAGGGAACAAACCTGGAGAACCGAAGATGACGCACATACAGTCGATGTTGTCGAAGTCGTTTTCGCAAGCGTCGATGATGTGACCGAGTTGTTCTGCTGTACCTGTTGCGAGGAAGTCGATTGGGTTGCCTACTGAAGAGCCTGGGAATAATTTTGCCAAAAGTGCGTCAGCTTTAGGACCTTCGATGTGAGGAACGTCCATGCCGCCGTTTGAGAGAACGTCAGTCAACATAACTGCAGGACCGCCAGCGTGTGTGATGACAGCGACGTTTTTGCCTTTTACTTCTGGGTGCATGAAGATAGCGCATACTGTTGTCAACTCTTGACGGTTGTGGCA
>JAFOBJ010000039.1 GCA_017381865.1 Bacteroidales bacterium
ACTTGCAACAATATAAAGGCACCGTCATTGCTGTAACCCACGACCGTTACTTCCTCGACCACGTCGCAGGCTGGATTCTCGAACTCGACCGTGGCGAAGGCATCCCATGGAAAGGCAACTACTCATCATGGCTCGACCAGAAGACAGCACGCATGGCGATGGAAGAGAAATCTGAAAGCAAACGCCGCAAGACTTTGGAACGCGAGCTCGAATGGGTCAGAATGGCACCAAAAGCACGTCATGCAAAAGGTAAAGCTCGTCTCGCTTCTTACGAAAAACTTCTTAACGAAGATGTAAAAGAAAAAGAAGAAAAACTCGAAATCTATATCCCTAACGGCGACCGCCTCGGAAATAAAGTCATCGAAGCTAAGAACATCACCAAAGCCTACGGCGATAAGCTGTTATTCGAAAACCTCAGCTTCAGTCTCCCACCAGCAGGCATCGTCGGCGTCATCGGACCTAACGGCGCTGGTAAGACAACATTGTTCCGTCTCATCATGGGATTGGAAAAACCAGACTCAGGCGAGTTTGAAGTAGGCGAAACAGTGAAGACAGGCTACGTCGACCAACAACACGCCGACATCGACCCTGAAAAGACAGTGTGGGAAGTCATCTCTGGCGGCAACGAATTGATTCAACTTGGCAAACGCACCATGAACTCAAGAGCTTACGTTTCTCGTTTCAATTTCGGTGGCAACGACCAACAGAAGAAAGCCGGCGTCTTGTCGGGCGGTGAACGTAACAGAATGCACTTGGCGTTGACATTAAAACAAGAAGCCAACGTACTTCTCCTCGACGAACCTACCAACGACATCGACGTCAACACATTGCGTGCTTTGGAAGAAGGTTTGGAAAACTTCGCCGGTTGCGCCGTCGTCATCTCTCACGACCGCTGGTTCTTGGATAGAATTGCAACACACATCCTCGCTTTCGAAGGCGATTCGCAGGTTTATTTCTTCGAAGGAAGCTATTCAGAATATGAAGAAAACAAGATTAAACGTCTTGGCAACGCAGCACCTAAGAAGTTTAAATATAAGAAATTGATGTAATTTTAATAGCATTGAGCTATGGGTTATGAGTTGTGAGCAAAAAATAAAAAGCTCATGGCTCAAAGCTCAAGGCTAAAAAATGATCTATGAAAGTAAATATCCCAAAATTAAAAGTACTTTTCTTCATCTTTTTTATCGTATTGTTTTCATCATGCGACCCTGGTTTTCATGATGTTTATATTATGAAAAATGAATTACTGAAAGAAGTTAAAGTCGTTTTTTCACTAAATGGCGTGAAAGACACTACATATATCGGTCCCGATGTGGATCGTATAGTAATGGTAAAAGATGGAATGGGTCATTCTGAATTTTCTTTCAATGATGAGTATATCCATGATATGCCTGTTATCATCTTTGATGAAGATGTTATATATAAAGCTGATACAACAACCGACTGGGATTTGATCAAAGGTTTTGAAAAAACAATGTTCAAAAAATCTTGTTGGGAAATTCTATCAACTATTGATAAAAAAGGATATGAAGAGTATGAGGTTCTATACAGAATCACTGAAGAAGATTATGAGAACGCTCTTATCCTAAACGGAAATAAATAATTAAAAAACAGGACAAAGTCGGTAGTCTGTTGACTGTTGTCCGTTGACTAAAAAATATGGAAAACGAAAAAATAGAATTAACAGAATTGTCAGAACTCGGTGAATTCGGTCTCATCGACAGACTGACTAAAGACATCAAGACATATAACAAATCGACAGTTAAAGGCATTGGCGACGACGCTGCTGTCATCGACCATAAAAGCGAGCAGACATTGATTTCTACCGATGTCTTGATTGAAGGCGTTCACTTCGACATGACATATATGCCTTTGAAACACTTAGGTTATAAAGCCGCTGTAGTGAACTTCTCCGACATCTACGCCATGAACGGAACTCCTACTCAGATAGTAGTCGGAATGGGAATCTCAAGCAAATTCTCAGTCGAAGCCGTTGAAGAAATATTCGCCGGCATCAAGTTAGCCTGCGACACTTACAAAGTCGACTTAGTCGGCGGCGACACCACAGCAAGCAAGTCGGGACTTTTCATCTCTATAACAGTCATAGGCAAGGCAAAGAAAGACAGCATCGTTTATCGCGATGGTGCTAAAGCCAACGACCTTTTATGCGTCAGCGGAACCCTCGGCGCAGCCTATACCGGACTTCTCATTTTAGAAAGAGAGAAAGCCGCTTTCATGGCTGACCCTAACGTACAGCCAGAACTCTACGGCTACGATTACATCCTCGAAAGACAGCTCAAACCTGAAGCTCGTAAAGACATCGTTGCTAGACTCAAAGAGTTAGAGATAAAGCCAACAGCGATGATAGACATATCAGATGGTTTAGCATCAGAGATTTTACATCTTTGCAAAGACTCTAAAGTAGGTTGCCGCGTCTTTGAAGACCGCATTCCAATGCATCAGAAAGCCATCGACGTCGCTAAGGAATTCGACATCGTCCCTTGCGTAGCAGCACTCAACGGCGGCGAAGACTACGAGCTTCTCTTCACCGTAAAACAAGAAGATTACGATAAAGTCAAAGACATGGAAGACGTGAGAATCATCGGCTTCATGACACCAGACACCAACGTTGCTGAACTCATCACAACCGACGAACATGTAATCCCAATCGAAGCACAAGGATTTAAACATTTTTAAGATATGAGCATTGAGCTATGAGCATTGAGCAGAAGCTCACAACTCATAGCTCACAGCCCATTGCATCATCAATTTATAGAATTAAATGATTTCCGACAAAATAAAATCCATCCTCAAAACCATCCCCACCGATCCGGGAGTGTATCGTTATTATGACGATAAAGGAGAGATTATTTATGTCGGAAAAGCCAAAAACCTAAAACGCAGGGTATCGAGTTATTTCAACAAAAACCAAAGCGGCAAGGTCAAAGTGCTTGTCAGTCGCATCGCCGACATCAAGTTCATCGTGGTCGACAACGAGATGGAAGCGCTTCTTCTCGAAAACAATATGATTAAGCAATACAAGCCACGTTACAACATCATGTTGAAAGACGACAAGACATATCCTTGGATTTGTGTCAAGAACGAGAGATTTCCGCGCGTATATCTTACAAGGAAAAAAGTCAACGACGGCTCCATCTATTTCGGACCTTATCCGTCAGTGATGACAGCGAGAACGCTGCTCGAAATGTTGCGTCAGCTCTACCCTATCAGAAACTGCAAATTAATTTTAAAAGAAGAAAACATCGCCAACGGACATTATCGTCCTTGCCTTGAATATCACATCGGCAACTGCAAAGCACCATGCGACGGCAGCATCAGCGAAAAAGATTATCGTGAGATGATTCAGAATATAAAACGAGTCATCAAAGGTAACATCCAAGAAGTGCTGAAAGACATGAAAGCGCAGATGATGGACCACGCCTCGCGATTAGAATTCGAGCAGGCGCAAGTCATAAAAGACAAATACGATATACTCGAGAACTACCACGCAAAATCCGTCGTGTGCAGCAACAGTCTCTTCGACATGGAAGTATTCTCTTACGAAGACGCAGGTAATTCATTCTATGTCAACTACATGAAAATCGTCGAAGGTGCTATAATACAGTCACATTCTTTTGAGTTGAAGAGAAAACTCGATGAGAGCGTAGAAGAACTGCTGTCAATGGCTATCGTTGAAATTCGTCAGATGATGGATAGTCATAACATAAAGGAAATCATTGTTCCGACTGAGTTAGACATAAAACTAGAAGGCGTCAAGTTCACCATTCCGCAGCGAGGAGAGAAACTCGACATTTTGGAATTGTCGCAGCGTAACGCCAAACAATATCGTCTTGACACGGAGAAGCTTCGCACTTTAGTCGACCCAGAACGACATACGAAGAGAATCTTGAATCAGATGAAAGACGACCTGAATCTGCCGGTGTTGCCTGAAGTGATTGAATGTTTCGACAACTCCAATTTCCAGGGCGACTATGCCGTTGCCGCGATGACGCAGTTTGTCAATGCGAAACCCAACAAGAGCGGCTACCGTCATTTTAACATCAAGACCGTTGAAGGTCCGAACGACTTCGCCTCTATGGAAGAGATTATCTACAGAAGATACAAACGCCTTTTGGACGAAGAGCAGCGACTTCCCGACTTGATTGTCGTTGACGGCGGCAAAGGACAATTGTCGTCAGCCGTTAAGATTTTGCAGCAGCTAGGATTATTCGGAAAAATAAGCATCATCGGCATTGCGGAAAAATTAGAGGAGATATATTTCCCTGGCGACAGCATACCTTTATATATAGACAAACGCTCCGAGACATTAAAGGTGATACAACACATCCGCGACGAAGCCCACAGATTCGGCATCACACATCACAGAAAGAAATTCGAGAAAGGATTCCTTCATTCCGAGTTGAACGACATCAAAGGCATAGGCAAACAGACAGCCGAGAAACTGATGTTAGAATTGAAATCCGTCAAGAACATCAAGGAAGCAAGTTTGGAGACATTGGAAAACATCATCGGCAAGGCAAAGGCGAAGATAGTATGGGAATATTTTAATAAAAAATCCGCAGAATAATTATCCACGAAATAACACGAATGAAACACCAATTCAAACTAACGACACGGTAAATGTGTTATTTTAAATGTCTTATTATTTCTCTTAATGTTTTTTTGAAACGGATAATCGGATCGATGAAATAAATATTGTCATCTTCTCCCAACAAAACATTATCGCCAGAAATATCGGTTATTGATACGAATTCATTGCCATATGAATAATTATCTTCTGGCAACAAACCACGTTCAGCCAGTGAATCAACAACTTGAGTCTTGGTTGGCTGACGATATGACATAATGAAATCCTGTGACAAAACAATACGAACATCGCCTATGTCATCGCTGATGCCTTCTAATGTATAAGCAGTTTCAGGAAAAAGCAGATTATGTACAAGATGTTCAAAAGCGGCGTCTTCAGCTTGTACTCCTGTTTTCAATGCCGCTTTGGCATATGGGTCTTTAAACTTTATAACTTTACCTGCTTTCGCATCAATATAAACCACACTCTCTCCTGTACGTTTCTCAACCTTGCCTGTAAGATTTTTTGATGTTTCAATTGGAACGAACAGACCATGTTGCTTTGCTATGTTCACCAGCCTTTCGGATTCTTGGTTGCGTCGAGTTCTCTCGCTATAATCTGAATATGCCCGATATGAAGTGTCCAGCCCCTCTTCAAACACTCGTAAATCGCTTCTGTCGCTAACGCTCTGTGTCTTTCTGGCTGTGTCATCAAAAATTCTTGAGCAGTCATACTGCCGTCCTCCATTAGAATATTGTCCAAATTCATCATAATTCATATACAATTATCCATTTATTATTACAAAAGTATTGAATATATTTTTGCATGAATCATAGTTCTATCAAAAAAGATTTCAACAATATATAATTTAGTAAATATTACATCTATATTTGCAATTAAAATTAGGGGTGTCTCAGACGTTACGGACGTTGTGTGCAGAGTTCTTTAGAGCATTGACACGTTGGGAAACGCCCTTATCAGACATCTCCGTGAGGCTGAAACGCTGCGGTTTGAAGGATGTCGCAACATCTTGCATGGATCGCGCAATTCTGCAAGATGTTTTTTTGTCGGTTGACTGAAGATTGTTGAATCATAGTTTTTATAGATATGACAGAGAGTGTAGAAAAACAAGAACTAAGGAGCATATTAATAGGATTATTACTTGAACTTGGCGAAAAAGAAATTAACATATACATACATATGGCTATAATAGTAGCATATCGTATAGAACAGGAAATGGTAAATTGGATTGCGACATTTAAAGACAATGCAGACGCGTTGACATTAGAAGCATTTAAAAAACATCTCAATGAATTGGTCAATGAAGCTGACTTAGGAATCAGTAGTTAATCGCTTTAAATTCAGCGTCAACAATATAAATGTCGCCATCAATGTCTTTTAGCACATTGCGAGGTCGCAAGTCAGAAATGAGAATCTCGCCATTGCAATAAGAATATTCTTTAACCTTTTGAAATCCGAGCAGTTTCATATATTCTTCGATATCTTCAGTAGTCGCATTGTCTGGATTGCATACAGCTCTCTGGCGTATGACAGGATAAACGCTTCTTCCTTCAAAACCTGTAAATCCATATAGTTCGTATGCTGTTTCTGGGAATGTCTGATTATGTATGGACAATCGTTCAAATAAAGAAACGATATTACCACTATTCATCAGATTATTAACCTTATAGACATAACCTTCAGGTGAAAAATAAGTATCATTTTCATTTCCGCTGGGACCTTGCGCTCCGAGTTTGAAAACGTCTGATAAGGAAATCCAGATGTCGTTTTCTTTGGCGTAGCGTTCCGCCTTGCTTGATTCTATTTCTTGTTCGGATGCAGATGGTTGGATTCTGCCATCAGTTGTTTGGCTCGTTCTGCCGCCTTCTCGCAATCGAATGGCAGCTTCTTCCATTCTTCCATTTTGCGGAGTTTGCGTTCTGTCGTCATCCTGTGAAATTCGTTCAGATATTTCATTTTGTCGTCCTTTTGTTTTACCTTGGCACATGTTTTCAAATGATAAGTATCGGTTTCTCTATAGTTTTACTTTTGTCTTCAAATGGAGCATCATACCATAAATCGAAGTCAGAAGAAAGTTTATCTCTCAATGACTTTGCCAATCTTAAACCTCGTCTGTGATAGTCTCTATTTTAAAAGAATCGACTGATGATTTCTCACCAATCGATATCAAGTTGCCACACAGCGAGTTATGAATTCATCCTACTCCCTACGTCCGCAACGTACTCTGGCGCAAGCTTATCTGCAAAGGTAAAAAAATAGGTTTCAGAAAACTCTCATTTTTATATTTTGTTGAAATCTTTTCTGAAAAAATAAAGTTAGTGCTTATTCAGGACTATCTTTCAATCCACTAATATTTAACCAATTTATTTCGTGATGGTTTCGTGAATTTTCGTGGATGATAATAACTTTCCACTAATCCGCACTAATATTTAACTAAATTCTTTCGTGAAGGTTTAGTGTTGTTTTCGTGGATGATAATAACTTTCCACTAATCCGCACGAATTTTTCACTAATTTATTTCGTGATGGTTTCGTGAATTTTCGTGGATGATAAATTTTCGTGGAAAACAAAAAACCTCGATAATCAACGACTACCGAGGTTTCTGTGCTCCCACCTGGACTTGAACCAGGGACCAACTGATTATGAGTCAGCTACTCTAACCGACTGAGCTATAGGAGCAAGGCGAACAAATGTTCATTCCTTTGTTTTGCGAGTGCAAAGTTACAAAATTGTTGCTAATTTCATAACAAAATTTCAAAAAAAATTGAAAAATTTTTCTTTGTATCTAAAAACCTTCACAAAACCATTTCAACCAACTGAATTATAATAATTTACAACTTCATCCAAGATAGAAAAGACTTCTTCAATCGTTCTCACTTCCATCAATCGTAACTTAAATTGCTTGAAATTTATGAAGCCTTTGAAATAAAGTCCCCAGTGTTTTCGCATTTCCATCACGGCATAAAACTCGTCTTTCTTATAATTCAAAGAATCTGACAGATGCGCCTTTGCAACACGAACTCTCTCCTCAACAGTTGGTGCTGGCAATATCTCGCCAGTTTTTAAATAATGTTTTATCTCTCTGAAAATCCACGGATTGCCGTATGTTGCACGTCCTATCATAAGTCCATCAACGCCAAAGTTATCCAAGAAATATTTCGCTGAAGGTCCGTCAATGACATCGCCATTTCCAATAATCGGAATCGTCATGCGAGGATTATTCTTCACCTCTCCTATCAAAGTCCAGTCTGCCGGCTCGCCCCATTTTGTTGTACGCAGTCTTCCATGAATCGTCAATGCCTGAATTCCAACATCTTGCAATCGTTCTGCTATATCGACAATCTCCTTATGTTCGCTATCATAACCAAGTCGCGTCTTCACCGTAACTGGTTTTTTCACCGCTTTCACAACGGCTTCTGTGATAGCTACCATCTTAGGAATATCGTTCATGATACCAGAACCAGCTCCCTTCGAAGCGACTTTCTTAACAGGACAACCAAAGTTAATGTCAATAATATCAGGATTATAACGCTCAGCATAACGAGCCGCTTCCACCATAGGACCGACACTGTTACCAAAAATCTGAACTCCAAAAGGACGCTCGCCTTCTACAAAACCCAACTTCCTCACGCTCTTCACCGCATCACGAATCAAGCCGTCAGAAGAAATAAATTCCGAATAAACTATATCTGCGCCTTGTTCCTTGCACGCATGACGAAACGGAGGGTCAGTGACGCCTTCCATCGGCGCCAACAACAATGGAACATGGTCGAATTCTATATCTGCTATCTTAAACATAACTGACAAAAATCTTAATTTTTATTATGCAAAAATAAGCATTTCATATTATCAAAAATATTAAATTTGCAAATAAATCTGAACAATATGCAACACCCTATCATTAAGAAAACTACAAAGTTAGAAAGAATATTCTTACTAATGGCTTTAATTATTATCGGCTTGATTTTAGGAACCGTGATTGGTTTCGCATACGTCTTCATAACCAAAAGCAATCCTAATGACTTGAACGCTCTCAGATTCATGCAGATTAGCAGCCAAATTTTCACTTTCGTACTTCCACCTATAATATATGCGCTCTTAGTGAAAGAAAAACCTACCAATGACTTGGGATTAAAGAAATCAAAAATCTTATGGGTCCTAATTGGCATTGCGATGATTTTCCTCATCATGCCACTCAACAGCGTCTTTGCCGAATGGAACGCCAACTTGACACTCCCTGACTCTATGAGCAGAATAGAATACCTAATGAAACAGATGCAAGAAGCTGCAACTGAGATGATTGAGAAATTCGTAAACGTCGACACTGTAGGAGGCTTAATTCTTAACCTCTTCATGATTGCAGGATTAGCCGCTCTTGGAGAAGAACTGCTTTTTAGATCTATAATACAAACTTCCTTAATAAAAATTTGCAAAAACGCACATATAGGAATCCTAATTGCTTCAGCAATATTTTCATTCATCCACTTCGAATTCTACGGCTTCGTTCCTCGACTCATACTAGGAATGTTGCTCGGTTATATGTTCTATTTTTCAGGCAGCATCTGGATTCCAATGCTGATGCATTTCCTAAACAACGGCACAGTTGTATTGGTTTATTTCCTTAATAACAAAGGCATTACGAATATTGATGTCGACACTTTCGGTCAAACAAGTATTCCTATTTTAATAATCAGCATCGTTGTTATGATTGTTTTATTCATATTCTCGATAAAATATTCAGATAAAGAACGAACAATTACAGGTTGTTGACTTTTTATAAAATATGAAATCATTATTTGTCATAGATAAGTTATTATTATCCAAGCTATTAAAATTCGGAATCGTGGGATGTTCCGGAATGATTATAGATTTTGGAATGACTTATCTATGCAAAGAAATCTTAAAAATCAACAAATTTATCAGCAACGGAATTGGATTTATCCTCGCAGCTACTTCAAATTATTTTCTCAACAGAAACTGGACTTTCAACAGTCAAACAGAAGATATAGGAACGCAATACTTTCAATTTATGATTGTATCAGCCATAGGTTTGGGAATCAACTCTTTAACCTTATATCTTTTAAATGAAAAACTAAAATGGAACTTTTATTTCAGCAAACTTATAGCGATAGGAATCACTACAATCTGGAATTTCTTCGCTAATTTATTATTTACTTTTGCGTAAGTTTAGTTAAGGTTTAAATTCCTGATTTAGAGTCGTATATTCCTCATCTTCACTTTTCGCAAATACCAGCAACGAACCGAAATAAGCGAATAAGGTTGCTCCTACTTGCGTTTCCAAAGTATCATCAGTAAACATAGAAAATGCGACTATAAATAAAAACACAATATACAAATAGTTACGATTTCTCTTATCCGCAAAAAGAGGGTAAACCATTGAGAATAAGAACCATAACAAGCCAATAGCACCAAAAGCCACCATTATTGCAAGATATTGGTTATGACTCCTAAGACGATATTCTGGTCTTAATTTTGAATTCGTATCCTCGTAATAATCTTCAAAAGCTTTAGAAATACCTGTTCCAACGCCAAAAACTGGATTGTCTTTTATGATTCCAAACGATGCTTTTATATACTCAACACGTTGAAACACAGAACTTCCGTTAGCATCACCGCTTCTTTCATAATTACGATATGCTATCATAACTTTCATAATTCTAGTCCTAAAACCTGGATTTTCTATGTAGTTATAATTAGCAACACCATTTTCAATATTTTTTATATCATTTTCTGAAAGTTGCCCAACGCCCTCTGCATCTTTTCTTAAATCTTTTGATGTAAGATAACGAACTAAAGCATGATAACCATCGTCCCATTCGCTGTTAATTTTTTTAACACTTCGCTTATTCCAAGCATCTAACATCTCATTTTTTGAAATATACAAGCCTACATACCTCGCATCTTCTACGCCAAAATTAATGGTATCAAAAACATAAGGATTTCCTAATTTCGTATGCGTATCTAATTGAGAAACATCTATCTTAGCTGGATTCATATAGTCTTTAACGACCTTATATGGAAGGTATACAACAACACTTGCCACTACTACAATCACTACTACCATACAAATTTTAACATTTGTTTTTGTACTTTTGAAAACAAAATACATTATCAGCACAAAACATAATGCCGCTATAACCAAAAGACTGGTAAATGACTCCAAAATCGTTATCTGCCACAAAAACCAAATTATCAGAAAAACCATAACCGATTTTATTAACAGACTGTAATTCTTCTTAACTAAATAATATCCCAATATAAATATTGAAAAAACAATACATAATGATAATCTGATATAATTTATAAAAGGAGAAAGTTCTCTTACATCAACAAAGTCACGACGAATGAATTTTATTGTTCCTAAGATAGTTACGAAAAAAACGGAACCAATAAAAAACCATAAAACCGTGTCAAACTGCTTACGATTCAATGGTTTCATCGATGAAATCACCAACGGAGCTATCAAAAGTGGCAACTTGATTCTCAAGTCTTTCAATGCACATTGATAATCAGAAGTATATATCAATCCTATAAGATGCATAACATAAACTGACGCCATCACAACAGCGACTTTGTTATGCAAAAAATCTGTAAAACGTGTTTTTATATTATACCAAATACCTTTGAAAGAGAATGCTATACGAGATAAAATCCTTGCTATAAAAGGTTTTTCAGAATACATTTTATTGATAGAACGCATATCCAGACCTAGCAAAAACCACAGCACCAAAAGATAGAATAACGAAACGCTCAATGCAAATTTTGATGTCGTAAGAGTGACACCTACCAATATCAATCCTACTAAATAAAAATATGTTCCCGTTTTACCGTATTCTACTTTCATAATTACCAGCTAGGCGGTCAGCATCTTTAGATATAAATCAATTTATTCCTTTAAGGATATTCTCGTATTCGTTTTGTCCGTTTGTATTAAGAAGAATCTCAATTGCACGGTTCAGTTCAATATCATCTTTCAAAGTCGAGACAATCTTTCCTTTTTGGAAATAATAACGACCTATCAACTCCATCTTGAGAATCTCTGATATTTCTTTTCTCTTGTTAATCAAATCGTTATCTTTGTGACTCTTCAACTCGTTTTCCAATATATCAAGCTGTTCCTTAATATTGTCGTAATAGCCTTCAGATTTAGCTGTCTTCACCAATTCCTCAAAGTCTTTCTCGCTTTCTGAAGTATATTTAAATTCCTGACCTTCAACAAATTCAACAAAGTCATTATAAATTTCATCTGTTATCACAAACTCCTCTGGAGCGGCTATTGACTTATGTTCTCTATAGAATTTGTTTGCATATTTAAATATGATATTCTGAGCATAAAGATGTGCTGTTATTGTAGAAAGCATTTCTGGTTCTATCTTCACATCTGGCTGAATTCCATGACCTTCGTAAACGATTCTTCCATTTGCAGTCTTAAATTGAGGACCGAGAGTATCGTTCTTTAACAAAGTATCGTTCTTTGCTTTTTTAGAATAATCTATTTCTTGGATACAACGTTTACTTGGAATATAATATTTAGAAACCGTCACTTTCATCTGAGCATTATACGACATAGGTAAAATATTCTGTACCAATCCCTTACCAAAAGTTCTTTGACCTACAATCACGCCTCTATCGAAGTCTTGTATAGAACCAGAAACGATTTCACTAGCCGATGCGCTACCTTCATTGACCAAAATGGCGAGTGGAATTTCAGTATCTTCAGCTTCATGTTTTGTATAATAGTTTCTATTTTGCTCAGAAGTCTTGCCTTTTGTATAAACCACAAGTTTATTTTTAGGAACGAAGATATTCACGATGTCGACGGCTTCGTTGAGCAATCCGCCGCCATTTCCTCTGAGGTCGATGATAAGTCCCTTGAGTTCGTTTTGCGACTTCATTTCTAAAAACGCCTCCTTGAGCTCTTTAGCAGCGTCTTTAGTAAATTGATTAAGAATAATATAGCCTATACCACCTTCCAAAACTGCATAGTAAGGAATATTGTCAATCTTGATTTTCTCGCGTGTCAGTGTCTTGGTTATGACATTCTTTTCACCTTCGCGTCTGAGTTTAAGCGTAAGTTGAGAACCTGGCTGACCTTTAAGAAGTTCGCTCACTTCACTGACGGTTTTCTTCTCTGTGTTGACGCCGTTTATTTCAATAATCGCATCGCCTGGAAGCAAACCTGCTTTATGTGCTGGGAAGTTTTCGTAAGGTTCTGAGATATGAACATTATCATCGTAATAATTTATAATAGAACCAATTCCGCCATATTCTCCCATTGTGAGAAGTCGAACGTCTTCAATCTCAGACTCTGGAATAAATACCGTATAAGGATCTAATTCTCTTAGCATTGCATGAATAGCGATTTCATTAAGCTCGGCTGGATTTATCTCATCGACATAATTCATATTAAGATATTTCAGCACATTATTATATATGTCAATGCTTTTAGAAATCTCAAAATTGTTTTGCTTTTCCTGAGAAAATGTTACCAAAGGTAAAAGCATCAATACAAAAAATAAAACTCTTAATCTATTCATAATATTTTTTTATTTCAAACTAACTTACATCACAAATTAGACGCCACATGCGACATTCTGAGACGCCACAGGGGTGACATTCTGAGACGCCACAGGGGTGACGTCTCTACTATTATTTATTATGGGACCGGATCATAACCGCTCCCGCCCCAAGGATTACATGACAATATTCTTTTAAAGGTAAGCCAGCCGCCTTTTATTGCTCCATATTTCTTTATTGCCTCGATGCCATAATGGGAGCATGTAGGTGTGTATCTGCAGTTTCTTCCTATGAAAGGTGATAATGTAACTTGATAAATGCGAATTAGCAATATCAAGAATTTAGCCGGCAGTTGTGTTATTGTTTTTATCATCATGCAGAAAATAATTATTATTTAAACGCAAAGATAATTGTTTTATTTTCTTTTCAATATCTTCATAAGGCAAAATTACTGTTGCCGTATAAACAAGCGCAACGTCGAAAGTGATTTTTTGTTTCTCACAATTAACAATCAATTTAGATTTGTTTCTGCGCCATGCCTCACGGACGAGTCGTTTCACCCTATTTCGTTTGACTGCGTGATGAAATCTTTTCTTTGATACAGAAACGAGGAAACGAGGTATTGTTGGCTCTTCTTCCGAACTATGTGCGTAGACAACAACACGAAAAGGGTAAAAGTTAAATCCTTTACCCTTATCGAATAATAGTTGTATAGCTTTCTTCTTGTATAAACGCTGTTCTTTCGGAAGGCCTTCGTTCATCAATATTATTTTTTCTTAGCTTTCTTAATCTCGTTATTTATAAACTCTTCTATCGCCATATTCATTGATGGACACGATGGCGTTGGTGCGCTGAAGTTCAATGTAAAACCTGCGTCGGTGATAGCCTTGCATGTTGATTGACCGAATCCGCCTATTGCAACATTCTCATCTTGAACAAAATTAGGGAAGTTCTCTTTTAAAGAATCAATACCTGCTGGACTGAAGAACACTAACATATCGTATTTTGCAATATCAACATGTGACAAATCGGCTGATACTGTGCGGAAAACAACAGCTTTTGTATAATCCAACTTAGCTTCTGTCAACATCCCGTCATGGTCTTCTGTTGTAACTAAATTTGAACTTGGCAAGAAAAATTTCTCTTCCTTATGTTTTTTCATTGTTCCAACAAGCTCAGCGAAAGTTGGCTCATGGAATATCTTTCTTTTTCTATATTGAACGTAATGCTGAAGATACTGTGCTGTTGTCTCTGATACACAGAAATATTTCAAATCTTCTGGTATGGTGTAACGCATTTCTTTTGCGATACGGAAAAAATGATCTATAGTGTTGCGACTTGTTAAAATTACTGCGGTAAAATCATTAAATTTGACTTTCTCTTGTCTCAAATCACTTGCTGAAACGCCTTCTAGTTTTATGAATTTTTCAAATTCGATGTTAACATTATACTTCTTGATTATAGCTTCGTACGGAGTTTTTGCAACATCAGCAGGTTTTGGTTGCGACAAAAGGATTGATTTTATCTTCATCTACAATTTTTTTAATCTTTTACTAATTACAAAATCTATCTTACCAACAAAATGATTAACAAGATATTACAGAACAATTGCTATCATTTTAGATATAACCAAAATGGGTAAAATTTCGATTGTGCAAAGATACAAAAAAATATTTACAAAATTTAATTTTGACAACATTCGTACCTCTATTAATAATTTTATCAAGGTTGCGAAGAAAAACAAGCCTAATATTACCAATGTCAAAATCAAGAATATTTTGTAAGGATGGAAGAACAAAAGTAGAATTATCGGTATAAAAATCAGGTTGCCTGACGCCATTGCTGAAGTGTGAAATGCGAAATGCAAATGTATCAGCGCATCTGTTTTGAACAGCCAGCTATAGAACGACATTGCGAGATAATCAAAGACAAACACCGCCGCAACGCATGTCGCAATGTCTATGAAAAAATCCAGATTATCATGCAAAATACGATTTCCTCCATAAACGATGAATATTTTCTGAACGAACAAGGAAAGTAGCAAAATGAATGAAATTATGGTTGAAAAAGAAGCGATGTTAAACAAAGAAGGATTTTCGCGCATCGTTCTGTCGCCACCATTTTGAAACGGCATTGATATAACAGATGAAAAATGCTGCTGCGACATGAATTTGTTTAAGACCATAAAAATCAGCACTATAAATAATATCACAAAATTCCAAGTCGCGCTAACATAAGTGACTTCCCTTTCTATCGGGCCTTCGTATCGACAAGATGTCGTTGTAACGAACTTAAAATTTTCATAAAAATTATTAACAATGCTGTCGTTTTGAAAAACGGTTTCAGGCATTTCTATCACATCTTCAATATGATAATTATTAGTTTTCAACTCTAAACTTTCTGTTTTAAAAATTATTCGTTGCAAATTTACATCTTTGTTTTTTTCTTAACAAATATTTGTATTTTTTTTTGAAATTTTGGAAATAGATTATTACCTTTGTAGTCTTAAAGAATTTAAATTTAAAACATTAAATATCATGGATCTTATAGAACAAATAAAACAAAACGCACGCGAAAACAGACAACGCATCGTGCTTCCAGAAGGTGACGAAGAAAGAACAATCAAAGCTGCCGACCAACTTATCGCTGACGGCATCGCTGACGTAATTCTCATCGGACCTGCACAGAAAATCAAAGATATGGCTGCAGAATTCGGTTTAAGCAACATCGAAAAAGCTACTATCGTCGACCCAACAAACAATCCTGACAGAGATAAATATGCTAACTTGCTTTTCGAACTTCGCAAGAGCAAAGGCATGACAATAGAAGAAGCTCAAAAATATGCTGAAAACTTCATGTATCTCGGTGTTTTGATGCTCAAAGCCGGTGATGCTGACGGTTTGGTAAGCGGCGCTCGTAGCACAACAGGCGACATGCTCCGCCCTGCATTGCAAATCATCAAGACTGCTCCTGGTGTTTCTTGCGTTTCTGGCGCATTCATCATGTTCTTACCTAATGACAAATACGGAACAGACGGCAAAATAGTTTGCGCCGACTGCGCTGTAACTCCAGTTCCAACAGCAGAACAACTCGCAGAAATCGCTGTATGTACAGCCGACACTGCAAAGAACATCGCTAAAATCGACCCTAAAGTCGCTATGTTGAGCTTCTCAACAAAAGGCTCTGCAAAACACGAAGACGTCGACAAAGTCATCAAGGCTACTGAATTAGCAAAACAAATGCGTCCTGACATCTGCATCGACGGCGAATTACAAGCTGACGCTGCTATTGTTCCTTCAGTTGGCGCAAGCAAAGCTCCTAACAGCGAAGTAGCTGGTAAAGCTAACACATTGGTATTCCCAAGATTAGAAGTAGGTAACATCGCTTACAAACTCGTTCAACGTCTCGCTGGCGCAGAAGCTGTAGGTCCAGTTCTCCAAGGCTTCGCTAAACCATGTAACGACTTGAGCCGCGGCTGTTCAATCGACGATATCTACAAACTCGTAGCTATCACATGTAACCAAGCAATCGCTTAGAAGAATTCATAATTCATAATGCATAATTCATAATTGTAGAGACGCGTCAATGCAACTACAATAACACACATTGACACGTCTCTCTTTTCAAATAATAATAACACATAATCAAATGAAAGTTTTAGTTTTAAACTGCGGCAGCTCATCAATTAAATATCAACTTTTTGACATTGATGACAATGGCCACAACGTTTTGGCAAAAGGTATCCTCGAGCGTATCGGTCTCGAAATGGGAGAATTTACACATAAATGGAACGGTGAAAAACATTACGAACAACTTCCTATTCCAAACCACACTGTTGGTATCAGCATCGTTCTTAACGCATTGCTCGACGAAAATCACGGCGTAATCAAGTCATTAGACGAAATCGGCGCAGTTGGTCATCGTTTGGTTCACGGCGGCGAAAAATTCACCAAGAGCGTCCTCATCGACGACAGCGTCATGGAACTCATGGAAGAACTCATTGACCTCGCTCCTCTCCACAACCCAGCATGTATGGCAGGCGTGAAAGCTGTTACAGAATTGCTTCCTAACGTAAAACAAGGCGGCTGCTTCGACACAGCATTCCACTCAACAATGAAACCTGAGGCTTACCTCTACCCTATTCCTTACGAATATTACGAAAAATACCGCGTACGTCGCTACGGATTCCACGGAACAAGCCACAGATTCGTCGCTGAAAACGCAGCTAAATTCTTAGGCAAAGACTGGAAAGACCAAAAAATCATCACTTGCCACTTGGGCAGCGGTGCTTCTATAGCAGCAGTAGAAAACGGAAAATCTGTCGACACATCAATGGGTTTCACTCCTGTTGAAGGTCTTATGATGGGTAGCCGCACTGGCGACCTCGACCTCGGCGTTTTCATGTACATCGCTGAAAAAGAAGGCTACGACCTCAAACAAATGAACACTCTCGTCAACAAAAAATCAGGCCTCATCGGCATCACAGGCGACAAACAAGACATGCGCGACGTCAACGCAGGCCGTGAAGCTGGCGACGAACGCGCAACATACGCATTCAACATGTTCAAACACCGCGTCAAGAAATATATCGGTGCTTACGCAGCTGTCATGAACGGCGTCGACATCATCGTTATGACTGGCGGCATCGGCGAAAACGCTTGGTTCATGAGAGGTCCAATCTTACAAGATATGGAATATCTCGGAGTTAAGATTGACATAGATGTCAATAAAGGCTTGATGGGCGAAGCTCGCGTCATCTCAACACCAGATTCTAAAGTAACAGTCGTTGTATTCCCAACAGACGAAGAATACATGATTGCTAAAGATACATACGACATTGTTAAAAGTCTATGAGTCTATAAGTCTATAAGTTAAGGGAGCTACTAACACTTAGTAACTCCCTTTTTACTTATCAACTTACTGACTCATTGACTTATCGACTTATTGACTAATCGACTTCATTAACTAACAGTCACCACTTCCACTGGCTGCGAATTAGGCTCATCTAATTTTTGATATTGATATTTAACCTTACCAAAGTCAATATCTTTCAAGTCAATCATTCTGATATTGTTATTGTCAAAAGTCTTGTAATAAACGACCTTGTTTGTCAAGTCGATGACTGAAGTCCATTGTGTTGCGCTTGGCAAGTCAGGAATTTCGTTCTTTGGGAAATTCATTCCGATTGGAATATCAAAGTTATTCAAGATATGAAAGCATTGAAGCATTGTCTGACGAGCTGTTGGCAACATAGGAGCTGTACTTTTGAAGAAAGCGGCTCTCACGAAACGTGAAGGAGGTGTGAAATCGCCAGGTAATCCAAGGAATCCGTTGCCGTGACCTATAGGATTTACCATAAAATCTGCCATTTTATGCGCTGGAGGATTTATTGGAGTAAGGTTGATGTAATTACTCAAATTACTCAAATGCCATTTAAAACCAGGAGCGTTTGTCAAGACACCGATAGGATTGTCGTAGATATGAGGCACGCCCTCCTCAATTTCCAATACGATTTGTTTGCCGGACTTATCGCCTATTCTCCAGTGGATAGCTTCTTCGGCTCCATTGCCGCCCATAAGTGAAACGACACGCACCTTATTAATATTAGCCTTCACTTCATCGACAGTTGCGAATTGAGACAAAATCCACGACACAAGTTGCAAGTCTGCAATAGTCGTAGAATTATATTTCTCATCATAAAGCACATAACTGCCGAAGTTAGGGAAATAGAACAGTCCGGCCGACAAGCCTGCTTCGTTGAGACCTTCCGCAATAAATTCTTTCTCATGGACAGCAAGTCCGATATAACCATACTTCGACTTAAACGTCATTCCATTCTGACCTTTCGGAGTGAAGGAAGTCTGATTGAAATTACGAGGAACGACGACATACATACTATTAAGATTTGTACCAGCCCACTCTATCGTTCGAGCTTGGAAATACGAGCCGTCGGCGGAAAACATTGAGATTCCGGTACATGCCTCCGCCTTAAAATGCCAGGCGAAAAGCAAACATGCGATGACAAATAATTTTTTCATAATCTTTATTGTTTTTAGTAAAGCTTAAACAAAAGAGATTATGAAAGGTTCAAAGGGAACTATAAACTATGAACTAAGAGCTAAGAACTAAGAACTAAGAGCTAAGAACTGCAATAAAAAAGAGAGTCCCTAGATTATAGGAACTCTCTTTCTCTTGTTGTCTTGTAGTCTTGTTGACTTGTAGACTTTTTATTTAACGACTAATTTTTCAACTTTACGATTTCCGTTTTGTTCAACAGAGATGAAGTAAACACCTCTTTCAAGATCTTCAATATTTATTGCTGAAACAGCATTTGAAATCTCGACTTCTTTAACACAGCGACCTGTTAAGTCGATGATGCTTACTTGAGCGTTTGTGTTCAATGTTGTTTCAACGAAGATTGTTGAAGTAGCTGGATTTGGATGGATATTTACGGCAGCATACATTTCTTCAACACCATCGCCACCCAATGTAACGACGTATGTTTCTTTTGCATTCCATTCGTCAGTAGCGTTTTTAGCAACTACTAAAAATACATATTCTGTATCTTTCAATAAACCTTCGAAAGTAAGTTCTTGCTCTGTTGTATAAGCTTTACCGTCAGCTTTCAACGCATCTGTCAATTCGCTAAGTACAGCTTGGCTAAATGCTTCTTCTGTGTAAATGCCAACATGATATTCTGTTGTATTTGCATCTGGAGTAAAAACTGCCTTGATTGTTGTTTCTGTTATTTCATTAGCATCAACGATGACATTTGCATCTGGAGTTTCATCTTCTGTGTATTTGATGTTTAATCTAGTAAGATAAATCTTTGTATAGTCACCAGGACCTGCTTCAGCTGGATCATCGAAAGCAGCTATACCAGCTACGATAAGTTTATCATCACCTTGGAATGCCATTGTGTATGTATTGATTTCTTCTTGTTCTTCATATACTTTTGGCAATGGAACGATACCTGATCCTGCAAAAGATTCGTTAAGTTGACCATTAGGATCGAGGTTGTATACATAACCGCGATAAGATTCTGTAGCAATATTACGAGAATAAATAGTTCCAAAAATCTGTCCGTCTGGAGCAGCTAAAATTGAGTAACAATTATTTATACAGCCATCACCTTGGAATGGTTCGAATTTAGCAAAGCCATTAGTAGCGAATGTTGTGTCGATTGTACCATCTGTATTAACGCGTGTTATGAAAGACTCATATCTTGGCATTTCTGGAGTGTTTGAATACAACTCGTTATGACCTGCAACCAAATATTTACCGTCAGGTTGAACTGCTAATGAAAGAGCGAACTCAGCATATTCACCTGCATAAAGATACGACACACCATTTTCACCGAAAGTTTCATCCATTGTACCATTTGATTTAAGTCTGATTAGATGCGACCAAATAAACAAACCTTCATCTGCACTACCAAGTCTTTTATCTCCGCAAAGAATGATTTTGCCATTGTCCAAAGCTTTAATATCGAATGCATAAGAGTGAGCTGCTGGGTCTGAATCTAATTCGACATACGCTGTACCATCAACACCAAAAGTAGCATCGAGTAAACCTTTTTTTGTAAAACGTCTTACTATGATTTCATCATTATAATAACCAGCAACTAAAATGCGACCTTTCTTGTCAATATCGATACCTTCGTAAATGAGACCACATTGGTCTAATTCTGTGACCACCCATCCGCCTTCACCGAACTCTTCATATTCAAAACCGTTTTCATCTAAGCATAAAATGAAACCGGCTGTAAGTCCATTGTATGCATAACCTGCAAGATAAAGAAGACCTTCTTTTGACAAAACTGCATCATAAGGACAACTTTTATAAATAAGCGGATCCACTTTCAAGTAAACAATACCGCCTTCACCGTATGTTTCATCCAATGTACCGTCAACATTATGACGAGAGACATAAATAGCATAGTTATATCCGTCAGTACGAGATTCACCTATTGTTAAAATCTTGCCATCTTCTTGTACCAAGATTTTATATACATAATCAAAATAGCTAAACTCATTTATTTTTGATGGATGGAATAAGAATGTACCATCTGTACCAAAACTGGTGTCGATTTCACCTAAATCCTGAGCAAAAGTGTTCAAAGCAAATAAGCATAAAAATGCCAATGTAAATAATTTCTTCATAGTTTTATAATTTTAGTGAGTATTTTTATTTTAATGGGTACAAATTTAATAAATTTCATCAAATAATTCAATGTTATTTTTTATTTTTTTCTTACAAAATAGCACATTAAAATTAGGCATATTTCACAATAAAAATAATTATCTTTGCAAGCATAAAATCAAGCATTATGTCATTACTAAGAGTCATATTATCAATATTATTCCCTCCTCTAGCAGTCATCGACAGAGGTTGCGGTTCTTTGTTAATCGTTTTTTTATTAACACTTTGCGGATGGGTTCCTGGCGTTATTGCCGCTTTAGTAATATTGAATAAAAATTAACAAATGATGATAAAAGAGGTTCAGAACATTTCCATTGAGGATTACAATTATCCACTTCCTGACGAACGCATCGCAAAATATCCTTTAGCAGAACGCGACGCTTCTAAATTATTGGTTTTAAAAAACGGAGACATAATATCGTCTAATTTTAAAAACATCAGTGACTTTTTGCCTAAAGATTCCTTATTAATATTTAATGAGACAAAAGTCGTCAGAGCGCGCCTTCAGTTCACCAAGGAAAGTGGAGCTGCCATTGAAATATTCTGCCTCGAACCTATCACCGGCAACGGCGATTACCAACTCGCATTCAGCAGTTCATCACCTTCAAGATGGCGTTGTCTCGTCGGAAACTCTCGCAGATGGAAAAACGATAAGTTAGCGATGGAAGTCGACGTAAGACTACAAGACCACAAGACTACAAGACTACAAGAAGCCAATGGTCAACAGCCAATGGTCAACAGCCAATGGTCAACAGTCAATGGTCAAAAAGCCACACTTTATGCGGAGCGTTTAGAAAAAAACGATAATTATTCCGTAGTGGAGTTTTCTTGGGAGCCTGCAGAATTGAGTTTCGCCGAAATATTAGAAGCAGCCGGAGAGATTCCATTGCCTCCATATTTGCACCGCGAAGCTGAAGCTTCTGACAGAGAACGTTATCAGACGGTCTTCGCTAAACATGAAGGTTCCGTAGCCGCTCCTACCGCAGGGCTGCATTTCACAAACGAATTAATCGAAAAGCTAAAACACGACGGCGTCGCTTTTGAAGAAGTGACATTACATGTGGGCGCAGGAACATTCCGCCCTGTATCGTCAGAAAAAATCGGAGAACACGAGATGCACTCCGAGACAATCGCCGTCAGAAAATCCTGCATCAAAAACCTGATAAAAAACAACGACAAGACAATCATTCCAGTCGGAACCACAAGCATGAGAACCATCGAATCGTTGTATTGGATGGGAGTTATGCTTATAGAAGAAGGTCTTGAAGAACGTAACATACATCTAAATCAATGGTTTCCATATAAAGAAAGAGAAACCTTGCCATCGGCAGAAGAATCTCTTTCAGCAATATTAAAATATATGGAAATGTATCATACGGATGTCTTCCACGCAAGTACAGCATTGATGATTGCGCCTTCGTGTAAAATCAACATCGCAAAAGCGCTCATCACGAATTTTCATCAGCCTAAAAGCACCTTATTATTATTAGTGTCAGCTTTGATTGGCGACAAATGGAAAGACGTCTACCAATACGCCCTCGACAACGATTTCAGATTTTTAAGCTACGGCGACAGCTGCCTTTTTGTCAATGCATAATTCATAATTCACAATTCATAATCACCTTAAATTATGCATTATGAATTATGAATTATGAATTATTTCAACAGGTTCTGTAACGACCAATCTGAATCCGACTCCGTGAACTGTTAAGATTTTCACATTAGGGTCTGATTTAAGGTATTTTCTTAAACGAGCGATAAACACATCCATGGAGCGACCGATGAAATAGTCGTTGTTTCCCCATATCATTTTCAGGACCTTTTTACGAGTAACGAGGTCGTTTTTATTGTCGTACAGCACTTTAAGCAAAGCAGCTTCTTTTCTTGTAAGTGGCTGTTCTTTTCCGTCGAGGATAAGGAGCATATTTTTTGCGTCGAAGACGAAGCGTCCGATGTTAATTTTTTCACCCGAAAGCGTGTAAGTGAACGGATCTTTTTTCTCCACGCGACGCATCACCGCCTTGATTCTCAAAAGCAACTCTTCATTAGTAAAAGGTTTTGTTAGATAATCATCGACGCCATATTCAAAATCTTTTAGAATATTAACTAACAGACCTTTAGAAGTAAGAAAAATCATTGGCACATCTGGATTCAAAATCCTAATCTGAGCAGCCAACGCAAAACCATCGATACCTGTCATCTCAATGTCGAGAATACAGACATCAATGTCATATTTTTTAAAAAAGTCTAAGCCCTCAATACTTTTTTTCGCAGCATATACTTTATAATCAACAGCATTTAGGCTTTCACTTATGGAATTACGCAAATCGACATCTTCTTCGACGAGTAAAACTGAAGTTTTATTATGTGTTTTCATAATTTGTTGTTTTATAACAATAAACTAACAAAAAAGAAAATTGTTTAACGCACCATTATATTTTTTTAACTATTGACCATTGGCTTTTGGCTGTTGAACTAAGGCTATTGAACTAAAGCCAATGGTCAACAGTTTATTTATTCCTTGTATATAAATACGCTGCGTAATCTCTTAAAACTTGTTTTCTTTCCTCTGCAACATTAACATTATCAAGGTTTTTCAAAGAATCTTCGTAATATTTTGTCATTAAATCTGTGACGACACCTCTAACATTATATTTATCGTAGATATTCAATACTGTTTGTATTTTGTTTTCATCACGGCCTTTAGGCATTGCAAAAAGTTGACGAAGAACATTTTTATCTTCTTCCGAAGCAAGTTCTAAAGCCTTGAGATACAAATATGTTTTCTTATTATCAGCGATATCGCCGCCTGTCATCTTACCAAAGACTTTAACATCGCCATAACAGTCGAAGATGTCATCTTGAAGTTGGAATGCCATTCCTAAATTAATTCCGAAGTCGTAGATAGCTTTTTGATTGTTATCGTCTGCGTTTGCTACTATCGCACCTATTTTCAAAACAGAACCAAGAAGCACTGCTGTTTTAAGACGAATCATTTCAAGATAAGCATCAAGGCTTACATTTTCCTGAGTTTCAAAATTAAGGTCAAATTGCTGTCCCTCACACACTTCCAAAGCCACTTTGCAAAGTTCAGCGAAAACATCATAAGAATATTCTTTTTTCATCGACAAGACATATTGAAACGCCTTGATTAACATTGTGTCACCCGAAAGCAACGCGATGTCTGAATTCCATTTATGATAAATAGTCTCCATTCCGCGACGCAAAGGAGCTTGGTCCATAATATCATCATGAACCAAAGTGAAGTTATGGAAAATCTCTGCAGCAACAGCAGGAACCATACAATCGTCAATGTTACCGCCAAAAAGTTCGCACGCAAGAAGACACAAAGTCGGTCTCATTCTCTTTCCTCCTTGATGGAGAATATATTTTATAGGAGCATACAATTCTTCTGGATTTCCACTAAAACTTTGATTTTCAATATAATCATTGACTAATTTTTGTATTTGTTCAACGTTTGCCATAGCACTTTTAAATTATAAATTAGAATTTCAAAAATACAATTTTTTAAGGTATTAATAATAAAAAAATGGTGTGAAATTTGTAATATTTTTTTTAAAATTATAAACGATGAAAGTATTAAAATCCATAATTATCAGCATTGCCCTATTTATTAATTATAGTGCGAACGCACAAGTCGTAAACATTTCCGAACTTGACCAAACAATTGACAAATTAATTCCAAAAGCCAAGAAAAACAAACTGAACGAGAAACAAACAATTTCGTTGATGCAGTCATATCATCTGGCAAACGAACAAGACTTCAAAAGAATCATGGAACTAAAAACCTCTGGACAGCCAAACATTTGGATTGAGATTTACCACAAATCCGTTTCTATTAACGAAAGACAAAAGAAAGTTGAGGTTCTGCCTGACAAGGTTAAAAATGCCATAAATTTCAAGTCATTGAACCTTGACAACGAAATAGCCAATGCCAGAGAAAAGGCAGAATTATATATATGTGCAAAAACAAATTTATTGTTAAAAAACATTAACGAAGAAAACATCAAAGAAGCCAACACACTTATAAATCAACTTTGTAAGATCAATCCTCAAAGCAAAAACATTGACGATTTAATGTTAAAATCAATCGTCATGCAATCGAATCAAATTCTTTTTAAAGTCATAAGTCCGATAGAATTATACATTCCACAAGAGTGGAGCGAAACAATTTTGGGATTCGATACCAATAGCATTTACGGCATTCCTTTCGATGTAATTCAAGACAAAGACAAAAAATACGATTTGATGATTCGTATCATGATTGACGAAAAGACAGTATCACCAGAAAGAATCGAGACAGTTACTTTTGAAGAGAAAAAAGATAATTTCAGAGCAGTTATCACAGATAAAACCATGACAAAATCTGCGACATTTAAAGGCAAAATTCAAATTATTGACGTAAAAAATGACGAAATTTTGATAAACACGCCTTATGATGTAACCTCTACATTCCGTCATCAGTACGCAGAAGTGAGCGGAGACAGCTCTGCATGTTCAGAATACACTCTTCAACTTTTAAAGCAGGAAGTCATTGATTTTCCGAGCGATGAATTACTTTTAAAAGACGTCTCAAAGAAACTAAACATTCTTCTAAAAGATCATTTTTTAAAAAATTAAAAAAAAATTAAAAAATGTTTGGTGATTAAAAAAAATGTTGTATCTTTGCACTCGCAAACGACAAGGTATTGCATGCCGGCGTAGCTCAGCGGTAGAGCACGTGATTTGTAATCTCGGGGTCGGGGGTCCAAATCCCTCCGCCGGCTCAACAAAAGAGGACGAAAAATTCGTCCTCTTTTTTTTATTACAACATCATCCACGAAATCACACTAATCTTCACGAAACATTTTAGTGACATTTAGTGCAATTTCGTGGATGGTTTATTTTTTCCACGAAACCACACTAATCTTCACGAAAAAACATTTTAGTGACGTTTAGTGCAGTTCGAGGACAAATTTAGAAGTTAACATATCTCTTCCATTCCAGTTCATCTTCATGACCAAAATTAACCAATAATCCCAACGGATACTTCGTGATATGCAAGTAATTCAACAATTGAGAAACTTCTTTACTAGTCACATTATCCAAAGCCTTCAGCTCCACTATAATATCATCATAGCAGACAAAATCCGCAATATATTTCTTCCGCAGTTTTTGACCTTTATAATATACTACCAGTTCCTTTTCTCTCTCAAAAGGAATACCCCGTAACTTAAACTCTATTTCTAATGCTTCTTGATAAATAGGCTCCGAAAGCCCACAAGACAATTCTTTGTAGACATCAAAACATGCTCCCATGATGTCATAAACCTCATTTTTATAAATCAGACTCATATCTTTTGGTTTTTTCCACGAAACTTTGGCGCGATTTCGAGGACGGTTTACTTTTTTTCCACGAAACCACACTAATCTTCACGAAAAAATTTCAGCGACATTTAGTGCAATTTCGTGGATGGTTTATTTTTTTCCACGAAACCACACTAATCTTCACGAAAAAATTTCAGTGACATTTAGTGCAATTTCGAGGACGGTTTACTTTTTTCCACGAAACCACACTAATCTTCACGAAAAAAATTTCAGTGACATTTAGTGCAATTTCGTGGATGGTTTATTTTTTCCACGAAACCACACTAATCTTCACGAAACATTTTAGTGATATTTAGTGCAATTTCGTGGATGGTTTATTTTTTCCACAAAACCACACTAATCTTCACGAAAAAATTTCAGTGACATTTAGTGCAATTTCGTGGATGGTTTATTTTTTCCACAAAACCACACTAATCTTCACGAAAAACATTTTAGTGACATTTAGTGCAATTTCGTGGATGGTTTTTACCAGTTAAGGATTTTCTTGAAATCAAAATCTTCTGGATTTGCAACGTATTTCTTAGCAGCTTCGTAATCGGCTGGTGTGATATATTGCAAACAATCGCGGAATACAAGCTTCGCCTTTGGACCTTCCATATTAACAAGACGAGGTTTTACCTTACCATTTTCATCTTCTACATCTTTGAGATACAATGGTTTAACTTCGCCTTTATTATCAGATGTCACCATAGCACCAGAAACGCCTTCATCGAACAATTGTTTTACGCCGTAACCCAACATGCTGCAGTAGAATAAATCAAATGCACCTGGATCAACGCAACGAACTTCGTAACCGATTTCCACTGGACGGCTCTTGATTGAGAGGCCCAATTCAGCAATACGTTTTTGTAATAAAGTATTGAATATATGAGCTTTACTTACGTTACCGAGTTCTGGGTGACCATGATCGTCATATGTGAAATTAACGCCAGAGTTAGCGATTTCTTCATCTGTCATAAAATGGAAAACACCTTCGCTGATGATAGCGACGCCGTAACCGATGCCCAATATCTTACGTTTGATCATCGCACTGATAACGAGGTTAAGGATACGATCGAAAGTGACTTCTGTTTTATTAAACATTTCAGGAATGATAATCATTGGATAGTGACAAGCTGCACCCATACCGAAAGCGAGGTGACCAGCCTCACGACCCATTGCTGAAACGAGGAACCAGTTGCCGCTAGTGCGAGCATCTTCATAAACTGTTTGAGAAATTCTCACGCCAGCTTCTTTTGCTGAATAATAACCGAATGTTGGAGTACCTTCTGGAAGTGGAAGGTCATTGTCGATAGTCTTTGGAACGTGAATATTTTGAATTTTTACATTATTGGCAGCCAAGAATTTAGAGATACGATTTGCTGTTGAAGCTGTATCATCGCCACCGATTGTAACTAAAAGTTTCACATTATTTTTAACGAAGAAATCTGTATTGAACTCTTCATCTTTTGGTTTATAACGACTCATTTGCAAAGCTGAGCCACCCATTCTTTGAATCAAATCAGCGTAAGCGAAATCCATTTCAATCATCTTAGGATTTGGCTTGAATAAATTTTTATAACCTTCGTGAAGACCAATAACACGATAACCGTCTTTCAAAAAAGTTTTTGCAACAGTACTGACAACAGTGTTAATGCCAGGAGCCGGACCACCACCGGCGAGAATAACTATTGATGGATTCATACAAATATTTTGTTAATTTATTTAAGTTATTTTAGTTTTTGCAAAGGTAAAAATATTATCAAAACGAAGCAAAAAATCATCAAAAATATATTGTTTTTTACGCTTAAAAACCGTATTTTTGTCGATTATTAATTACCAATTCTTGCTTTAAAGAATTGAGTTCAAAACAAAGATATGTATAGTTTTATTTCAGGCAAGATAGTTGACAAAAATCCTGCTTATGTAGTTATTGATAATCAGGGAATTGGATATTTAATTAATATAACATTAAATACATTTACTTCAATTGGAGAACAAGCTGAAGTAAGACTATATGTACACTTGGCGATTAGGGAAGACGCACACGTTTTATACGGTTTTTACACCGAAGAAGAACGTTCTTTATTCCTGCAACTCATAACAGTATCTGGCGTAGGTTGCAACACTGCCAGACTGATATTGTCATCACTGACAGTTCGCGAGACTGTCGAGGCCATCGCCAACAACAATATCAAGGCCATTCAAAGCGTCAAAGGCATTGGCGCAAAAACAGCTCAGAGAATAATCGTCGACCTTCACGACAAGGTCGCAAAACTTAACATAGCAGAAGGAGAAAAAACGCCTTTTGGATACAATACATTGAAAGAAGAGGCGTTATCTGCATTGATGGTTTTAGGCTTCAACAGAACAAGTACCGAAAAAGCTTTGGACAAACTCTTGTCACAAATGGAAAATCCAAATGTGGAACAACTTATCAAAGAAGCTTTAAGACTGCTTTAAGTTATTGGTTTTTAATTTATGAGAAAGTATATCATTAAAAATATCAAACATATTTTTACGCTCGTTTTATTATTAAGCGTAATTATGCCTTTATCGTTAAAGGCGCAGACCAACGACAGTGTACAGCTGGTCTACCCTATCCCGTATGACGACGGTAACCCTACAAATTACGACAACAACAAGTCGGGACTTTTCTTACAAGACCCAGACAACGTAACTCGCGAAATAATTTACGACCCAGCAACTGGAAAATATACTTTCTACAGCAAAATAGGCGACTTCATGTACAAAGATCCTTACAGCATGGATCAGAAGCAATATCTTGATTATTATAACAAAAAATCAACAAAAGATTATTGGAAAGAACGCCGCGAAGCTGTAAGCAGCACATCTGGAAACGGAAATCAACTCATTCCAACAATTTTCGTCGGAGGAAAAGCTTTCGACAAAATATTCGGAAGCAACACCATCGACATCAAATTGCAAGGTTCTGCAGATGTGACATTCGGTCTTAAACACCAACGCAGAAACGACCCTTCTCTAACAATAAGCCAACAGAGAACCACTAACTTCGACTTTGACGAAAGCATTCAGTTGAGCGCAGCTGCAAAAATCGGCGAAAAAATTGAATTCAAACTCAACTATAACACTGAGACACAATTTACTTTCGACAATAAATTCACTTTAAAATACGAAGGTGACGAAGACGACATCATCCAACTCATTGAAGCTGGTAACGTTAGCATGCCTCTTCAAAGTTCTTTGATAACAGGTACACAATCATTGTTCGGTCTTAAAACCAAATTACAATTTGGAAAGACAAGCGTCACTTCCGTAATTTCTTATCAAGAAAGTGAAACACAAAACATCTCCGTCAGCGGTGGCGCACTCACTAACGAATATGTAATAGAATGTCTTGATTATGAAGAAAACAGGCACTTCTTCCTTAGCCAATATTTTAGAGACAATTACGAAAAAGCATTAGAAAACTTACCTCTTGTCACATCCGACATCAATATCAATAAAATCGAAGTTTGGATTACAAATACGACTTCAAATTACGAAAACAGCCGTAACATAGTAGCGTTCACCGACTTAGGTGAAGGTGAAGCAGAATGGATTTACAATAATGAAAAAATACAGCCTTCTAATGCAATAGGAGCAAAATATCCAGACAACACAGTAAATACATTACTTAACAACATGGATTACAATTCTTTAAGATCCTTAAACTCTGTAACTTCATATTTAACTACAGAAGGCTACACATCAGGCAAGGATTTTGAGAAATTACAAAAAGCAAGAAAATTAAATCCTTCTGAATATGTCCTCAACAGCAAATTAGGTTTCATCACATTGAATATCAATTTAAATGCGAACCAAACATTGGCTGTCGCTTACCAATATACAGTCATCGGACAAGACAAAGTTTATCAAGTCGGTGAATTTTCAGACCAAAGCATAACAGACCCTAATTTATTAGTAACCAAGTTATTAAAGAGTACAACAATAGACACCAAGATGCCAATGTGGGATCTTATGATGAAAAACGTTTATAACATCAGAGCTTATCAAGTAAGTCAAAACGATTTCATCATGAACATTTTGTATTTAGGTAACAGCAACGGTGTTTCTACAGGATATTTCGCTGATGCAAAAGGAGATGCGAAAGGACAATCGCTGCTTCACCTGATGAATTTGGATAACTTAAATTCGCAGAACAATCCAGTAGAAGGCGGCGACGGACTTTTCGACTTCATCAATGGAGCCACGACAAATGGCGGTACAATCAACGCCTCTACCGGACGTATCTATTTCCCTGTTCTTGAACCATTTGGAAGTCATATCAGAAAGATTTTCGAAGACGAACCAGCACTTGCCGACAAATACGCCTTCGATTCATTGTATAGTCTCACCAAGACTTCAGCTGAACAATACACAGAGAAAAATAAATTCAGATTAGAAGGACACTACACTTCATCATCTGGAAGTGAAATCAATTTGAATGCACTTAACGTACAGCCAGGTTCTGTCAACGTAAGTGCTGGTGGCGTGCCTCTCGTAGAAAATGTCGATTATACTGTCGACTACACTCTCGGACGCGTCACAATCCTGAACGAAGCCTTGTTAAATTCAGGAACCAACATTAACATTTCAATGGAAAACAATACCGCAATCTCAACCATGAAAAAAACATTCATGGGAGCCAGAGTCGAACACGAAATCAACCCTGACTTCTAGATTGGCGGTACGATTTTACATCTCACAGAAAGAGCTTATACAACAAAAGTCAATTATAACGACGAACCATTATCAAATACAATCTACGGTTTCGACTTTAATTATCGAACTGATTCTCAATTATTAACAGATCTTATCGACAAACTTCCATTCATTGAAACAAAACAAAAGTCAAGGATTTCGATATATGGAGAAGTCGCACAATTCATTCAAGGCATCAATAAAGAAAATGGTCAGACAGGAACATCATATATTGATGATTTTGAAGGATCTAAGTCAACAATAGACCTACGTCAATGGTCAACATGGCGTCTTGCAAGTACGCCTCAACATCAACACACATTATTCCCAGAGGCATATTCCACAATGGGATTGGATTACGGCAAAAACCGTTCTAAATTAGCATGGTACACCATCGACCAATCTGTATTTTACGAACGTCGTAGTAACATTTTGCCATCTAACATCACCAACGACGAGTTATCTGACCACAGAGTAAGACAAGTTCTAGAAACAGAAATTTTCCCTAACAGAGACATACAAGCAGGTGTTTCTACAAACGTATCTATCTTAAATTTAGCATATTATCCTAACATAAGAGGACCTTACAATTACGATACTGAGAACGTCAACTTCGATGGAACATTCTCAAATCCAGAAGACAGATGGGGCGGTATCATGAGAGCCATTGAATCGTCAGACTTCAACGCTACGAATGTGGAATACATCGAGTTCTGGATGATGGACCCATTCTTTGAAGGACAAGACCAAAGCAATGTCGGTAAATTGTACATCAACTTGGGTGATGTTTCGGAAGACATCTTACGCGACGGAAGAAAATCTTACGAAAACGGATTACCAACATCCGAAACAATAGTAAATGTAGACACCACATCATGGGGCCGCGTGCCATCGCTACAAGCATTGGTAGATGCTTTCGACTCAAACCCACAATCACGTCAATATCAAGACATTGGATATGATGGTTTGTCAAACGATGACGAACGTGTTTTCTTCAGCAATTATCTTGACATTTTAAAAGAAAAATTATCTGCTAATGCATATGCTGAAATAAGTAACGACCCATCATCTGATGATTATCACCACTTTAGAGGTACAGATTACGATTCAGATTCTAAATATAGCAGCATTTTAGAACGCTATAAAAAATATAACGGCAACGAAGGCAACTCACCTTCTGAAGCTCAATACACTGAAAATTATACCACAAACAACTCGACTCGTCCTGATGTTGAAGACATCAACGATGACAATACTCTCAGTGAATCAGAGAATTACTACCAATACGAAATCGAGCTCGATCCTAACAAAATGTTAAGAGCGGGACAAAACAGAATTGCCGATATTCGTACGTCGAGCGTCACAACCATAAATGGTGAAAACAAAGAAATCAAATGGTATCAATTCCGCATACCTATCAGAGAGCCAGACAAAGTCATTGGTAACATCGAAGGCTTCTCGTCAATACGCTTCATGAGAATTTTCATGAAAGGCTTCAAGAGCGACATCATAATTCGTTTCGCCACATTAGATCTCGTAAGAGGCGAATGGCGCACATACACGCAATCGATACAAGCACCTGGCGAATACATGGCTGGCGACCAAACAAACCATACTTTGTTCGAACAATCAGCTGTCAACCTCGAAGAAAACAGCAATCGTGAACCAGTGCCTTACGTCATTCCTCCAGGAATCTATCAAGAAGTCTACACAGGAACACTTTCGACAATACGCCAAAATGAACAAGCCTTACAGTTATCTGTGGAAAATCTTGTAGATGGTGACGCACGAGCAGTTTATAAATCAACAAGTTTCGACTTCAGATATTACAAGAAACTTCGTATGTTCATCCATGCTGAAAAAATGCACGAATATGATAATATTGAAGACGGCGACCTCACAGTATTCCTGCGTTTTGGTTCCGACTTAACCGATAACTATTACGAATATGAAGTGCCTCTGAAGTTTACAGATTGGTACACTTCATCAACAGACGATTTTGCCATTTGGCCAGAAGAAAATAACGTAGAGATTGATTTTGAAGAACTTATTGAAGTCAAAAACAACCGTAATAGGTCTATTGGCATCAACAATGTTCAATCGAACCGCATTTACAGCGAGCAATCTGGCAACAAGAAAATAAAAGTTTTGGGTAATCCTACCATCAGCGAAGTCAGAAGCATGATGATTGGTATCAGAAATCCTCTCAACAAGAACGAAATAAGCGAAGACAAGAGTGCTATTGTTTGGATTAACGAATTAAGGCTCACCGACTTAAACAACCAAGGCGGCTGGGCAGCAACAGGTCGTATCGAAGCCACATTAGCCGATTTAGGTAGAGTAACAGCCTCAGGTTCTTACAACTCTTCCGGCTACGGCGCATTAGAGACCAAAGTCACTGATTCTGAAATGGAAGCAAATGGATATTACAATGTTTCCACCGACATTGACTTAGGCAAATTCATGGCCCCTCAAAAAACAGGCATCACTGTGCCTATCCATTACGACCACAATCAAACGACAATAACACCAGAATATAATCCTTTCGACCCAGACGTTAAATTTAAAAACGCCTTAGAAATAATTGAAGATCAAGCTGGAAGAGACTCTCTCAAGACAGCGGCAAAAGACATTGTCAAACAAACCAACTTCAACGTAACCAATTTAAGGAAGAACCGCGTCGGCAAGAAAAAACCACATTTCTGGGACATTGAAAACTTCAATGCATCTTACGCATACACGAAACAAGAGCAAAGAAGCAGCGACATTGAATACGCCATCGATAAGAGCTACAGAGGCGGACTCAACTACACCTACTCCACTAATGCGAAAAACGTTCAGCCTTTCGCAAAAGCAAAATGGGCATCATCACCTTACTTGCAGTTAATCAAAGACTTCAACTTCTATTATATGCCAAAGAGCTTCTCATTCTCAACTGAAATGTTCAGACAATATCAAGAACAAAAATTGAGAAACAAAAGCTCTGGTGATGTCATCATCAGACCGACATATGCTAAAAACTGGGATTGGAATCGTACATACGACTTCAGATACGACATCACTAAAGCATTGAATTTCACATATAACGCATCTGCAAACGCTTATATCTACGAACCTGCAGGCATGCCAGAAAGAGAAACAGCAGAATGGAATGCCAACAGAGATACCATCAAAAACGAAATCTTCGGATTAGGCTCTATATCTAGTTTCAACCAAACATCGAAACTTAATTATAATATACCTATTAATAAATTGCCTTTCCTCGACTGGGTGACATCTAATGCCAGCTACACTGGAACATACCGTTGGACCGCATCATCTCGCGCAACTCAAAGCATCATGGGTAACATAAGCGAAAATGAATCAAGTCTGCAACTCACTGCCAATGCCGATTTATCGAAGCTATATAATAAGGTGCCTTATTTCAAAAAAATAACCACACCTAAACGTAACAGCCGTAACAACAATCGTCAACCTAAGAAAGAAGAAGCCGTTGCCGACAGCACAAATAAAACTCCAAAGAAAAACTATGCTAAGTTGGTCGGTGACAATATGGTAAGAGTATTGTTAAGCGTCAAAAAAGTTTCATTCTCATTCTCACAAAGTAGCGGCGTTTCATTGCCAGGCTATATGTATGAACCTGATTATATCGGACTTAACTCAATAACAGGCGCACCTGGATTCGGATTTATCATAGGAAGAAACGACGACATCTTGAACAAAGCTATAAATGGAGGATGGCTCACAACAGACACCACCTTCAACCAAGCTTATTCTGAAAGATTTAACGAAACTTACAACTATAAAGTTACGCTCGAGCCTTTCCAAGACATCAAGATAGACATCAACGGTAACAGAAGCTATGTGGAAAACCTCTCAGAATATTTCAGAGCCGACGCTAATGGAATGTTCCATATCTACACACCGACAAATGGAGGTAATTTCAGCATATCTCATTTAATGACAGCCACTTCGTTTAAAAATGGCGATGAGTTATTCGAAAAATTACTCAGCAACAGACAAGACATCGCTATGCGTTTGGCAAACGAAAATCCTGACTGGGTAGAAATGGGAAGCCCTATGGTTTACGACTCCTTGGGCAACGGATATTTCCCTTACGGCTACGGCGCAAATTCACAAGAAGTCCTCATCTATTCATTCTTGGCTACTTACTCAGGACAAAACGCCAACGACGTGCAACTCAATATGTTCAGAAAATTCGCTCTTCCTAACTGGTCGGTGAATTTCTCTGGCTTGTCAAAAATACCTGCACTGAAGAAAATATTCAAAACCATTAACATAACACATTCTTATAAGTCAACATATTCCATCTCATCTTGGGCAACAAATCTCAATTATTCAGAAAACAACTCAATGATGATGTATGAAGGAACCAATTTAAGAGTACCGAAATACGATATGGCACAAATGGTTGTTTCTGAACAATATGCACCATTGATTGGTATTAAGTTGTCATTCAAGAACAACTTATCGCCATCGTTTGACTTCAAGAAAAGCAGAACTGTTACCATCAGTTTCATCAACAATCAACTCACTGAGTCAGAAGGAAGAGAAATCGTCATCGGATGCGGTTACACATTCAAAGACCTCGGTTTCACATTCGCATCAGCCAGTGGCGCATCTACAAAGACAAGCAACGATTTAACAATGAAGCTAGACATCGGTTTCAGAAAAGACAAGACAACTTTGAGAAGCATCGATGAAAACTACAGTCAGATTTCTTCAGGTCAAAACAAAATCAATATCTATTTGACCGCCGACTATGACTTCAGCACTCGTCTTGGCATGCAGGCATTCTTCAGACACGACATGACTGACCCATTTATCGCTAATTCTTACAAAACATCTAACACCTTTGCAGGCGTAACATTAAGATTTAGTCTATCCCAATAATTTTTTTTGAAATAAATAAAAATCATAAGAATAAAAATTGTATTTTTGGCACAATAAAAACAAAAGTAATTATTCAATTTAAAATAAAAGAACAATGAACATCCCAGCAGAATTAAAGTATTCAAAGGATCACGAATGGATCCGCTTAGAAGGTGAAACAGCTTATGTAGGTATTACAGATTTCGCACAACACGAATTAGGTGACATCGTTTTCGTTGACATCGACACAGTTGATGAAACACTCGAAGGCGAAGAAACATTCGGTACAATCGAAGCTGTTAAAACATCTTCAGAATTGTTAATGCCAGTAGCTGGTACAGTTATCGAGTTCAACGAAGCTCTCGCTGACGCTCCTGAAACAGTTAACAACGATCCTTACGGCGAAGGCTGGATCATCAAAGTTCAAGTAGCTAACCCTGCTGACCTCGATGGTTTATTAGACGCTGAAGCTTACAAAGAATTAATCGGCTAATAAAATAGCTATCAGTTTTTAGCTATCAGCCATCAGTAATTTACTGAATGATAAAAAACTGAATGCTGAAAATTTAGACATTGTGAAACGATTGTTGGAAAATTTCTATCCAGGACTCATTTGCGCAGCCGCAATAATGGTGCTTATGGGACTGCCAGGAAAATATTTCCCGACAATCGTTTCTTTTTGGGACTGGCTCAGCACAGATAAAATAGTCCACCTATTGTTGTTTGCAGTATTCGCCTTTGTCTCATTATGGGGATACCGACATCTCTTCTTCAATATCAATTATCCTCACAGAAAAAAATTATTTCTCATAATATCTTTAATATCAATTTTATACGGAGGTCTGACAGAACTACTGCAAAAATATCTTTTTATAAATAGATACGGCAGTATTTACGACTTTATCGCAGACTCAATCGGATGTTTCATCGGAATATTACTTTTTTACTTTTTAGTTCAAAAAAAATTAAAAAATTTAAAAAAATCAGAGGATAATATTTAATAAATTTATTAACTTTGTGGCGCAATAAATCTTTTGAGTTTTAACTAGAAAAAATAATAAAATGGAAATTAAAAAATCACCTAAAGCAGATCTTGAAAGCAAAAAGCTTACATTTGCCTTGATAGGTCTGGTTGTGACATTATTTATTGTGTGGCGTGTATTTGAATACAAGAGCTACGACCAACAAACATTCGACGATTTACAACAAACCGTTGAAGTTATAGAAGAAGAAATGGTTGAAATTACAAAACAAGAACAACCAAAAATTCAACCTCCAGCACCAAAACCACAGGTTACACAAATTCAAATCGTTGAAGACGATGTTGAAGTAGAAGACGTTGAAATCGATGCTGAAGTTGACCAAGACGAAGTCATTGAAGAATACGAATTCACTCCACCAGAGATTGAAGAAGAAGAAATCGTTGAAGCAGAAATCTTCAAAGTAGTAGAAGAAATGCCTGAATTCCCAGGTGGCGCTGCTAAAATGATGGAATTCATCCAAAAGAACATCAAATATCCTATGATGGCTCGTGAAAGCGACATCCAAGGTCGTGTATTCGTTAACTTCGTTGTCGAACCAGATGGTTCAATCACTAACGTAACAGTTATGCGTGGTATCGGCGGTGGCTGCGACGAAGAAGCTCTTCGCGTTGTTCAAAGCATGCCAAACTGGAAACCTGGTAAACAACGTGGTAGCGCTGTACGTTGTTCATTCACAGTGCCTATCATCTTCAAATTACAATAGTAAAAAACTCAAACATCATACTAAAGAGCTGCTTAAAACAGCTCTTTTTTTTGTACATAAAAATTCATGAGCGACCTATTTACTATCTAAAAAAAATGTAAATTTGCAATCATGACAAATCAAGAAAAAAAGAAATACACATTACGCTTTGGCAATAAAGATTTGCCATCCTTTTTAGTAACAAAAGAAAATACAAGAAGACTTATCTTCTTCACAACAGTATATTCCCTGATATTCATCAACTTATTCCGACCTTTCAATTCTGAAACTTGGATATCAGGAATCAATTCTTTCAACTACTTTCTCTACTCTTCTCTCATGGTACTCATCGGCTTGATTCTCATATCAATAAGTCGTATGATAATGTATTTTTTCGTAAAGAAAATATCAATAGGTTATCTTGAATACATAATATGGATCTTCGGAGAAATAGCGATACTCGCTGGATTTTACATTTTTATAGCTCATAAAGTCGGATTTATAGACAACTATATTCAAGAAAATACAGAACTTGTATACTGGGAAGCCATTTTTGAAATATTCAGAAAAGCAATAGCTAACACCACCTGGATGTTACTTATACCTTACATAATTTCATTCCTTTTCCTCTATAACGAACACTTAATCAAGAAAATAGCTATTCAACAGAATAATGATAAAGAGAAAAATATAATTCAATTTAAAGACGAAAAAGACGAAGTGCGCTTCACTATAGCATCGGAAAAAGTCATTTTCATCGAGTCATCTGACAATTACTGCGTAATAAAATATCTTAACAACGATAAAGTATCAGATTTTATCTTGAGAAATTCACTGAAAAAATTATCAGTCGAACTCCAAGACACTTCCATCCAACGTTGTCACAGATCGTATATGATTAACTTTGAACACGTTGCATCATTGAAAAAAGACAATAGCGAAATAAGTTTTGAGTTCGACATTCCTAACATCAAAGAAATACCAATTTCCAAATCTTATAATGAGAAAATTATGGAGTTGTTTGTTATACATTCAAAACAAAAATAATTTCTCAATGAATCGCCTACGTTATTTAATATTAACAATATTTCTATTATTAGGATTCGATTCGTTTTCTCAACTAAATCATAAACATTTCATATTGATGGGACGCATCGACCTTTCGGAAGAAAACTATTCCGATGCGATGTACAACTTCAACAAAGCCATCATTGCCAAGCCAAACGATTTTGAAGGCTATTTTCTCAGAGGCATCGCAAAATACAGCCTTAACGACTATATCGGAGCTGTCAATGATTTCAGTAAAACATTGGAAATCCATCCGTTATATGTGAGAGCCTATCTTTACAGAGGCATTGCCAACGACCGACTTGGCAACTACGCCGATGCAAAAAAAGATTATACACGAGCCATCTCATTAGACCCTTATGACGCTGAGTTACACATCGCTATGGGTTCAACGAAGCTTCATCTCAATGAATTTGAAAGCGCTGTAGCTAGTTTCGACACTGCAATTATTATACATCCTGATAATGCCAACGCTTACATTAACAGAGGTATCGCAAAAAGATACCTAGAACGCCTCGACGACGCAATCGCCGACCTTGACAAAGCCGTGTATTACGACTTTTTTAATGTTGAAGCTCTGGTGCGACGCGGCATCATACAAATGGAACGAGAACAATATCAAGATGCTTTGCTCGATTTCAACAACGCTCTGAAAATGGATAACAATAATCCGATAATTTTCTTTAACAGAGGAACCGCTTTTCTCAACATTGGCGACACTATCTCCGCTTTGAAAGACTACGAGCGCGTTAACAATCTCGATGAACGTAACGCCTTGACTTATTTCAACAGAGGAATTATTTATGCTCAACTCGAAGAAAACGACATCGCACTGGCTCTTTTTAATAAAGTAGTGGAAATCAATCCGAAAAACATTTATGGTTACTTCAATCGTGGCATTCTGCATTATAAAATGAATGAATTCGACGATGCCGAAAACGACTTTTCTAAAGTAATAGAACTATTTCCCGACTACGTCGACGCTTGGGTCAACAGATCGATTGTGAGATATGAAAAAGGCGACAGCAAAGGCGCTGAAGCCGACAGATTTAAATCAAAAGAAATAATCGAACTTATAAGTAACAACAAAAACGTAGATTCGCTATATAATATATATTCTAATTCAATAGGTTACGATAAAATAATCGCCTTCGACTCCGACTTTACCAACGGCGATAAAGGAGGAAAACTTGCTCAATTCTCGTCCGTCGATATTAAACCCTTCGACAACTTCATAATCGGCGTTGACGAATTTAATTCTAAAGACAAAAATAAAAAAGACAAACGTCATTTTGTCGATGCAACATTAAGTCAAATAAATGAAAATAAACAACTTAATGGCCTACGTCTTGTCTATCTGCAAAAAGAATTCTCCGACGAAAGTTACCAGTCACTTCTTAATGATTCTATCATTGAAACTATTGATGATGAGAATCTTAGAACATTTTTATCTGCTTTATTGAATTATGAAATTCACAATTACCAACATGCGGAAAACAATCTTTATTATCTGATTGACAATAAGATATATTACACTTACGCTGCCATTAACATTTCCTCCATACAAAAAGACAAGGCTGAATTGATTTTGGCAAATCAAAATTATAATGATCCAGTAAGCATAAATACGAAAAAGACGACTGAAAAAAGAAAAATCAACAAACCGATAAAGCCTGATTATCAACAAGCTTTAAATACTTTAACCGAGCTTTCAAACAACAATAAAACCAATCCTTTCATTTGGTATAATTTAGGAAACATCCATCTACAAATGCAGGAATTCCACAAAGCTATTGATGACTATTCTCTTGCGATAAAATATGAGAAGAATCTAGCTGAAGCCTATTATAACAGAGGTCTTACTCTGCTTTTTTTGGGAGAGAAAGACCTCGCTAATAGTGATTTAAGTAAAGCCGGCGAATTAGGAATAAAAGAAGCCTACGCCGTAATTAAAAGATTCATCAACAATTAAATCGTCACCTTATTTAATATGTCTGTCAATGCAGCTATTGCGATTCCGTAATTCGTAATCGGAATATTTTGTGCTTTTGCTCTTCTCACTCTCGACAAGACATGACGGCGTGTAAACATACATGCTCCGCAATGAATAATGAGGTCGTATTGGCTCAAATCTTCAGGGAAATCGTTGCCAGAAACAATATCAATTTGTAATTCCTCACCGAATTTCTTGCGTAACATTCGTGGCAATTTTACCCTTCCAATATCTTCATTTTGAGGAATATGCGAACAAGCCTCTGCTATCAATACTTTTCCGTTTTTTTGCAACGCCATCAAAGCATCTGCGCCTTCCTTAAAAGTATCGATGTCGCCTTTATGACGAGCCATCAAGACTGAAAATGAAGTCAGTTTCGTTTCTTTTGGTGTCAATGGCTGCACTTGAGCAAACACCTGAGAGTCGGTGATTATCAATGCAGGCGGAGTCTTGAGATTTTCCAGCATCTGCGGAAGTTCTTCAGGAGCGCAACACAAAGCAAGTGCGTGCTTGTCGAGAAGGTTTCTTAATGTAACCACCTGAGGCTGAATAAGTCTTCCCTTTGGAGCCGAAGCGTCTTGCGGCATAACAAGTACAACCACGTCGCCAGCTTTAACTAAAGAATATGTTATGTCGTCGAGATTGTCGTCTTTACTATAAAGCGATGCCATCTTAGCCAACAAGACATCTATTCCTTTTCCATTCAATGCTGAAATCGGCAACACCTCTTGTCCTAAAATATGAGACCAAGCATCAGAGTCAGTGTCAGTGTCAGTGTCAGCATCACATTTAGTCAAGACGAATATCGTTGGAATTTCGGCTTTCTTGAAGAAGTCGCGCCATTCTATTTCGAAAGATGCGTCGTCGGGTTTTCCTGTGACGAGTATTATCGCCATATCGACTTGCTGTGATGCGCGTTTTGTTCTTTCATTGCGCATATTTCCGAGTTCACCTATGTCGTCGAAGCCAGCGGTGTCGGCTATGACAGTAGCTCCTATGCCTGGCAACTCTATATTTTTCCAGACGGTGTCGGTTGTCGTTCCAGCCACATCAGAAACGATAGACACATCCTGACCTGTGAGTGCGTTTAACAATGTCGATTTTCCGGCATTACGTCTGCCGAAGATTCCTATATGATAACGGTTTGAACGTTGCATTTTTACAATTTACAATTTATAAATTGAGACGCCACAGAGTGACGTCTCTACATTTTTATTAAAATCTAAAATCTCTTTCGCCGTGGTCGATTGCGTCCAAATATTTCGCTGCTGTTGCGCGGGCTTTTTCATTTGGAATCGTTTGTAACAAACGTTGTATCATCGCCTTAGCTTTTTCTTTCACTTCTGGAGAAGCGTAGTCGTTGGTATATTCTTTCAATGTAATCAAGGCGTTTGGCAGACAACAGTTTGCGATTTGTCCGCTCTTGAGCAGCGACATGAAACGGTCGCCTGTTCTTCCCTCGCGGTAACATGCTGTGCAGAAGCTTGGGATATGGTCGAGGTCGAGGAGCCAACCGACGACTTCATCGAGAGTACGATGGTCGGCGACATCGAATTGTGCTGAGTTTTCGCTTTCTGTTTCAGGAACGACATAACCGCCGACACTAGTGCGCGAGCCTCCGCTGATTTGAGAGATACCGAGTTCCAAGAGGCGAGCGCGGCTCTTCTCACTTTCACGAGTAGAGATAATCATACCAGTATAAGGAACAGCGATTCTTATGATAGCGACGATTCTGTAGAAAATATCGTCTGGCACTGCATTCTTGAAATCTGCAGTGTCGATATCGTCTGCCATACATAATCTTGGAACGCTAATAGTATGAGGACCAACGCCGTAAGTAGCTTCGAGGTGTTCGGCGTGCATAAGCAATCCGACGAAGTCGTAACGATATGTCTCCAATCCGAACAAAACGCCGATGCCGACATCATCAATACCCCCTTGCATTGCACGGTCCATAGCCTCAGTGTGGTAAGCGTAGTTGCTCTTTGGTCCTGTTGGATGCAAAGCCTCGTAATTTTCTTTGTTGTATGTCTCTTGGAACAAGATGTAAGTTCCGATACCAGCATCGCGTAACTTCTGATAATTCTCGACTGTCGTTGCAGCGATATTGACGTTGACACGACGGATTGCGCCATTCTTATGTTTTATGCTATAGATAGTCTTGATACTTTCCAAGATATATTCGATAGGATTTTCCACTGGATGTTCGCCAGCTTCGAGAGCGAGACGTTTGTGACCCATATCTTGCAAAGCGATGACTTCCTGACGGATTTCTTCTTGTGATAATTTCTTACGACGTATGTTCTTGTTTTTAAGATGATAAGGACAATATACACAGCCGTTTACGCAATAGTTAGAGAGATAAAGCGGAGCAAACATCACAATTCTGTTGCCATAGAATTTATGTTTTATCTCACGAGCGATGTCGTAAATCTCGTTGATGATTTCTTGGTCGTTGCATTCAAGAAGAAGAGCAGCTTCTCTGTGAGAGATGCCTTTACATTCACGAGCTTTTTGAAGTATAGATTTGACTAATTCAATATTATTGCTGTTTTCGCGGGCATAAGCCATCGTTTCGCGAATCTCGGAATCGCTGATGAATTCCTCTGCTATCTGTGATTTGATATTATACATGATATGTTGTTTTATTGATTATTCATTCTTAATTGTTAATTCTTAAAATCCCCTCTGGCATAACTGATATGATAGCCAATGGCATTAAGTCTGTCTTCTAATTGTTGCATCTGCTGTGCCGATTCGGCGCCGGTGCTTTTTTTATTGTCGTATATTGAATATTTCTTGCGTTGTTCCACTGGAGATATGTTAGGCATCACCACGTTAGCTCCTGCGAGTATGGCGCGTTCCATTCCGTCGGGACACAATGTCGCGAGTGCGGTGGTGGCAGGAAGCAACACATTAGGGAAACGCAGTCTCAAAAGTGAAAGCATGAGTATTGTCTTGTCGGCGCTGCCTGGATTCTGCTTCTCGAAAGGAGTGTCGGTAGCTGGAAGGAAAGGCCCGATGCCAATCATCTGCGGCTGCAGTTCTTCCAGGAAACGTATGTCTTCATAGAGATGTTCGTCGGTCTGTCCAGGGCTTCCTATCATCATGCCGCTGCCCGTTTGAAAGCCGAGGCGTTTTAAATTGAAGAGGCACTCTCTCCTATTTGCCGAACTCATCATCTCTGGATGCAGCTGCGAGTAATGCTCATCGTTGCGTGTCTCATGGCGTAATAGAAACCTGTTCGCTCCCGCTTCCTTGAAGGCCGTGTACGCCTCCGCGCTGCGCTCGCCGACAGATAAGGTAATCGCCTTGTCAGGATAAGCGGCTCGTATCGTTTTCACCACGTCGGTCACCCATTCGTCGGTTTGGCGAGGGTCTTCGCCGCCTTGCATAACGAAAGTGTTGAACCCGAGCCTGTCGGCTTCCTTGCAACATTCCATAATTTCTTCTTTCGTCAAACGATAACGCTGCGCATTTCTGTTTGAAGCACGGATACCGCAGTAATAACAATTATTTTTACAATAGGAACTTATCTCAAGAAGGGCTCTGACAAAAACGCCCTTGCCATAATGAGCGACAGCGACTTCCTGGGCTTTGGAACGAAGATATTCTCGCTCATCTGTGTTTAACGAAGAAAGTAAAACCATCCACTCTTCTCGATTCAAAACATCTCCACGATGCAGACAATCTATTATGTCATAGTTAGTTCTTTCCATAGTAATTTTAGTTAATGCAAAGATAATAAAAGTCTACGGATAATGGACAACGGGCGACAGATTTTTTTTAAAATAACTCCTGACTACAAACTTCCAATTCCTAAATAAAAAAATGTATCTTTGCAAAAAATTACCATCATGATATTCAAAGAAATCTTAAAGAAATTTAACAATAAATATATCATTGCAACACTGATATTTGCGGTGATAATAATTTTTGTAGACCAATACAACTTATTCTTTCAGCTAAAAAATTTCAAGAAATTGAAAAAAGCTAAAAACCAAATAGAATATTACGAAACTGAAATAAAAAACCAACAAGAAGTTTTAGACAATCTTCATAAAGACTCTGCTTTAATGGAACGCATAGCTCGCGAAAAATATATGATGAAACGCGACAACGAAGTGATTTACATTATTGAAGCGAAAGAGTAAATTTTGAACACTGACTCTGAACTCTGACTCTGAACTCTGACTCTGAACTCTGACACTGACACTGAACTATTAACTATAAACTATTAACTATTAACTTATAATTATGCATTGTGAATTATGAATTATGAATTTACCTCACGAGTACATTATTTAGACTCTTTGAGAATTATCGCCACCTTGGGGGTAATTTGTATTCATGTCTCAAGCAAAGAAATTTATTCAAACTTAGCTTCATACAATTGGTATTTATCAGTAATTTTTGATGGTCTCGTCCGTTGGTCTGTTCCAATTTTTGTCATGATCAGCGGAACATTGTTTCTTAACCCTTCAAAACAAATATCACATAAAGACATTATCACTAAAAATATTTTACGTTTACTAGTTGCTTACCTATCTTGGTGGATTTTCTATTCTGTCCTGGTAACAGCATGGCATTTCGTCTTCGACAACACATTTGCCCTCACATTGACACCGCATTATCACCTTTGGTTTCTGCCAATGATGATAGGAATATATTTTCTCATCCCTGTCCTAAGAAAAATATCAACAGACAAAAAAATTACGCTTTATTGCCTAACAATCTGGTTTATCTACATCTCTGGAAGTTTCATATTCATCAATGAAATACCACAAATAAGCGAACTTTTCAGCATAAATATCATCATTGGATTTTCTGGATATTTCCTTTTAGGACATTTCATTTCCACTTATACATTATCTAAAAGACAGATAAAAACAATCTACATACTAGGTATTTTAGGACTAGTCATAACTGTTGCAGGATGCATATTATCTTCCTTACATTCTAAACAAACCGACCTTATATTTTTTGAATATCTAAGCCCTCATACCATATTAGCTTCAACTGCATTATTTGTGTTCATTAAAGAAAAATCAAATGGCATTTCCTTGAAAAAGATAAAATTCATTAACTACATCAGAAAAGACTTATTTGGGATATATCTGCTCCACCCTATATTTATATTGATTTTCAATCATGATATTTTCAGAAACCTCTGCAATCATATCATAACTATTCCTGCAGTCATCACTATGATTTTCATATTTAGCTTATACACATCTAAGTTATTAAGGCTAACTCCTTTAAGGAAAATCATAGAATAAAAATACATAACAAAATTATTGTCTTTTAAATCAATCATGAAAAAACTCTTATTACCTCTATTAATCCTCATCTCATTTTTATCTTCTTGCGATAAAAAAGATAATTTCAACGGTTACACTCGTACTGTGGTTTATCGTCCTGGCGATTATGATTCGAAATATTATCGTATTCCAACATTGATAACCGCAAAAGACGGCAGCCTAGTCATCTTCACCGACAAGCGCAAAGAAAACGAGACCGACTTGCCAGAAGACATCGACGTAATCTGCAACTACAGCACCGATGGCGGATTGACATGGAGCGAGCCTTACACCATCGCAAAAGGCTTCGGATATATGGAAGGTTACGGCGACTGCGCTGTGGCTCATACCAACGACGACAACGGACTCATCGCCATCTTCGTCGGAGGACAAGGCTTCTGGAACTCGACGCCATCAAATCCAAACAGAACATACAAATCAATAAGTTACGACAACGGACGCACTTGGACCGAACCTGAAGACATCACACATTTTATCTTCGGTCACGAATGCGACGACAGCATAAGAAGAAAATGGCGCGCTTCGTTCTGCGCTTCTGGCAACGGACTTCTAACTTCCAACGGCAGAATCATGTTCGTCGCTTGCGTAAGAGAAACTTCAGCTTTTTCAGCAAATAATTACGTTGTTTATTCCGACGACAACGGCGCGACATGGAACGTTTCAGAACGCGCTTCTATCGGCGGCGACGAAGCTAAAGTCGTAGAACTCAACAATGGCGACATATTGATGAGTATCCGCACTTCTGGCAAAAGATGGTATAACATATCTCACGACGGCGGCGTCACATGGAACGAAACACATTACGTCTGGGACGACCTCGTCGGTCCTGCCTGCAACGGCGACATCATACGATATGACGAAAACACATTATTACATAGTCTCCCAACTGGCAACTCACGCCGCGATGTGGCAATATACATTTCCAACGACGAAGGCAAGACATGGAACGAAGGAAAAATCATGGTTCCAAGATTCTCAGCATATTCTTCAATGTGCGTTTTGCCAGACAAGACAATCGGTTTTTATGTAGAAGAAAGAGAAGTCGACACAACAAGCTACGAAATGGTGTTTTATAGATTCCCTATTGATTCAGTTAGGAATTAGGAGTGGTTTTAAAAAAAACTGTTGACCATTGACTTTTGACTATTGACTTTTTTGAAAAAACGCATTATCTTTGTTGGGTATTTTAAAACTTAAATTTGAAAAACTATGAAAAAACTCTTTTTAGTATTAGGATTAGTTACAGTATTATTAGCAAGTTGCTGTAACAACAATCAACAAGGTGCAAAATGCAACAAAGCTGATCAAAAATGTGAACAAAAATGCGACAAACCTTGCGATAAACCATGTGAAAAGGCTCAAGCTTGTGAACAAAAATGTGACAAACCTTGTGATAAACCTTGCGAAAAAGCCCAAGCTTGTGAACAAAAATGTGACAAGCCTTGTGATAAACCTTGTGATAAAGCTCAAGCCTGTGAACAAAAATGCGACAAACCTTGCGACAAACCATGTGAAAAGGCTCAAGCTTGCGAAAAAGCACAAAATTGCGAAGTTAAAGCAGAATGCAATCATCAACACCAACATCAACATGAAGGTTGCAACCATCAACATTAATCAAAAATAAATTTCATTTGTCATAAAACAATTCATCATTTGAAGTTTTATATAGAAAGCGGATTCGTTCCGCTTTTTTGTTAAATAAATAATTCAGTTTTTGCTTTTCGTGTATAAAAAAAAATTAAATTTGCGTGTTAAAAAAGTGAAACTTAGTTCAACTAATTATATCTAAAAAGTTAAACATTATGGCAGAAAAAAAATTTATGACATGTGATGGTAACTGCGCTGCAGCTCACGTTTCTTATATGTTCAGTGAAGTTGCTGCGATTTATCCTATTACACCATCATCACCAATGGCAGAATATGTTGACGAATGGAGTGCCGCAGGCAGAAAAAATATCTTCGGAGAAAATGTTAAAGTCGTTGAAATGCAATCAGAAGCTGGTGCTGCTGGTGCTGTTCACGGCTCATTACAAGCTGGTGCTTTAACCACCACATATACAGCATCACAAGGTCTCTTGTTGATGATTCCTAATATGTATAAAATAGCAGGTGAATTGCTTCCTGGCGTTTTCCATGTTTCAGCTCGTGCTTTGGCAGCTCAAGCATTGTCAATCTTCGGTGACCACGCCGACGTTATGAG